>NZ_CP125380.1:2307916-2612500 GCF_034009455.1 Pseudomonas sp. P5_109
CGGTGTACCCGAAAACCATTACGTCTCCAGGCTCTTTCCAGGTATCGAGTAAACGGCGCTTCAGTAATTTTGTACATGGCGCTCCGTTGCGTCCCTTCATGAATCGCTCACGTCGGAACACCTGGATGATGTCGGCGCCGTACTTTTCATCCCGCAACTGTACAACTTCCTGCCCGAACCACTCCTGGCAGTCCATCAGGAATCGGCGGTTGTCCTCGTGCTCGTTGGCCAGGAACGAATTGATGATCTGAACATCGTGTGTCGTGCCGTACTGTGCCAAGGCCAACTTAGTAGCCACCGCCGAGGCGGCACCGCAGCTGAATTGGCAAACGATTCGCGGTTGTTGTGCGGACATAGGGGGTCCTCGTCGGGTATATTTGGCGGTTAAAATCGGGGAGTGGTGTAGGAATGTTGAACGATTACGGGAAGAGTCTTTTTAAACCGTTGGTATCAGTTCAAAATGTTGTTCTTGGCTTGTCGGCGCTTTTTATTGCGGCTCTTGTGATAACTCAAGTCGGGCTGAGTAGTAGTGAATGGGCGAGTTGGGTTCAGGCAATCGGATCTATTGCAGCCATTATCGGGGCCACATACATTGCTGGGGAGCAACGACGTCAGAAAATTGAAGACGAAAAAAAAGAAAAAAATGAGTACGTGATCAAAGCCTATGGGGTTGCCGAGGTTTGTGTTGGCTTAATCGAGCGTATAAGTCGATTGGCACATTCTGGCGGTGGCATGTATGACCCGCGTGAGCTGCTCCCAAGAGCAATAGCCACTTTGTCCGACTGTCAGCTTATGCTTGCATCGGTTGATGTGCTTCGATTTGAGTCACAGGAACACACATCCGCATTCGTAGACATCAGATTCAATGCGTCGATAGTTAAAGGGTTGTGGGAGCAGATCGTTGCTGCCGGTGAATACAATGCAGGCCTTAATCAAATAAACTTAGACTCCAGCGTTGAGGCTTGCAGGCAGTCCATTCAAAAAATGCGTACAGATTTGTTTCCCGTGCATATTGTCTGAGAAGACTCCCACCGAATCAGCCGGAGGCAGAGAGTACGCGGTGCGATGGAGTTTTGGGTTGCGATAAGGTATTACGGGTAACCGGCATGGGGCCGGGTCAAGGAGTGAGCGATGTTTCCAAACGACTGCTGTGAAAAATCAATGCACTCGTACGAGCAAGATGACGACCTCGGCAGCTTCGAAATACTCGGAGGCCGTGACGCCGTGGATCAGGAGCTACTTCTCAAGTGCAAGGTTTGCAGCGACGAGTGGAGCAGGAAGTACAACCGTGGTGGAGCTCTTCTTTGGGTAAAAACCAAAGAGAGCAATCATTCCTCGTGACAAATGCGCAGGGCTTCGCGGTGGTAAGCGAGCTCAAGTTTGTGCGACACGTTTTCGGGGATCACGTATTCGTGTCGCGGCGCTGCAAGAAACTGCGCAGATCCTTCCGGACCGAGACTGTGCAAGTGATGAACCATCAACGTCATCGCCTCGCCCTGTTCCTCGATGCCGTGCCAGGCCATCAAGTCAGCCAGCGCTTGCCGGGTGCCGGCCATGGCATGCATTCGCAATTCTTCCTCGCCGCGAGTCTTTCGCCTCGCCGCAGTCTTTGCCGATCGTTCTTTCTGCGCGACTGCCATGGCTTACCTCATCTATACCGCTGGCCGGCAATGCGAGCCAGGTTTGTCGTTTGCGTTGTTGGACGCGAGCTATGCGGCGCATGAATTACTACCTCGGCGCGCTTTCGGGTATGGCGGTGCGCTGGCCAATCGAAGGCCGCTAAACACGTATTTGGGCGAAGTCTGGCTGAAACAGGCGCCGATCAATATCACCTTTGACCCGACTACCCGAACGCTGGCCTGGGACAACTTTTTGATCCTGCCCACTAATAGTGGGCAGGGGCGCATCAAGATCGCCCCAGGCTCGTTTTCTTTCACCAGCACCGGCTTCAATGTTGCCTACCTTGACCTATCGGCCACGGTAACGACCGGCGACACTCCGGCTACGGCAGTGAAGGGCGGGGTCTATTACGAATCTCCTAGCCCTGACCGCTTTCGAGGCCTGCCCAATCAACTGCCGATGTTCTACTGGAACGGCATTAACGACTTCGGGTCGCTCTGTGGTTTTCCGCGTGCCTCCGCGCCGGGCGCGACGGTGGTTTCCACGCTGGCGAATGATGATGTGGTGGTGAAGGTGGGGGTAAACACTCTCAGCACTTTCGTGAAGGGCGCCAAGTCCGGATCGAGCAAGTACCTGGAGCAAACCATCGGCTATGAAAACAAGCCGTTCGACCCAACGGGTGTGGATGCTTTCGGCAACTCCGACCTCTGGCGGCTTAAACATGGCTATGAGTGCGATCTGCTCGCGGAGGCCATGAGCTTTACCCGGGCCCGGGCGGGCCTGGCGTTGCTCAATGGTGGTGAGATCGCGGGCGCGTGGTTGGAGGAAGGCGCCCCGGATTACATCGGGGGTTACCATGGCGACGAGATCAAAACCCATGCCGCTCTATTTCTGGATGGTGTGCAGATCCCGTTCAATACGGTCGCCACGTACGTCGGCAAGAAGCTGCAGCTTGTACAGTACTCGAAGCTGTTCAGGTGCAATACCCAGACGGAAGTGGCCACCCACTCTAAGCGCGTAACCATTAGCCATGCCGAAGGCGGCATGCGGATCGAGCTGTCGCAGCAAGTGGTGTGGTCGCAGGCCTTGGTACTCAAGGCAGCGATGATGACCATGCTGCCGATCAAACGGCTGCTGGCAGACACGAGCGGGGACGTCATCACCAATACTGCCATGCGTGCGCCTTATGCCTCGACCGAGGATGTGTCCACGACAGGCTTTGCTCAGGTGGCCACTTTAGGGTCGCTGCCGGCGTCCCAGCTCTGGGGGCCTACCGGAATCTCCGCGAGTGTCGAGGTACTGAAGCACCCAGGCTTTGACGACTGCGGCTTCTTCGTGGCCAATGCGCCGTTCTACAACAAGATTTATTACAGCGTTGCTGGCAGCGCGGTCAGCACCATGGGCGGCATAACGCACACCACTCATCCCGGAGAAACCTGGAACGTGGACAGCGTCATCAAGATGACTACCAATCTCTGATCTGGCGCGAGAGACGGACGGAAGTTCGTCCGGCAGTGCCGATTAATGGATGAACCATGCCCGCCGAATGCGGGCTTTTTTTCGGCTGGAGAAAAGTGATGACTGCAACAGAAAGAGACCGCGACATCCTTGCACGTACGCTGTGGGGTGAGGCCCGTGGCGAAAGCCTGGCTGGCCAGATCGCGGTGGCCTGGACGATCCGCAACCGGGTGAACGATGGCAAGGCCAAGTCATGGTGGGGGGAGGGCTATGCCGGTGTTTGCCAGAAGCCCTACCAGTTCAGCTGCTGGAACAGGAACGACCCGAACTTCGCCTACCTGACTGGCGCGAAGCAGATTCCTTTCCGCGAGCTCGCACAGGCGCGGATTGCCGCTGACCAAGTGATCGATGGAAAGGTGCCGGATCCCACCGGCGGTGCTACGCACTATTACGCGACCAGCATGAGGACGCCTCCGGCCTGGGCTGTGAAGGCGAAGCAGACCCTCAAGCTCGGCGGCCACGTCTTCTTCAAGGATGTGCCATGAAGCCGACTGGTTGCGGATTCTTCCCTATATAGCATGGGAGCAGATGGCCCACACTACATCGCCAGCAATGGCACGAGTGTGCAGCATGGATAGGGGAGAGTTTTCCAGCTACTCTTTACTCAAAATCAGTGGGATCGTTGAGTTTTTCCTGCTTTAGCGAATTGAATTTGTTGGAGATTTTCTTAGAAATTCGGTCGCCAATACGGGAAATGGAGGCGCCATGGATGGCTCAAAAAACATGTGTTTTGCAGTGCAATGGGTTGCATTAGAGATGTAGAATGCTGGGATTTTTAGCTTTGGAGCGGAAAATGATTAAGCTTATACCTTCAAATGTTGAGGGAATCGTTCTACCGTCCCTACTTGTTTCAAAGATTATACAGGAACTGGAATAGTTATGGTCGACCTTCAAAAGGCCTATATTGCTCAGGCAATTTGTATTCTCAACCACGCTTTAGATAAGCGTGTTAGATATCGCCAGGAAGAGGCGGAATCTGTTTTTGGGGCGGCCTTTCATACGCAGTCCCAGCAAACCAATGTTCCCGATGACTTTGAACCGTCCGCTCCACGGCTTATCTTTCAGAATGGGCAAAGACAATTAATGCTCAGTCAGTCACTGGTTCAGCTGGTTTTGGGTTTTGAAAACTCCGAAAAAGCACTTGACCAACAAATGGATATAATTTTTAAAAATATTGCAGATATCCATGTGAGGGCTCAGAAGTTTCAGCCTGGCGGCTTGACTGGAGAGGTTGGTGTAATTTTTGTTGTAAATGTTCCATCGGAATTAGGGCGTGATGCCTTAAGTGAAAATGTATTTAGTCGGTTTGTAAAGTTGGAGCGGCTTTATGATACTGCTAGTGTTGCGTTAAAAGTTGGATTTAAAACTAAAGAAGATTTATATCTGAATTTTGAAATTGACGTTTATGAACTCCGAAAAGCGATTTTTGAGCCGGGGCTTCAACCTAAGGCGCTTGATGTTTCAGCGATTCCTGTACATGAGATGGGTTACTCTTTCAAGATTGATGTAAATAACAAGCCAAGATTGACGAATGGGATGGATGCTCGCAGTGAGTTAGTGGCGGTCACTTCTGAAATTAAGCAGTTTATAGGTGGTAAATTTCAAGAGTGGATTAAATTTGATGCTTCAGGGAATACTCCTAAATGAAAAGCCTGGAACTTATTGAAGCGAGCGAAGTGACAAGCTCAAATGTTCAGTCTCTTATCCCTGATAACCATTTCGACTATATGGCTCGTATATCGGGGAGTACTGAGTCTAGAACTGCTCAAGTTTTTTTAGTGCCCACTGATGCTTTTGTAGGTAAATGGTCGCAGTATTTTTTAGAAAAAGAAAAAGACCTTAGCCTGCTGAAGGGTGTTGTGCGGTGGCAGCATAAGCTAATTGATTTCAATGCAAGCTATGCGGCCCTGCTTTTAGAGCAGATTGATGAGGAGGAGTTTGAGCGAGTTGCAGAAAGTTTTGTAAGTTTCCAGGTTGATGTGCCAAGGGAAGATTTGATTTACAATATTGATAGGGTGCACAGTTTGACAGGAATAGAGTATTCGTCGTCGGATTATTCTAATATGTTTAACTGTGCGCAAGAAAGTATCGATATTGCGATGGAGTGTTTGAGTTTGGAAAGTAATTCGCTACGGATTTGGAGTGAGGGAGGTTTTGAATGAAGTCGGCCTCTATCGGCGCATCCGTTGAAGGTGAGTCTATCGCTGTGCAATGCCGGAAGTATTTTCAGCTTATTCCATTTAGGCATGAGAAACTTAAAAAAACGGTGTATCCATTCAAGATTAGTATTTTTGGAAAGGTTACAATCGTCAAAACCATTGAGGAAGGTATCGAGCTGGTTTGCGAACAGTCAATGCTAGAGGTTGATGATGAAATTCAAGGGCAGGCTATTTTCGGGCACTGCTCAAAAGCAGTACCTAAACCTCAGATTATAAATGCAACCGGAACGCACAAGGCTTCGTTCATTAAAACTAGGGGGCATTCATACGCTCGAGTCGATACTGGTTTGAGAGAATTGTTGCAAGCAAATAAGCTGTCTTCAGAGCAGGAGTAGTCTTGGGCGTTTATGATGCTTATCGCTCGTTTGAAGTTGCGGTCTGAGAGGGGCTAATGATTCTCATGTTCATGTCTTTATCTTTTCCACCCATATCCCCACCACATCGTTTTCAATTCTATTTTGGCATTGAATGATAAGCTTAGTTGCGATTTCAAGGTGCTGTCGGACTTCTTGAGTGAACGGCTGATAGCCGTCACTTTAGAGTGCCAACGATTTTTAGGCGGTAACTCAAACACCCAAGCGGGTTGGGTTAGTCCACCGTCATTAATACGGCGAGCGTCAACTTGATGAATTCTTCATTGCGATCAATCGTGGCCAGGGCGCCTCGGACGTTATCAGCAACGTCGGCCGCGCCGCGCTGCTCCACCCAATTTGAAAGCTCCATGATGGCGGCTTCCAGGGCGAGCTGGTTTTCATTGAACTTGAACAGCAGGGAAGGGAGCAGGTCTGAATTTGGCATCGCGATTCCTCGGTTATGAGGTCAGCGTAGCATCGGGAAATTGGGCATGAGGGGGTTGGGTGTTCGGTCGGCAGGACGCCGGGGAGGGCGCCAAAAAGGCGTACGTGACTTTTGCGTGACTTTCTCACGCACTTATAAACTCTTGTAGGCAGTCGGTTGCAGCGAGCGCCAGTAAAAACGGCCATTACAAAGGGGCTTGCATGGGTCCTGCGTGCATGGGGTGCTAGGGGTCGAGTGTTCGAATCACTCCGTCCCGACCATTTATTTATTAAGAAATCCAGTCACTTAGCGGTGACTGGATTTTTTATGGCTTATCGTTTTTTCGCGAAGATAATTTTTGCCCCACTTTTTGCCCCACTGAGGTTTTAGCCGGGTGGTGGACGTATTAGCGGCGCGTCAGGTTGCGATTCACGTTATCGCTATTGTTGGAGGGGGAAGTGTTTTCCTAATTGGTATAAAGCTCTACGCTTCCGCCAATAACTCTCATTAATACCTTGATTTATAAGGTTTTTTTGTGAGCTAGTCCATGCCCCTAGCCCATATTTTGGAGGCTGGGTTCAGTGAGCGTCCCTGGAACATTCTGCCCAATAGTCACTAGTCTTTCTCATGACGATCATAGGCGATCAGAGCGCCGTGCTGCCTGGCAACTCTAATCCATGCAAATAGAGAGACTGGAATTGCACCACAGCACATTCGCGTCACGGTTGCGCTTCGCGCCCTGACAGCTTCGCAGGACTTCAACCCCGCAAAGAAAGCGCTGAAGCCGGCATCCGTCTGCGGCACGCCGCACCAAGGCTGACCATGCCATCTTGCTTGCTCAGGGGGGAAGGATTTTCAGGCCATCCCGCCTCAGCTAGGGAGGCGAAGATAGTTTTTGCGTCGCCCTGTGCGGCGTTGGCGACCTGAAGGGCTTAGCTCAGAATCGTGGCGAGTCGCCCGTACTAGTAAGACATCGCTAAATTTTCTCCAACATTTCCATGCTGATCACCAACGTGGTCCGCTCAAGAATGTCGGCATGAAATGGAGCAATGCGACTGTTCGGTTAACGTTTGGCAACGACTTGGATGAGAATCGAATCATCTTGAGCTACCTAGTTCCCCTCTGGTGATTTTTGACTTGGCGAGAAGCGAATACGGTCTCGAGCAAATCGCCGGGTGGTAACGAATACGAAACATGGGGCGCCGCCAATGCTCTTTCAACGTTTCATGAGAGTGTCCTCTTCGATCGGCTGATTTCCGGAAACTTTTAATAGACGCACAATGTTGGGAAGTCAGGTCTGAATGAATAACCGTCATGAATAATATGCAGGAGTTGTTAGGTCGCGTGACACTGGACGAGCTATCGGCCTTCGTGGCGGTAGTGGAAGCCCTCAGCTTCACAGATGCGGCCAAGGTCATAGGACGGGACGCCACGATCATCTCGCGAAGAATTGGGCAACTGGAAGAGCGACTCGGAATTCGACTGTTGTCCCGCACCACGCGGCGCGTCTCTCTGACTGAAGTTGGAACGCTTTACTATCAACGTGTACGGGCACTGTTGGATGAACTGGACAGCGCTGGCCAAGAGGCGAGTAACTTCGCGACCAGTCCTCAGGGATTGCTCAGGGTGTCGATCCCCGTCACTTTCGGACGCAGATGGGTGGCGCCATTACTGCCCGCGTTCCTCGCACAGCATCCAAAAATCCGAGTGGATGCACGTTTTGCCGATCGCTACGTCGACGTAGTGGCGGAGGGGTTTGACGTGGCTATCCGCGTAGGGGTGTTGCGCGATAGCACGCTCGTCGCCAAGCAGATCGCGCCATTTCGCAACCTGCTTTATGCATCCCCAAGCTATATCTCTTTGCACGGTCAACCTCAGACGCCTGAAGCGTTGGCTGAACATGCCTGCCTGGGATTCAGTAGTCACTCAAGCTGGCCAGACTGGGTACTGAAAAACGGCAGTCAGCACCGGACGGTACGGCCAACTGGCCCGTTGATTTCGGACAATTCAGAGTCACTGCTTCAAGCGGCTGCTAAAGGCGTCGGCATCATCCTTACTCCGGATTGGCTAGCGGGGCCCTCGGTTCGCACTGGTGAACTTGTGCCTGTCCTGCCGCAATGGCAGGGCTCGGAGAGTGGCGGGATTTACGCGTTGATGCCGCCGGGGCGACTCGTTCCAACCAAAACACGCGTATTCGTCGACGAAATCACCCGCGCTATTCAGGCAGGTTGGGACCAGTAGGAAAATCGGGAGCCTTCTAAACCGGGCATAAGTACTCCGATACGCCATAACGAGCGGTGTATTTTGCGTTGAATAATTGATAAAAATAATTTGTGTTTATGAAAAATATATATTGATTTTATTTACGGTGGAGCCGCTTTAGCATAAATCCATCTTCAAAGAAGCTGTCGGACAGAAAGCGTGCTGTCCGACTTCATAAACCTATAAAAACTGCATTCGGAGTCCTGATGAGTCTTTCTCCTTTCCACCTGGCAATTCCTGTTTACGACCTGGCCGCTACCCGTACTTTTTACGGCGAAGTGTTTGGGCTTTCCGAGGGGCGTTCCAGCACTCAATGGGTCGATTTTGATTTTTATGGTCACCAACTGGTCATCCACGAGCATCCTAAGACCGCTTCTCAAGAAAGCGTTCACAGCAACCCGGTTGACGGCCACGACGTACCGGTTCCCCACTTCGGCATTATTCTGGAATGGGCGCAATGGGAAGCACTGGCCGAGCGCCTGAAGTCCTTCGGTACTAAATTTGTTATCGAACCCTACATTCGATTCAAAGGGCAAGTTGGCGAGCAAGCCACGATGTTCTTGTTCGACCCATGTGGTAACGCGCTTGAGTTCAAAGCATTCAAAGATATGAGCCAGCTCTTCGCTAAGTAATAAATAACCTGGCGCACGAATATGGCGCCAGGAAACCTTAATGAGCTGGAAGCTCATGAATCTAGCTACTGCCCTCAAGCAGTCCTTTCATTCCAACAAGAAGGCTAGACATGAAACGTATCCCATTGGTTTGGCGAATTGTTGCTGGGCTTTCGCTCGGCGTGCTTGTCGGTTGGTACTTCAATACCCATCCACAAAATCAGGTCTGGGTCAGTACCGAAATTCTTAAACCCCTTGGCGACATTTTCATCAAAATGATGAAGATGGTTGTTGTTCCCATTGTTTTCTGCTGCATGATCCTCGGTATTGCCGGTGGCGGCGATAACAAGTCGTTCGGACGCATGGGCGCCAAATCGCTGATTTACTTCTTCGCGATTACCAGCCTGGCCATTGTCCTCGGCCTGTGCTTCGCCAATTTCTTCGAGCCTGGTCAAGGCACCGAAATTGCTGGCATCTCGCACAGTACATCTACGGTTAACATGGAGCCCTCGAAAGGCGCGCTGATTATTTTGCAGAACATCGTTCCCGATAACGTGATTGTGGCGATGTCGGAAGGGAAGTTGCTGTCAGTACTGTTTTTTGCCGTTCTCCTGGGAATGGCATTGAATACTCTGCCAAAAGCGAAAAGCGCACCGGTCATTGCTGTTGTTCAAGGTTTGTCAGATGCAATGTTCAAGGTGGTCTCGTTTGTCATGGCTTATGCGCCGATCGGCGTATTCGGCATGATCGGTGCGACCGTCGCGACCTTTGGCTTTGCCTCGTTGTTACCATTGCTCAAGTTGATTGGTGTGGTTTACCTCGCGCTAATTGCTTTTGCCTTGATTTTCCTTGGCGGCATTTGCTACCTGATTGGCGAAAACGTCTTCAAGTTGATCAAATACTTTAGGGACGAGCTGATTCTGGCGTTCTCCAGTGCGGCGTCCGCGGCGGTCATGCCGCAACTGATGAAAAAGTTGGAGAACTATGGCGTACCTCAACGAATCGTCAGCTTTGTGGTCCCTGTGGGATATGCGTTCAACCTGGATGGCGCGTCCATCTTTCTCGGCGTTGCGACGATCTTTATCGCTCAGTTGTACGGCATCGACCTGTCGCTGACTCAGCAGATTCTGCTGGTGGTCACGATGGTATTGACGTCGAAGGGAGCCGCTGGAGTGCCTGGCTTTGCCATCATTATTCTGTCTGCCACCTTGGCATCTGCCGGGCTTCCTTTGGAAGGGGTCGCATTGATCGCTGGTATCTTCAGAATTATCGACAGCGGGACGACAACGTTGAACGTGCTGGGCAATGCAATCGCCCCCTTGGTTATCGCCAAGTGGGAGAAGGCCAATCTCGAACCTTCACGTGTCGAGCGAGTAGGGGAGCAAGCGTAACTTCCCTTTAAGAGAGTCTTCGGCGTGATCCATGCCGAGGGCTCTTTTTGTTCGCGCAGTACAGATAATAAGTAGTCTGCTTTTGCTGCTCTTCAGGCGCCGAGTTGTGCGGTTGTAATAGCTCAATCGCACACTCGAATTCGCCAAACGTTGCTGCCAATTATTAATATAAAACAGGTGGTTTATGTGCAAAAACTCTTTGCTCGACTTGGCACGTCGGTGTGCTTTATTGAGCGTGGTGTGTGCGTCGTTCCTTACCGCTAGCGTTCCTCAGCTGGCGTCAGCAAGCCCTCTTTCCCAGTTGGACGCTTCTGCAGTGGCTGTACCAGACCGCTTGGCCGCGGACACGGCCAATGCCATCTTCGCCAAAGGCGGTAACGCCATCGATGCGGCAGTCGCCATTGCGTTTTCGCTGGCGGTGACCTACCCCGAGGCTGGAAATATCGGTGGTGGCGGGTTCATGACGGTTTATCACGAGGGCAAACCGTACTTCCTGGATTACCGCGAGCGTGCGCCGCTCAAGGCGACGCGAGACATGTTTGTCGACAGCAAAGGCCAAGTGATTGCGGCTGATAATCTTGACGGAAGTGTCATTGGCCACCGCGCAGTGGGCGTGCCTGGCACGGTATCCGGCATGTGGGAAGCTCATCAGCGTTTTGGCAAACTCAAGTGGGCGGATCTGATCGCGCCAGCGATTCACTATGCGCATGAGGGTTTTGCCGTCGATGACACGTTAGCCAATCTGGCAGCGACCGAAAATGAAAAGCGATTCTCCGGGAAAACCAATTTCGCCGAGTACTTCGGTAAATTGCACGCGGGGTCAACATTCAAGCAACCTGAGTTGGAGGCGGTGCTGAAGCGAATCGCCGCACAAGGGCCGGATGGCTTTTACAGCGGCGAGACCGCCGAACTGATCGTCAGTGATATGGGCGCTCATGGTGGTTTGATCAGTGCAGCGGATCTCAAGGGCTATAAGGCGGTCTGGCGAGAGCCGATACAGGCGAACTGGAATGGCTTTCATATCGTCACGGCGCCGCCTCCCAGCTCTGGTGGTATTGCTCTGGTGCAGCTTTTGAAGATGAAGGAAGCGCGCCAAAAGGATTTCCAGGGCGTCCCGCTTAATTCCGTCAGCTACATGCACCTGGTCGCTGAAATCGAGAAGCGTGTGTTTGCGGATCGCGCTCAATACTTGGGTGATCCTGATTTCTACAAAGTGCCGGTGGAGCAGTTGCTGGATGAAAAGTATTTGGCCAGCCGTGCAGAGCAGGTCAATGTTTCAGTGCCCTCGGACACTGGTAAAGTAGTCGCAGGTCTGAACATCGCCTCCCCGGAAAAGCCGCAAACCACTCACTTTTCAATCGTAGACAAATGGGGGAATGCGGTCTCTAACACTTATACGCTCAACGGATTCTTCGGCTCTGGTGTGGTCGCCAGCAAGACCGGCATTTTGCTCAACGACGAAATGGATGACTTCTCCGCCCTTGCGGGTGTGCCGAATCAGATGGGAGTTGTGGGCAATGACACCAACGCGATTGAACCTGGAAAGCGTCCGTTGTCTTCGATGACACCGACAATTTTCCTGAAGGACGGAAAAGTTGCTCTGGTCATTGGCACACCAGGCGGCTCGCGGATTTTCACCTCGATCTTTCAGGTGGTCAGCAACACCTATGACTTCCAGCTTCCATTGAAGGATGCAGTTGCAACGATGCGCTTCCATCACCAGTTGCTGCCGGCGAACACCATTTTCTGGGAGCCTTATGCTCCTATCTCTGGGCAGTTAGCAACCGACCTTGAAGCTAAGGGCTATAACCTGGCTGATCAGGGTTTTAACGGTGATGTCCAGGCGATCAAGGTCGAGGGTCGAGTCCCTGCGCCCGTTGCAGACCCGAGGGGGAGGGGCGTGACGTTGCTGGCGAAGTAATCGTTTGAAGCATGCGGCAGCCCGCTGTCGCATCGCCGGCTCCTAGCCTGCACCTTTGCTGTGCAGGCTTCCTCATTTCACCGCTATAACGCTTGGGTGCTTTTTCTCACCTGGCTCCCTCATTTATGTGTTCCGCCATATCCCCCGTCACTCAAGTCGTCCGCCCCCTGATACTCCCTTCTTTCTGTCACGCGCGATGCCTGCAGCAGTGCTCGAAATTCGACTTTGTGGCAGCGCACTGGATTCTTCACATACAATCAGACAATCTGTTCGGCGAAATGTATGATTCTGAGCAGCGCACCAACGTCCCCCGATAGTTGCGTCAAACCGAGTTTGAATTGTCATTTTTGTGAATAGCCTAATTAAGACCATATGAGGGAGAGTGCGTAGATGAGTGAATCAAGCCTCCAAATCCCCAAGCGCGGCGCGACGCTGCGCTTGTTAGTAGAAGACAAGATACGAGAAGCAATCTCCTCAGGTGTGCTTCGGCCCGGCCAGCGACTGGTCGAGCGTGAGCTTTGCGAGATGACTGGAGTCGGCCGCACATCCATTCGAGAAGCGCTACGACAGCTTGAGGCGGAAGGTCTGATTACCTGCAACCCCCACAAGGGGCCTTCTGTGAATAAAATCTCCTTGGAGGAAACGCGCCAGCTGTATGCGGTACGCGGACTTCTGGAAAGCTTCTCCGGACAGGAATTCGCCTTGGTGGGTACGGATGCGCAGATCCGTCGCCTTGAGGAAGCTGCTGCGGTATTCGAGTTTCGGGCTCAGCAATATTGGCAATACCCTGACCGGGACCTCGATAGTTTGAGGGCTGCGCGTGATGCGTTGATTGAAGCCAAGACCCAGTTTTACGTCTGCTTGATGGAAGGCAGCAATAATATTTTCATCGTCCAGATGCTGACCACGTTACACAACCGGATCACATTGTTGCGCGCCACCTCCATGACCCAGCCCGGTCGTCTCCAGCACTCAGTCAAGGAAATCAAAGAGATCGTGACAGCGATCAAGTCGAGGGATGGTGCCAAGGCGGCAGAAGCTTGCCGAGCACACATCGAGTTGTCAGCCAGGGTGGCCATCAATTACTTGGAAAGCGTCGAGCAGGAAGACACTGCTATGTCTGATTGACAGATTGTCTGCAAATCTGGATATTCATCACGGCGTGGTTGCGTCGTTTTTCTGCTGCCCGATTGCCCGTAATCCGGTGCTCCGTGTGCCGCTTTCGGGACAGGTAACGGAAGAACGCGTGACCGGTAGAAATCGGTACGGCCCCATTTGGGCTGTAAGACACTGACGTGATGACTCGTCACTGCAAGAGTGACGCAGGAGAAAAATAATGACTGCATTCATCAGTTTGAAAGAGAGGCTGGTTAACGCCTACCCCGACCTCGAACTGCGCCGGCTCGCCCCGGGCCTCTCAATAACCGTTGAGTTCAGCGTCGGATCGCAAAGCACTGGGCTCAGTGTTGTCGATGGTTATCTGTTCAAAGGCTTTTCCGGCCAGCCAGCCATCCGTATCGAGGCCGCCGAAGAGCAATGGGAGCATGTGCTGTGCGTACCGCCTGTCGCGACCTACCATAGTTTCACCGCTTTACAGATTGCCAATCCTGCATTTGAAGTGAGCGGCGATGCACAACTGATCGCCCAGGCGCGGCCGTTTCTTGAACGCTTATTCGAACTGATTACCCTGACTCCTGCGGCTCCGGCATTGTCCGTGCAGCGATCAATTTCGCAAATTCAAGGGCAGTATGCTGCTGTCAGCGTACTGGGGCAGAAATATGAAATTTACTACGAAGTAGCCGGGGAGGGCGTGCCCATCTTGTTCCTCCACACTGCCGGTGCAGACGGCCGCCAGTATTTTGGACAAATGGCCGATATCGAAATGGCTCGGCAATTTCGCATGTATGCGATCGACCTTCCATTTCATGGTAAATCGATGCCTCCCCGCGACTGGGACGGTGCCCCTTATTTGCTGACAAGCGAATGCTACCAGCAATGGTGTACGGCGTTTATTGAGCAGGTGATAGGCGCCCCTGCCATCGTCGTCGGTGGATCGATGGGTGCCGCAATGTCCTTGGTGCTGGCAGCGGAGCACCCTGAACACCTGATCGGTGTTGTAGCGCTGGAGCCTCCTTTTCAGTCCCGCGGCCGCCGAAATCCCTATCAGAACCATGTGCAAGTACATGGGGGGCTGCACAACGGCGCTTATGTTCGAGGCCTGATGAGTCCGACCAGTCCCATTGAGGATCGCCGTCGCGCCAGTTGGATTTATTCGCAGGGAGGACCGGGTATCTACCCAGGCGATCTGGCATTTTACAGTGATGAGTTCGATGGTGCCGAAACCGCGCCGCGGATCGATGCCGCGCGCACACCAGTCGCGCTGCTCTCAGGTAATTACGATTATTCCGCAACCCCTGCGGATGGCGCCAGACTGGCCCATCTGATTCCCGGGGCCTTGCACCTGGTTATGGAGGGGTTGGGGCACTTTCCCATGACGGAGCACCCGGATAACTTCCGACCGTACCTGATGCAGGGGCTCGAGCATGTCGTAAGCAAGACGGAGTTGAAGGGGGCCTGAATATCGGCAGGAAAGCTGACCTTAAGCCCTCGGGCGGGTCAGCTTTCTATTGAGGGCTCGGCAGACGAAAAAAAGCCCGGTTACTCACCGGGCCAAAGGTCACAGGTACAGGGTCAGTCGACCAAGTGGTTGCCAATTGAAGAACCGCCGTCCACGGTCAGGATACTTCCGGTGGCAAAGCGAGAGCGGTCAGAAGCGAGGAACAGGAAGGCTTCTGCAATCTCCTCGGGTTTGCCCATTCGATTCATCACCGCCCGAGCCTCCAAAGCGGCCCGCAACGCTTGCGGTGTTTCAGATTGAGCGAAGATCCGGTCGAAATAAGGGCTGTCGATGGTGCCGGGCGCTACGGCGTTCACGCGTATGCCATCCGCTGCATGATCCAGCGCCATCGCTCGCGTCAGCGCTGAAACGCCGCCTTTGGAGGCAACATAGGCCGTGCGGTTAGCAATGGCGCTGGTGGCCGTGTATGACGTGGTATTGATGATCGAGCCGGACTTCTGCCGGGCCATGACCGGTATGACATGCTTGGCGCACAGGAACATGCCCTTGAGGTTGACCGACATCAGTCGGTCCCAATCCTGCTCTTCAATGGTTACAACGTTCCCGGTTAGACCGAAGCCGGCGTTGTTGACCAGCACATCGATACGGCCGAAGCGGGCAACCGTCGTTTCGACTAACGCTTGTACCTCTGCATTGATCGCCACATTGCAGCCAATAGCGGTGGCTCCAATCTCATCCGCGGTCGCCTGTGCGGCCTCGACGTTCACATCGGCCACGATGACCGAAGCGCCATTCTTCGCAAATATTGTCGCGATGGCTTTGCCAATGCCACTGGCTGCGCCAGTCACGATGCATACCTTGTTTTCTAATTCCATTGTCGTCATCCCCTGATCAAGTCACCGGTCCGGCCCATTTCTGGCGGAAGGAATTGTGCGTCAGCATTCGCGCATACCATGCCTTCACGTTGGGCAGGTCAGCCCGCGCAAAGTCCATGTTCAGCCAGCGGTGCCCATGCACGGCCCAGGCAATATCAGCGATGGTCATCTCGCTGCCACAGATGTAATCGTGCGCGCCGAGTCGGGCTTCTATCCAGTTCCACACTCTACCGGCTTCGCGAATGGCTGTTTCCAGCGCTTGTGTGTCGCGCTTCTCCAGTGGTGTGCGAATCAACTGAAAAAACACCACTGTTTGCGGTCGGGTTAACTGAGTTTGCTGGCAGTCCAGCCATTGGTCGACCACTCCGCGTCTTTTCGGGTCGGCGGGGTAGAGCGAGCTGTCTGGGGCATAGGCATTGCACAAATAGCGCAGCACAGCATTGCTTTCCCAGAGCGTGAAATCACCATCGACCAGTGTAGGAACGAGGCTGGTCGGGTTTTTGCTCCGATAGTCGTCTTCTTCGAGCCCGCCGAAGACGTTCCCGATATCGACCCGCTCGTAGTCAAGGCCCAGCTCGTCCATAAGCCAGACGACTTTCATGACATTGCTGGATTTCATGTGGCCAAACAGCGTGCGTGGCATGTCTGTGTCCTTTGTGGAATGAAATTCGAGATTCTTTATAGGTATCGTCAGACAATCTGTCAATCAGCCAAAATAGTTTTGACAGATTGTCTGACGATCTGTACGTTTGGTTTCACCTGACCCATGCGACTCCTTGGACGAGGCAGACATGAAAAAACAAGAACAAGAAATAGAACTGGTTAACGACTTCAAGCAAGCGATGCGTCGATTGACCTCGACGATTTCGCTGATCACCACCCGCCATCTCGGGCAGCCTTTCGGAATGGCTGCCACCGCTGTGCAATCAGTGACGACTGATCCTGCAACCATTCTGGTCTGTGTTAACCGCTCGGCGTCCATCAGCGCCGCGTTGGAGGAGAGCGGACGGTTCGCGGTCAATATGCTCCATCACTCCCACGTCGATCTCGTTCCGATTTTCAGCGGCCAGCTCAAGGGCGAGGAGCGTTTCGAGCACGGTCAATGGATCGAAGAGCACGGTGTACCTGTGCTGGTGGGTGCCCAAGCATCGCTGGTGTGCGAGGTCAGTTCGGTCACAACCATCGGCTCGCACGACGTGATTTTTGGCAGAGTGCTGTGGGTCGATACGCGCCTGGATATCTCCCCGCTGCTTTACGAAAACGGCGGCTTCGCAAGATCCGCGGCCATCAAATGATGCTGTTGTCTGGCGCTTTGGTGTCATCTCTTGAGCGGCATGCCGTTAGCGTTCAGTAGAGGTTGTTATGGTCTTTGCAACGATTGAAAACGCGTTAAAAGTGATTGCCTCGGGCGGGATGGTCATCGTAGTCGATGATGAGGGGCGTGAGAATGAAGGTGATGTCGTCATGGCTGCAGAGTTCGCGACGACAGAAGCGCTGACATTCATGGTGATTCGGTGCCGAGGCATTGTGTGTGCGCCTATGCCAGAGCCTGTCGCACGCCGCCTCGAATTGCCTTTGATGGTGGAACGAAATACCGACTCCATGAAAACGGCATTTACCGTGTCGGTTGATCTCATCGCGGGGATTACCACCGGCGTTTCGGCTGCCGAACGCGCGTTGACACTCCGAGCACTCGCCGCACCAGAAACCAAGGCTGAGTCGCTTGCCCGGCCTGGGCATATTTTCCCGCTCATTGCTCGCGAAGGCGGCGTTGAGGAGCGGGCCGGCCACACCGAGGCTGCTGTAGATCTGGCTGAACTGGCAGGTCTTTCGCCGGTGGGCATCATCTGCGAGATCCTGAAGGACGACGGCAGCATGGCGCGTCGTGCGGACCTGGAAATCTTCGCGCGTGATAACGGACTCATCATTATTTCGATTGCCGACCTGATTGCATGGAAAGGCAGGAAATCTCTTCAGTTTCAATATGTAAGACCTAGTCTGGTTGCATAAACCTACATGATTTTTAAACCGTAAAACCTCTAGCACGATGGCTACTTACGTGGCCGTAGGGTTACGAAGGTTATAACTCACCTCGAGGAAGATAGAATGAACAGTCAAGCCAAGATCACTTCACCCGACGGAAGCCAACTTTCCGAGCGATTCCACGAAGGCCTTAGAACCCGTCGTGAAGTTTTGGGTGAGGCCTATGTCGATAGCTCTATCGCAAAGGCGACCGATTTTAACTGGCCGGTTCAGGAACTGGTAACTGAATACTGCTGGGATGCTATCTGGAATCGTCCGGGGCTGGATCGTCGCACGCGTTCATTCTTGAACCTGGGGATGATTTCCGCACTGAATCGTCCGCATGAATTGAAGTTGCATGTGCGCGGCGCTATTAATAACGGTTTGAGCAAAGAAGAAATCCGCGAGGTGCTCCTTCAAGTGGCTATTTACTGTGGTGTGCCAGCTTCTATTGATGGCTTCCGATTGGCACAGGAAGTTTTCGACGATATGGGCGTTTAATCCAACGGCACTTCAACGTTTAAAAAAATAAAAAGAGGAATGCAAAATGGACATGCAGGAACGTTTTCACGAAACGGGTAACCCGATGTTCAACGATAACGCGCTTAAATTGGGCGTTTTCGGAACCAACTGTTCAAATGCCTGTGCTATTACGACTGCCGAGTCAACGTTTGAGCCCACATTTGAACACAACGTCAAAATCGCCAAGCAGCTTGAGGCGGCAGGCTGGGAGTGTATGGTGCCCATCGCTCGCTGGCGTGGATTTGGCGGCGAGACAAACTTCAACGGCAGCAACATGGAAACATTCACGTGGGCAGCCGCCATGGCCGCAGTGACCACCAAACTACAATTTTTCTCCACCACTCACGTACCGACCATTCACCCGATCGTTGCCGCAAAAATGGCGACCACGATTGACCATATTTCCAAGGGGCGTTTCGGCCTCAACCTGGTCACCGGGTGGTTTACGCCGGAAATGGAAATGTTTGGCCGTGAAATGATGGAGCACGATCAGCGTTATGAATACGCTGACGAGTGGATGGATATCGTGGCGGCTCTCTGGGAACGCAATGGTGTCGACTACAATGGCGACTTCCATAAGACCAAAGACGCCGTGATGGAACCGAAGCCTTATAACAAGGCCGGTCGCCCGGTAATGATTTGCGCGGGCTCGTCTGGCAAGGGACTGGATTTTACAGCGAAACACTGTGACTTTAACTTTGGTTTCATGCAAGACATGGAAAAGGGCGCTGCCTGGGTCAAGCATGTTAAAGAACTGGCTCGCTCAAAGTTTGGCCGAGAGTTGGGAACGTTTACCTCGTGCCCGGTCATCGTTCGCGAAACAGAAAAGGAAGCACGTGAATATTATGATTATTACGTGAAAGAGAAGGGCGACACAGTGGCGTGCGATAACCTCGCTGAGGTCTTGCAAGTACAGTCGCAAAATCACTCTCCGGAAATGTATCAGAAGTTCAAGGAACGTTTTATCGCGGGTTGGGGGGGCTTCCCAATTGTAGGTTCGCCTGAGCAAGTCGCTCAAGGGTTGATCGATCTGAAGAAGACGGGTGTCGACGGAACGCTGTTGACGATGGTCGATTATAATGAAGAGCTTCCTTTCTTTAATGAGCGGGTCATGCCTTTGCTTAAGCAGGCGGGTCTGCGACAGTAAAGTTATCGAAGGGTGTTTGCAGATCGCAAACACCCTTTATGAATAACACGTCAAAAATATTAGCGTTGTAGGTGTGGTAATTGTGGCTCACATTTGCTCGCGCGCATTCGAGTCCTTTTCAATAAAAGGGAATGATGCAGTAGTTTGCTGATTATATTAAAGTCAGGCGTCAATAATAAATACAATAATATTAGGCGGACAATGAAATGAAGCGATTTGCTTATGCGGCAATTCCCGTAATTTTTTTGCTGGCGAGTGCTGTTAGTGCGAAGGGGGTCGATGAACTACCCGCAGATCAACAGGCCCTTTATCAACGAGTTGATCCCCAGCTGCCTTTGGGGCCCAGCGCATTTCGCGATTTTGTTGCGAAAAAACAGCCACCTTGGAAGATCGGCTATGCCTCTACCTATGCGGGTAACACTTGGCGAGCCTCCATTCAGGATGAGATGACCGATGTTATTCTGCCTGCCTATCAAAAAGCAGGGCTTATATCGGAATTGGTCGTCACTCAGTCCGACTTGAAAGACGCAGTCCAAATCCAACAAATGCGGCAAATGGTTGATAGCGGTGTTGATGCAATCATCATCTGCTGCTCAAATGTTACGGCCATCAATCAGACGATCGAATATGCCCATTCGAAAGGCGTCCCGGTGTTTTCTTTTTCGGGTTACGTCACATCGCCGTATGCCATCAACGTTACCGAAAATAACACCCAAGGCGGTTACGCTGCGGGTAAATGGTTGGCCGAGAAGATCGGTGGTAAAGGTAATGTACTGTTGGTGTCGGGCATTCCGGGTTTTGCATCCTCAGACAGCTTTGATGCAGGCGCGAAGGGCGTATTGGCTGAATTCCCCGAGATTAAACTTGTAGGCAATGTCCCGGGTAATTGGACCGATCAGGTGGCTCAGGTCGAGGTGCAAAAATTCCTGGCCACAAACCCGGGCAAGGTGGATGGCATTATCGTGCAGTCAGCCTCGGAAAATGGTGTGTTGAATGCTGTGCGGCAGTCGGGTCGCGACCTGATGCCTGTCGTGCTGGGTGGCGAGGCATCAGCGGCCTGTTTCTGGCGCAACAATCCGGGATTCATTGATCAAAGCTTTCATTTCTGGCCCCCTCGCGCCGAAGCTCGCATGGTCTGGGACGTAATGATGCGCACCTTGGAGGGGCAGGGTCCCAAGGTTCAATCTATTCCGCGCCCGGTTATCACTTACAGCATTGATGAAGTGAACGCCGCCCTTGGGCAAAACTGTGATCCCAACTCTACGGCATGGTTAGAGCCGGCGAATGATGGTTGGTGGCCAAAGGAAGTGGCAGCAGGTTACTTCCTGCGCCCTGAAGATCCGCTCACTTGGCGTCCCAAGCCTTAATTCAAAAGCCAATTCGCTTAACGCTCAACTAGCCAGCCTGGAAGAAGGGACCTGCTATGAGTTCTGAACAGATTGTCGGTATTACCACTGTGCGCCTAAAAGGCGTTGCCAAGTCCTTCGGAGAAACACGAGCACTCAAAGGAGTGGATCTGGAGGCTCGTGCCGGTGAGGTACATGCAATAGTGGGTGAGAATGGATCAGGAAAAAGCACGCTGGCAAAAATCATGTCCGGCGTACTTTTGCCGGACCTGGGGCAGGTCACCATCCTGGGTCGAAGCCCTCGTTCACCGATTGAGGCACGTGACGCGGGCCTGGCGACGATTTTTCAGGAGGTTCTCGTCGCTCAAGAGGCAAGCGTTCTTGACAATCTTTATGTCGGTCACGACAAGCTGTTTCGAACAGTCTCTACTCGCGCAGAACGTGAGAGCGCAGCGGCTGAATTGATGGCGCGTCTAGTCGGTCAACCCGTGGACATAAATGCACTGGTTGGCACGTTGCCTCTCAGTGTGAAGCAGTGGATTGTTATTGCCCGCGCGATTTTGCGTTGTCCCAAGGTTCTGATTCTTGATGAATCTTCCGCAGCGCTGGATCTTGATGCAACTTCGCGATTGCACACGGAAATAGACCGTTTGCGGTCTGACGGCGCCACAATTTTGATCGTGACGCATCGAATAGCTGAACTTGTACGCATTGCTGATCGTGCAACTATTTTGCGTGACGGCGAAAGCATCGGCGTTCTTGAAAAGTCACAAATCACTGAAGAGAATCTGCTGGCGATGATGACGCCGCACGAGCGCAAGGTGATTTCGGCGTGCCACGTGGCGGGTACCGCGCGGAGGATCGAGGGTCCGCAAATCATGGCGGTCAATGATCTGCAGTTATCAGCGGGTGCCGAACCGTTCAACTTTTCACTCCTGCAAGGACAGATTATCGGTGTGACCGGTTTGGATGGGCAGGGGCAAGATGCATTCTTGCGTGTAGTCGCCGGAATCGAGGTGGCTAACAGCGGTGTGCTTGAGGTTCACGCTGAGGACGGTACCTCCCGACTGTCTAGCCTCGCGGACGCCGAGCGGTTGGGTGTCGCCTATGTATCGGGCGATCGAAAACGCGAAGGAATTTTTCCCGATCAAAGCATCTTCGAAAACTTGTCTATCGGAATATACCGCAGTTGCCTTGGCCCGCTTGGAGTCATTCGACGGTCTGGTATCAACGAGATCTACCAGGCCGAGGTGAGTCGTCTGCACATCAAGATCGGCCTGGCGTCGAATAAAATCACGTCGCTGTCAGGGGGCAATCAACAGAAAGTGTTGATTGGTCGTGCGTTTGCGCGCAACCCGAGGGTGATCGTTTTGAACGATCCCGCCCGCGGCGTCGATTTGGGTACGAAACGTGACCTCTACGCAGAGTTACGACGCTTCGCCGATGCAGGTGGCGCGGTCATTTACATGTCTTCTGAAATGGAGGAGTTCCTGGGGTTCGTAGACCGGGTTGAAGTGTTTGTAAAAAACACGGTCTTCCGATCCCTGAGTGGCAACTCTATTAATGAGGATGAAATGTTGGCAGCGATGTTTGGGCAGGAATCCTGCGAGCATCAGCTATCTGACCGTCGGGAGGGCGTAAGCGCATGAGTCATTCACAACGATTGCTGGCGCAGTATCGCTACCTTGCGGTGCCTTGCGCACTGTTTTTTGCCTTGGCGGTGCTGGCGTTGTTGCGCACGCCCAACTTATTTTCGTTCAGTGGTCTGGCGGGTGCGGTACTGGTGGCGACCCCTCTGATCCTTTGCACCCTGGCGCTTACTCCAACAGTGATGGCAGGGCGAGGAACCGTAGACCTGTCAGTGGGCCCGTTAATGGGATTCATCAACGTTACGTTGATAGCCTGGCTCACAAAGAACGGAGTCACTCATCCAATTGCAATTTTTGGCTGGGCCATGTTGGTAGGGGTCTTGTGGCAAATAGGACAAGCCTTAATCATTATCCATGTCCGCGTCGCACCGATCATCGTTACGTTGTCCAGCTACCTCATATTAACAGGCGTCAATCTACTGATCATGCAACGGGCTGGCGGTTTGGCGCCTGATTGGATGATGAGCTGGGGAGCCGGTATCAGTCTTCTGTCCCCGGTCAGTTTTGTGCTGTTAGGGGCTATTGCCCTATGGTTCCTTTTTTGGAGATCGGCCTTTCACACCCATCTGCGCTTGACTGGGGCCGATGAAAGAATGGCCTATACCGCGGGAGTCAAGATTGAGACCGTACGTATTGGTGCTCATATCTTGAGTGGAGTTTTTGTAGGGTTGGCGGCAGTGAGTTACACCGCATTAATTTCTTCTGGAGATCCGACCCAGGGCAGCACCTACACGCTTCAGGCGGTGACGGCTTTGGTTCTCGGGGGCGCAAGTTTGGCGGGAGGACGTGGTGGGGCAATAGGGTCGATCCTTGGCGCTTTGAATATGTTCCTGATTGCCAACCTACTGGCGACATTCAACTTTGGGACTATTTCGGGGTCAGCGACCAAGCTCGCATTCGGGCTGATTCTGATTATTTCCCTCTTGGTAAATGTACTGGCGGTCAGCCGGGTGCCAGCCCGATAGGAGTCTCATATGACTGTGTTCCGACTTTTTTCGCAGTTGAAGCTAGCCCCCGCGAGCCGACTGCACGATAGCCTGCGCGAGAATCGAGTCATCGCCATCGGTACTGCGCTGTTGATTATGCTTGTAGTGTGCGGTGCATTGACGGTAAGTGGATTTCTTTCTTTGCAAAATGCTAGATCGATTCTGTTGCTCGCTGCGTTCTTGGGCTTGGCGTCGATCGGGCAGACAATGGTTTCGCTGTTGGGTGGATTGGATCTTTCCATTCCATTTGTGATCGGCGCCGCCAATATTCTTTTGCCTAGACTGCTTAATAACGGAATACCGCCTGCCGCAGCGATCATCATCATTCTGGCGCTAGGGATGGTGGTTGGTTGTATCAATGGCTTGCTTAGCTATCGATTGCAAGGCCAGGCACTGATCATGTCATTGGGTGTGGGCTTCGCGGTAGTTGGAGCAACCGAGATCTATACAGCGCTTGGCTCTGCATTCGGAGGGAATAGTTTCGCGCCGGTTCCGGCGTGGCTCACTAACTTCTCGGCTTTTAATGGAAAGTTTTTTGGCCTGCCAATTCCACCTGTAGTGATTATTTGGTTAGTTATTAGCCTTACCATAATCTGGGTTATGAAAAACACCTGGTTTGGCCGGGGTATCTATGCCCTCGGTGGAAGTCGTACTGCAGCATCACGCCTGCAGATATCGGAAATACGCACGTGGACAGCGGTGCACGGTATCGCCGGTGTGATGTCAGCGCTGACGGGGGTGCTGCTGCTGGGATTTTCCGGGGGCGGTTATGTCGGTGTAGGAGATCCATACCTATTCAGCACCGTTGCCGCAGTGGTCATCGGCGGTACGTCACTTCTGGGCGGCGCGGGGGGATACGGTGCCACAGTTTTGGGTGTACTGGTACTCACTGTTCTGAGTTCATTGCTGGTTGGCATGGGGATGACTTATGCAGGCCAGCAGGCAGTGATTGGATTGCTAATCGTACCCATGGTTGCGGTATATGCACGCCTTCCTCATATCCGTAATCAAATCTGATAAGGAGCCGTGAGGGGCGGTGTCAAGATCAGTTGGCGCCTTGCCCCTCTCGCTTCGCGTTCCACTTGACCCCCCCCGCAAATGGTGGGCCTGCTCGGTATACGATCAGCCCCCGGCTCAGTGTCTCGCCATCTCGCCACGACAGGCCTAGTCGGGTCGCAAATCACAGAACTGACTCATCGATAAAATTGATGATCAGAGAAAAAAATATCAGCTTTTTAATAGATTTTTCATTACGTAAAATGAGTAATTACGTAACTTTTCTATATACCGCGTCGATACTCCGGTTTATGCCTTAAGTACGGTCACAGTGATTTTTCAGTCAGCGCTGAAGTCTTTACATCGTTTCAGAACTGTAGTGTGTCATCAGTAGGAGCGATTATGTCCAGAGTTTCCCATCACGAGCTGCGGTGCGAATTTCGTAAGCTGCTCGTATCATGTGCCTGTTATCACACTGCATCTGTGTTCGACCCTATGTCCGCAAGAATTGCTGCTGACCTGGGATTTGAAGTCGGCATTCTCGGCGGATCAGTCGCTTCACTGCAGGTATTGGCTGCGCCCGACTTCGCCCTCATTACGCTGAGTGAATTTGCAGAGCAGGCGACGCGGATTGGACGAGTCGCACAACTGCCGATCATTGCCGATGCCGATCATGGTTATGGCAATGCACTGAATGTCATGCGTACAGTCGCTGAGCTGGAGCGTTCTGGAGTCGCCGCACTGACTATCGAAGATACGCTCTTGCCGGCACAGTTTGGCCGTAAATCAACGGATCTCATATCCATTGAGGAGGGCAGCGGAAAAATCAAAGCGGCCGTTGAATCTCGAGTTGATTCGCAGCTCGCTATCATTGCCCGTACCAATGCAAGCTCGTTATCCGTCGCACAAGTGACGAGCCGTATTCAGGCCTACACAGATGCCGGTGCAGATGCCATTTGCCTCGTAGGTGTGAAGGATTTTGAGCATTTGGAGCAGATTGCCGAAGGCATGACGCTCCCTCTGATGCTGGTGACTTATGGAAATCCTGAACTTTGCGACAGCGAACGTCTAGGTTCGCTGGGTGTACGGATTGTTGTTGCCGGCCATTCCGCCTATTTTGCTTCGATCAAAGCGACATATGACTGTTTGCGTGAACAGCGTAATGTCACTCGCAGCACATCTGACCTGAGCGCTACAGAATTGACCCACACCTATACGCGACCTGAGCGTTTCCAGGTGTGGGCCAAAGAGTTCATGAACGTTGATGAGTAGTGAATTACTTTTGACGGTCATGCCTGCCAGTCCAAAAACCGCAAGTTAGCCGTGGCGGTGTTTATTGATTTTTCTGGACCTGTTCGGTAATCAATTGAACAAGCACCTTCACCGGTTCCGTCAGGCTTCTGCGTGCGCGGTGTACGAGGCCTATATCTCGGTGGAAAGTGCGTTGTTTCAAGTCTACAGCGCGTACATCTGCTGGCCATCCTTGATGTGTCGCTGTTTCTGGGACCAATGCTACACCGACCCCATTGGCAACCAGTTTGATTATCGCGTCCAGCTCATCGAGCTCGCACACCTCTCGTAAAGACACATGTGTTTGTCGCAAGAATCGATCGACCTGCCGACCACCAAAAGAAGATCGGTCATAGCGAATGAAAGGCTGGCTGGAAACCAGTTCGGACCAGTCATCGCCCGGCATGTCGACCGGGACAATCAGGCGGTAGGGTTCACGTGCCAATGTGGTCCAGCGCAAATCGCTGTGAAGTGAGAACGGAGGGCGGATGATTGCAGCCATATCGATCTCGCCAGAATCGACCTGGTTGACCAATTCCATGGACAAGCCAGGAATGACGCGAGTTCGGCATTCGGGACATTGCTGATGAAAATGAGCGAGGGCGTCTGGCAAAAAAGAGCGCTGCACGGAGGCAATGGCACCGACAGTGACCAAAACGCTGGCGGGGAGACCTACCGTCGTAGTGCCCAGATTACTGAACTGACGAACCAGTTCCTGCCCCTGCAGTAAAACCTGATGCCCCATTCGGTTCAGATGAGCCGAGCGTCCTTTGCGATCGAACAGCTCGATCCCTAGCTCGGCCTCGAGGCGTTGCATTTGTGCGCTGACTGCCGCTTGTGTAAGCCCTATTTTGCTACCGGCAGCAGCAAAAGTGCCTTCTCTCGCCACGGCGATGAATGTTTTCAGTTCTTTAATCATTGGCAAATATTAATTGTGTTTTTGGCTGAAATACATTTATTTTTTTTGGGGTTTGGTGAGGCGTCAGGACAATGGGGGCCAAGTTCCCATTGCAACGCCTGGAGGGTTGCGATGCGTTTCGGAAGGTAACTCCCCAAATTGGGTTTTGTAATACTGAGAGAACATTCCGAAGTGCCAAAACCCCCATCGCATGGCTGCTTCGGATACCGAGGGCGCGCCATTAATGATGTCTTTTCTGGCTTCGTGAAGGCGGATCTGGCGAATGTAGGTGCAAGGATTTACCCCAACCACTTGCATAAATGCGCTGTGCAGTCCGCGCCTGCTCATGTGCAAGTGTTCACACAGATCCTCTACCGACGGGCTGCCTGTCTGATGACTCAAAATAAACAACCGCGCCCGGTCCACCATCGCTCGATGAACTCGATGGTCCCTGGGTGAGTGTGTTGTGTTTACCGACAGACTCCCCATTGCTTGAAGCGCTGCTACGGCCACATCCTCGGACAGCTGTAGTCGTGCGGACTCACTGTCCATCGATTCCGGGTGCTGCACTGCTGAGCCGAGTGCCGACAGCAGAAGGGATTTATATCGAGATATCCCTTGAGCATCCCCCTTGAGCATGCACGCGCCGTTGATCAGGCGGCTTGTGCCAACCCCGTAGAGGCCTTGAGAAAGCGTTTCGAGAAACGAGGCGTCGATGGTCGCAGCGAGGATGTCCGATTCAGCGGTCGCACGAAAGCGCGCTTCCTCCCCCAGGCGCATGATGAATAACGAATCAGCTTCCATCTCTCGATTCTGCCAGGAACACGTGCCTTGATGCAGGGTGACTCCAATCATCAGAATATCGGTGTCGGCAACCGATCGTTGGTCAATGGCCTGATTGATCCATTCGCGGAATACCTGGACTCGTCCGAGAGAGGCACGTGCGACACCTCCCTCGAAGTTGCCACATGAGAGTTGGGTGTAATCCTGCTCCCAGTCAGGAAGAATTCTCGATTGTAGAAACGGATCATTTGACCTTACGCACGCCACTCTCGCAGGGATCGAGGACGAATAGGTCGTATTTGGACTTTGCTGCATTTTGCAATCTCCGAGGACTGCTTGTCATGCAGCAATCTTCGTTCCAACCTGGAGTCATTCCATGCATTTAAAACATAGACACTGCTCCATGGATGCCCCGCAATGGCGCGGCTGAAGTGTCATTTTAGTGCACTTTGAAAAAGGGCGGCACGGAGCATCAAGACGCGCCGATATTTGATAGCGGACCCTTCGCCCCAGGCGTAAGAATGAACGCAATGCACTTAGTCTAAGTGGATGATAGGCAAACAACTAAAGTTTCAGGTAGCCCACAGCGCCTGGCTCAGATGCCTCATCGCTATAGAGACATATGCAGACTTACTGAAGCGGCGATTTGATACGTTTAAAGAGCGCTGAATCCGTTTGCTCGCTCCACAAAATCCAACTCGCCGCCAGGGCAGGGAAGTCTGGAATATTCAGTGATCTATTTGTATGGAAAAGATATCCATAGGGGCGAATATGCACACTTCAGAACCTGAAACTATTAATAATAAACCGGGGCTGTCCGGATCCTTGGGTGTCACTTCGATAGTGCTGATGGTCGTCGCAACGGCCGCACCTCTGACGGTCATGGTGGCCAATACCCCGTTGATTATCTCGATGGGTAACGGGGCGGCGGCACCGTTTGATGCAATGGTTGCAACGGTGATCATGTTTCTCTTCAGTGTAGGATTTATCTACATGTCGAGGTATATCACCAATGCAGGAGCGTTCTACTCATATATCCAGAAAGGGCTGGGTCGATCCATAGGGCTGGGCTCGGCGACGATGGCAGTGATTTCATATTTTATGATACTGGTCGCGCTGGAGGCTTATATCGGCTACGCACTGTCTCAGCTTCTATTGACTACCTTGGGAATTAATATCTCGTGGTGGCTGCTTGCGCTAGTGATTACGGCCGTTGTCGGTGTTCTGGGCTACCAGAAAATTGAATTGAGCAGCAAATTTTTGGGCGTGGCGCTGGTGCTCGAGATCGTGATTGTGCTGGTGGTCGATGCGGCGATTATAGGCAGTGGGGCCATTGGTTCGGATGCCCTGCAACCTTTTTCATCGGCGACCATTCTTTCAGGTTCGCCGGGTCTGGGGATCATGTTTGCGATTTATTGTTTTACCGGTTTTGAATCGACGGTGGTCTACAGGGAGGAAGCGAAAAACCCCAATGTGACGATCCCCAAGGCAACCTATATTGCGGTGTTCCTGATTGGCGTGTTTTACGCTGTATCCATGTGGTGCCAGGTAAACGGTATTGGCCTGTCACAGGTCGTGCAGCAGGCGACTGAACATCCTGGTGATATGTACTTGACCATGGTGGAAAGGTATACCAACAAAGCTTTTGTTGATGTTATGCAGGTGCTGTTGGTGACCAGTCTGTTTGCGTGCGTGCTGTCTCTGCATAATATCGTAGTTCGTTACCAGTACGTGTTGGGACGCTTTGGGGTGTTGCATTCGAAGCTTGGTAGTGTTCATGAGAAACATGGTTCGCCTTTTGTCTCCTCTGTATTGCAAACGACGTTGTCCTTACTCGCGGTCGCCCTATGCGCAATTATTGGAATGGATCCAGTCACACAGATTTACGCTTGGGGTGCTACAGCAGGAACCCTCGGCTATATGGTGATTCTCTCCCTGACTTGCGTGTCTGTACTGGTATTTTTTAGAAGGCGCGCTGAATTCCACCCTGTCTTGAATACTGTCGTAGCACCCATAGGCGGCCTTATCGGATTGGTCGCTTGTTTAATCGTTGCGGTTCAGAATTTGCCTGCTTTGATCGGGGGCGACAATGCAGCAGTTGCAGCATCCATCATGGAAATGATTGTCATGGTTTCCTTTGTCGTCGGGTGTATCGCAGCGTTGCTGATGAAAGTCATGAGTCCTGCACGGTTCGCTTTATTAAAACAAGTAGGCTGAAAGTTTTTATACCTATCGTTAAAGACGGAGAGCATCCATGAGCAAAAATATTAAAGCGGTCGCAACAAGTGAATATAACGCGGTCATTGCTGTTGCCGAGAAATATGTCGATGGCTTGCGTCTTGGCAGTCCTGAGCGCCTGGAGGAGGCGTTTCATCAGGAAGCGGTGATGTATGGCTTCACCAATGGAGAGTTGCTGGGCGGTTCGATCAGCAACTTGTACCAGTTCGTTCGCGACAATGGTAAAGCGCCGAACATCGCAACCCGACTGGACGTTCTGGCCATCACGCCAAGCACTGCCGTAGTGCGCGTGGACATGGAGCAGGACGCCATCGGCGCTGACTATAACGATTACCTGACGTTGATCCGCATTGATGGCGCCTGGAAGGTGATCGCCAAGGTGTATCACCAGTTTCAGGACTGATTGACCGCCAGCTTGCACGCTGCCCGCTTTTCAAGCGGGCAGTTTTTTGCGCATTAACATGCACCCATGTGAAAGTTCGAACAAACAACTGCGTCCCCAGGCACCAGACGATTGATCGATTTTTTGATAGCATGCGGCGCATTATGAAAAAACCCCTCCACGACATGCGTCAGCACATCATTGATGTTGCCAGAGCGCTCATGACCCATAAGGGCTACACGGCCGTCGGCCTGACCGAAATCCTCGCTGCGGCTGGGGTGCCCAAAGGCTCCTTCTATCACTACTTCCGCTCCAAGGACGAGTTTGGCCAGGCCCTGCTTGATGAGTACTTTCAGGAGTACATCGCGCGGGTCGATTTGCTGCTGGCCGGGGAGGGTACAGGGGCTGAGCGGCTGCTAAGCTATCTGCGATATTGGGCTGAGACGCAGGCATTCGATCACACCGACCAGAAATGCCTGGTGGTCAAATTAGGTGCAGAGGTTTGTGATCTGTCCGAAAACATGCGCGCAGTTCTCGAAAAAGGCACCGCGCTGATCATTCAGCGGATTACACGTTGCGTTGAGCAGGGGAAGGCGGACGGGTCCATCGTGGCAACCGCTGACGCACCGACGCTGGCAGAAGGACTTTACCAGATGTGGTTAGGCGCCTCGTTGCTCGTCAAGGTTGGCAGAACCCCGCAACCGTTTGATGGTGCGCTTGAGATGAGTCGACGTCTTCTGTCGTAGACCTGAGTCAAATGCCCCGGCAACCGCAGGTTTGTCCGGGGCATTTTGCTTACGCCGTCTCGTTCAGATAGCGCTGAAGGCTTTCGTGCCCACCGACAATCAGTGACTGAATAACAGCAGTCTGCTCGCCCTTTGGATCGGGATCGCGGGTATCAAAACTTGCCGACCACAGGGCAACAGTCTTGTTTTGTCCTGTCAGTGGCAGCAGCTTCACGATGGCCACATAGTTGTCCACCGGCAGCGGCGCCTCTTCGAAGCGGTAGGAGAACAGCAGGTTGGTTTCGTCAACCGCCAGCAACTTCTCGCGCAGAACCGCTCCGTCTTGCAAGGTCAGTCGGCGAATACAGCCAACCAGTCCGTCAGGTTGGCCATCCTCGATAATGCTTTCAGGAATCGCAGGGTGCCACTTGCTGATCTGGCCGAATTGCTTCAGCACATCCCAGACACGACTGGCTTCGCCGTCAATGAGGGCGCAATACTCAACTTTTGCCATGGTTTAAAACCTCTGTCTGTCGTTATGTTGCAAATGTGAATTCGTTATTGCTTGCCGATCTGGACCAGACGGTCAGACGGCACCACATGAACGCCAGAGGCAGGATCAATGGCCGCCTCCAGCAATGCATGAGCGATGGCAGAAGGCGGATTGAGCCGCCAACGTGCAGGTAAGAGTGCAGATGCCGCCTTGAGGAAGAACACCAGCGCGCGTTCTCCATTACGAACTTCCTCACGCTTTCCACCAATGACCCCTGGCCGCACATACGTCAGCGATTCAAAGCCCAAGTCCGCCAGATCCTTTTCCAGATGACCTTTGACCTGGTTGTAAAAGAAAGGGGATTGGGCATTTGCGCCGATGGCGGAATTGAGCACATAAGTGGGAGTGCCATGCGCTCGTGCCAGTTGGGCAATGGCCAGCGGATAATCATGGTCGACTTGCTTGAATGCCGCTTTGGACCCAGCCGTTTTGAGGGTCGTGCCCAGCGTGCAGATCACCGCATCGACATGCAACCAAGGGGCTTGCTGGTCGAGGCGGTCGAAATCTATGTCAGGAGCGATGAGCTTCGGGTCTTGAGGTAATGCACGGCGTGTCGGAGCGTATACGACGCTGACGCGTGGATCCGACAGTGCCAGTTCCAGAACATGGCGTCCGACGAATCCGCTCGCACCGATGAGCAGCAATTTCACTGTTGGCTCCAATCGTGAGTGAGTCGCTCAATCGCCTCACCGACCGGTGTATCGCCCTGGGTCAGTTCGATGATGATTCGGTTCACGGCGGGCCTTTCGATAATCTGTAGCAAGGTCGCCGCTACATCGTCGCGGGGCACATCGCCGTAGGGGATTGCGAGGCCTGCACGGATTCTGCCGGTGCCGGGTGCATCCCGTAGCGTGCCAGGACGCACGATGACCCAGTCAAGATCAGTCTCGGCCAGATGGATATCCGCGAGTTTCTTGACCTTCATGTAGTTTTCGAAGGTCTCGGAGACAGTTTCGCCACGTGAGGCTTCCGGAAAGGCAGATACCAGAATGAAGCGCTTGATGTTCGCACGCCGGGCGGCCGCCACGGCCACTTCAAGTCCGCGGCCATCAATGGCGTTGGTCATTTGCGATCCGCCCTTGCCGCCAGCACCGGCCGCGAATACCACGATGTCGCTGCCGGTCATGAGTCCAGCCAGACCCTTCGCATCGAGTTCAAGCAAACTGCCGGCGATCGGTGTGGCGCCCAGTGCTTTGAGCTCCTCGGCTTGTTCCGAATGACGGTAGAGCGAGCGAGGTTCGTGACCGCGTGCCACCAGTTGCTGGGCAAGGCGTCGGGCGACTTTGCCCGCACCACCGACGATAAAAACTGTGTTCATGGTTCCTCCTGATCGAGCGACGCGGCACAGACCGGCCCGCTACGGCGGGCCGATACAGACTGATCAGCCTTCGAACTGGTGGTAGACCTTGGCGATGACTTTCCAGCTATCGTCGATTTTGATCAACGTCAGGTAGTCGTTGTAGTCGGCGCCAATTGCATCATTTTCCATGTCCACACGCACCACCGCGGTCGTAGGCGTGATGGCCAGGATGTCGAGGCGAGTGGTGATGTCCGGTGCCTTGCCGTTGCTACGGACGAAGTCGAACAGGTTGGTGATCGAGCCGCCCAAAAGCTTGCCGTTGGTGAAGCCGTACATGACCGCATCGTTGTGAAAGGCTTCAGCCAAACCGTCTGCACTGCCTACTTTGAGGCTGTCGGCATACTGCTGGGCGACGGCGATAACGGCGTTGTATTCCTGGGTAGGTACCGCTTTGATGTTCTTGCTCATCGTCAATATCCTTCTTGGGCCGGGCGCCCGCGGCGCCCGCTTGGCTTGCGCTAAGGGCGCTAAGGTTAAGGGGCAACGTGGGTGTGGTAGATCTTGCTCACCACGGTCCACTTGCCTTCAACTTTCAGCAGGTTGAAAAAATCGGTGAAGCAGAAGCCGGAGATATCGTTGGTGTCGATGCGAGCACTGGCGGCAGTGCCGACGATATCGATATTGACAATGACGCCCTGGGCTTCAGGCGATGGACGAAACGCGCTGTCGATGATGTCGAACAAGCCCTGGATGGGGCCGCCCGCCAATTTGTGATCGGCATCGACTCCAAAGATGGTCGCCTGCTCGCTGAAGGCCGGTTTCATGATGTTGCTCTTGGCCTGTTTACCACCTTCGTTGTACTGGTTCAGCACATCAACGATGGCGTTGTATTCCTGCACGTAGGTCGGCTTGGTCATGGTGTTTCTCCTGATTTGAGGGGGGAGTGACAAGGCTCGGTCCACGCCGAAACCTGAATTGAGGGGGCCGGTTTCAACCGTTCATTCATGCTTCAACGCTTTCTCGATGGATTGGTTGGCGGCCTTGCGTGCGCAATGAGCGATGCTTAGCAATGCCAGTACCGCTGCCGCCAAACCCATTCCAGTCAGCACGTGGGTTGCATTGCCGGCAGTGGCTTCGCCACTGAGGATGTCGCTGATGCTGGAAACCAGTGACCCCAGATAAACGTACAAAAAAGTGCCTGGCAGCAGCCCGAGCCAGGACGCCAGTAGAAAGTCCCGAGCACTGATACGGCTTGCGCCGAGGGCGTAACTCAGAGGGGCGAAGGGCACGATGGAAGCCAGGCGCAGAAGCAAGACAATTCGAAAGCCATCTCGGGCGAGCGCTCTGTCAATCGCGGCTTGCCGAGGACGAGTTGCCAGTCGTCTCAGTACAAATGGGCGCAAAAAAGTGCGCCCCATGACGAATGCGATCAGTGCCGACGCCATACCGACAGGCGACACAAGCAGAGTCCCCCCTACCGGTCCGTATAAAAATCCGGCAATGGCCGTAAGGGGCGAGGCGGGCACGAAGGCCACTGTTGCCAGCAGGAAGACCAGTGCATATAAGGCGCTGCCTGTTCCGCCCATTGAGCGCAAAGCCTCAACCCATTGGGTGGCTGACTGCATGATCACTTCGATCACACCATCGACTCCGCGCACACCCATAGGTCTACGGTGAATGACATGGCACATTGCAGCATTGGGTGCTCCGACCGCATCCGAACGGCGTTGATATAAAATTTATTTGTAGTGAGCGCTATATATTAGGTTTTATTCTATAGTGATCACTACAGATAGTGTCAAGGCGTTTGATCGCTTCGCTGCATCGTTCTTTGACAAAACGCCTGGATGGACGGGAGAGCGGGGCAGTACGCAGGGGACAATAAGCAAATAAATATGATGTAATACACAGAAATATATTGTTTTTATTGCTGTTTTAAGCCCGTTAGGATCCCTTCAGCAATCAACAACAACTGAAGGGTGGCTTCATGCAATTGCTGGGACATCTGCTGCACGCGGTCAAACCATCACCAACGCTGGCGATCACACGGCAGGCGGCTGAATTGCGCCGCCGAGGTGTTGATGTGATTAGTCTGTCGGCCGGAGAGCCCGACTTTCCGACACCCGACCACATCAATGCAGCGGCAAAGGCTGCGATTGATGCAGGACAAACCCGTTACACCGATGTCGATGGCACCCCGGAGCTCAAGGCGGCGATCGTGCGCAAGTTTCAGCGCGAAAACGGCGTGACCTATGACACCAGTGAAATCAGCGTAGGGACCGGTGGCAAGCAAGTCCTGATCAACGCTTTGCTGGCCACTCTCAATCCGGGAGATGAGGTCATCATTCCCGCACCTTATTGGGTGTCATACCCGGACATGGTCCGCTTGGCGGGGGGGACCCCGGTGGAGGTGAGTTGCCCGGCGGATCAACATTTCAAAATCACGGCAGTTCAGCTCCAGAAGGCCATTACTGCGCGAACCAAGTGGGTGATCCTGAACTCCCCGAGCAATCCAACCGGGGCCGGCTACAGCTCGACTGAACTGAAGGAATTGGGCGCCGTGCTTCTCGGCCATCCGCAGGTCTATGTGCTGACGGATGACATGTATGAGCACCTCAGTTACGACGGCTGGATGTTTTCCACCATGGCTTCGCAGGTGCCGGCGTTACGCGATCGTGTTCTGACAGTAAATGGGGTGTCCAAAGCCTACTCGATGACCGGCTGGCGCATCGGTTACGCCGGCGGGCCAAAGGATTTGATAGCGGCCATGGCAACTATCCAATCCCAAACCACCAGCAATCCCTGCGCGATATCCCAAGCCGCCGCGGTTGCCGCTCTGGATGGCCCGATTGACTTCCTGGCCGAACGCAACGAAGTGTTCCGCCAGCGCAGAGATCTGTGCCTGGATGCCTTCAACGATACTCCCGGCTTGATGTGTCGCCGTCCCGAAGGGGCGTTCTATCTGTTTCCTTCTTGTGCCGGCCTTATCGGGCGCAAGACGCCTGCGGGTGTCGAGCTCACCAATGATGTTGAGGTCAGTCGCTATTTGCTGGAGGCGGCCAGGGTGGCGGTCGTGCCGGGGAGTGCATTTGGTTTGGAGGGGTACTTCCGAATTTCCTTTGCTACCTCCACAGCAGTGCTTGAACACGCTTGTTCGCGGATACGCCAGGCTTGTGACAAGCTCGTCTGATCTGCTTTCCGGATGATACCGAGGCTAGCGCTGAGGCCGAGAGGTTGCCGTTGTCGAAAGAGCAAGCGCTACGAGTATTCCTTGGGTTAGCGAATTGCAGGTAATGGCAGCATGCCGATGGCCGTTGCCGCGATACCTTCCAGGGTTTGTCGTGAAAGTCCATCGTGCGCCTGCAACGACATGCCTTCCAACAGTGTATTCAGCGCGGCGGCAAGGATTAGGGTGTCAACATCAGCCGCCAGTTGCCCATCTTCCACGGCGCGGTCGAGGCGCTGCTGCAGATAGTCCCGACCTTCCTGGCGAAGTGCCTTGAGGGCGTTGGTGATCTCTTGAGCGCTCTCTGACACATTGACACCCGCCAATACGACCATACAGCCGCATGGTGCCTCGGGCTCAGTGACGATCGCAGCAGCGGAATGGAAAAAATCGGTGATGGCACGGTACAGGTCCGGCTCGCTATCCATGCGTTCCCAGGTAGCATCCCAGAATCTGGCCTCGTAATAATTGACCGCTTCGAGGAAGAGCTTTGATTTATTGCCAAAGGCGGCATAGAGGCTTGGCGGGTTGATGCCCATGGCCGTGCATAATTCCGCCACGGAGGCCGGTTCGTATCCGCGTTTCCAGAACACTTCGAGCGCATTAAACAGGGCTTGCTCGCGATCAAAGGCGCGTGGACGTCCTTTTTTAGGGCGCACGGCCAGCGTGGGTATGGGGTCGGTCATTCGTGCGTTGCCTCGATGATGCAGGGCCAATCAGCTGAAGAAACTGCTCAGTTATGGTCTGTAGAATCGAATGATACACAAAAGGCATGGATACCGGCCTTGCTAGCCACTTCATAGCAGACAGTCGATTGGGTTTATCACTCTGTGCTACCGAATGACCACAGCGCGGGTGACGGCTTACGTGTGCGTTACCCCAGTCGGCAACATTTGCCGTTGGCGGTATCCGCGTTCATTGCAATGGTTATGGAAAAGCTGAATGGGCAAGCATTTCCGGCGAGGGCTTTACCTGATCAGAGTTGACTGGGTATTGGGGCTTGTGATCGTTTCGTACTCAGCTTTTGCAGCACGCTTTTAATCTCACCGTTTCAACACAGCAGGCCCGCGCCCCCGATCGTTATCCGTATGTTGTTCCAGCACGCACTGAATACCGCTCAAAAGCGGTATCAGAAGCTTCGCCATATTGTCGGCGACCTGAGTGGGAGCCATTGCCCCCTCTTTTCGATGGAACAGTTGATCTTGAAACGCCAGCCTTAGCTTGGACAAGCTATTGCTGACAGCGGGTTGCCCTATTTTCAAAAGCTCCGACGTTCGGGTAACGCTTTTTTCTCGGTAAAGAGTGGCAAATATCACCAGACAATTGAGGTTGAATTGTGAGAGATATCCGGCGTTGAACGAAGAGGTTGCTGTCTCGCTGGAGACTTTGTCGACCATCCTGTTTCCTTTGTACATGGCGTGAGTCCTGGCTGTCCCGGGGCGGTTGGCACCAGATCCAGGGATTCCGATCCGCCCCGGGCGAATCAAATGGTTGCCATGTCGATGACAAAGCGGTACTTCACATCGCTCTTTTGCATGCGTTGGAACGCCAATTCGATGTCCTTCACTTCGATCATTTCGACATGTGAAGTGATGCCGTGCTCTGCGCAGAAATCGAGCATTTCCTGAGTTTCAGGAATGCCCCCAATCAGCGACCCGGCCAGCTGACGGCGCTGGAAAATCAGATTGGCTACACCAGGCGATGGGTGAGGGCTGTCGGGCACCCCGACCATGGTCATGGTTGCGTCGCGTTTGAGCAGACTCATGAATGCGTCGAGGTCGTGAGGTGCGGCGACGGTGTTTAGGATGAAGTCGAAGCTTTTGGTATGGGCTGCCATTTCTTCAGGATTGCGTGAGACAACGACCTCATCGGCGCCAAGGTCGCGCGCGTCCTGGATTTTGGAGGGGGAGGTTGTAAACGCTACGACATGGGCGCCCATCGCATGAGCCAGTTTTATGCCCATGTGGCCGAGACCACCGATACCGACGATGCCGATTTTCTTGCCGGGCCCCGCCTTCCAGTGGCGAAGTGGAGACCAGGTTGTGATGCCTGCGCAAAGAAGCGGCGCTACCTCCGCCAATTTCGATTCAGGGTGCGTAATCTTCAGCACGAAGTGTTCGTCAACGGTGATGCCATCGGCGTAACCGCCGTAAGTATTTTCGCCACTGCCGTCAAGCCAGCCGTTGTATGTCTGCTGCCAACCATGGGGACCTTCGCAATACTGTTCCAGACCGTCGTCGCAAGATTGGCAATGGCGGCAGCTGCCCACCATGCATCCAACGCCCACGATGTCTCCCACTTGGTGGTTCGAGACTGATGCGCCGATGGCAGACACTCGACCGATGATCTCGTGTCCCGGAACTAGTGGGTAGCGCATTCCAGGCCACTCACCACGCGCGGCGTGCAGATCGGAATGGCAAACGCCGCAGTAGAGAATCTCGATCGCCACATCCCTTTCACCGGTTTGGCGTCGAGGGATGTTGGTCGGGGCCAAGGGCGTCGTGGGCGATTGCGCTGCATAAGCTTTGTATTGCATAGCGAATTCCTGATGCGTCAAAAACGGTACGGCGCCGCGTTGGGCGGCACCAAACGTGAATTCATGGGATGCGTTGGTACGCTATCCTTGGGGGCAATCAGCGAGAGAAGGTGACTTCCGCGGTCCAGTTTTCTTTTGGCTGGCTGTGCAATGTCCAGAATGCTTCAGCGACGCCAAGGGCTTCCTCGGACTCCGGTTTGACGAATGCGGCGACCGTCACGGTTGCGACATGGATGCCTTGGGTTTTGGCCGGTTCAAACAGGCCGAGCGCCAGCGATCGGATACGGCTTTACCCAGGCTCAGAGAAAGAAAGTCAGGATTTGGAGTGGTCCCGAAAAAACCACCGGTCAGCAGCAGGGTCCCGGCGTTGCGACTGTACATCGAGCGCAGGGCCGTCTGAGTGGCGACTAGTGCTCCACCAATGTTCACAGCCAGATCGCTGTTGAAGGTATCGACCGGTTGTTCAGCGACAGTTGCCTGCCGAATGATCGCGGCGTTGTAGTGCAGCACATCCAATGCGCCAAATTGCGCTTCGACCTGGGTCACCAGCGCCGTTACATCCTGTGCATTACCGGCATCAACTTGGCGGGTGTGGGCTTCATAGCCCTGGGATATCAAACGTTCGGCGAGTGCGAGCGTCCTATCCATATTTCGAGCACTGAGCACCACACGATAGCCTTCACGGGCGAAACGTTCGGCTGTCGAAAATCCGATTCCTGGGCCAGTACCGATGCTTAGAAAAGTTTTCATGTGAGTCCTTGATAACGGGGTGACGCGTGTAATCAAGGCTAACAGGTGCACAAAGAGAGATAATTTATGGAATTAGCATTTATATAATGCAAAAAATGCAGGAGTAGTTGCATACCAGTTCACTCGAGCTGACGCTTCCCGGCATATCGGCTCCGTTGGTCGGGCGTGGATGTGATCGTTGAAATAGCTACTAGACGACTGGTCTGTTTGTTATTAGAGTGGCGCCATTATGAAAAAACGTCATTCCGAAACACGCCAACACATCCTGGATATCGCCAGGACGTTGATGACCCATAAAGGCTATACCGGTGTCGGCTTGGCCGAAGTGGTGGCTACAGCACAAGTACCGAAAGGCTCGTTCTACCACTACTTCAAATCCAAGGATGAATTCGGCCAAGCGCTGCTTGAACAGTATTTTGCCGACTACCTCGCGGTAGTCGATTCGCTGCTGGCCGGCACCACCCCGGCAGCTGATCGGTTGCTTGGTTATTTCCATTACTGGGCGCAAACCCAATGTTCAGATTTACCGACTGACAAATGCCTGGTGGTCAAATTAGGCGCTGAGGTGTGTGACCTTTCCGAAGGTATGCGCCTGGTGCTCGACAAAGGGACGCAAGCGGTTCACATGCGGCTGGAGCGCTGCATCGAGCAGGGTCACGCAGATGGCTCGATCACGTCCGCCATTCCTAACTCGACGCTTGCGCAGTCGCTCTATCAGATTTGGCTCGGTGCCTCTTTGATGATGAAGATTGGCAAACGCAGCAGTGCTTTTGAAAACTCTCTAGCCATGGCAAAGCGACTCTTGTCGTAGTCACTTTATTTATCAGTTTACTAGTCGACTGGTCTATTTATTTGAGGTTCACCATGACAGATAACAGTAACCGCACTGACTTGTTCTCTCCCGTCACCATTGGGGCGATGGAACTTGCCAACCGCATCGTAATGGCGCCCGTCACACGCAGCCGCTATGCCGAAGATGGCATTCCCAATGAATTGCACGCCGAGTACTACGCCCAACGGGCCAGTGCAGGCTTGATCGTGGCTGAAGCAACCAATATTTCCGCTCAGGGACGCGGCTACGCTGCGACACCAGGTATCTGGAGCGATGAGCAGGTCGCTGGTTGGAAAAAAGTGACTGACGCAGTGCACGCCGCGGGCGGCAAGATCGTCAGCCAGCTTTGGCATGTGGGCCGGTTTTCCAGCGTGGAGTTGCAGCCATATGGCGCCGCGCCGGTCGCTCCTTCCGCGATCAAGGCCGAAGGCGATACCTATACCGTGAATGGTTTTGTTCCTGTGTCGACGCCTCGGGCTCTCGAAGCCGATGAAATCCCGGGAATCATTGGGCAGTACAAGCGTGCCGCCGAAAATGCCAAACGCGCTGGTTTTGATGGCGTAGAGGTTCACTCAGCCAACAGTTATTTGCTGGATCAATTCCTGCGTGATTCGACTAATCACCGCACCGATCAATATGGCGGGTCGATCGAGAACCGCGCGCGCCTCACCCTGGAAGTGACCGAAGAGATCGTCAAAATCTGGGGCAATGAACGCGTGGGCATTCGCTTGTCGCCCGTCACGCCCGATGCCGGCAACACGCCGCCAGACAGCAACGTGATGGCGATGTATGGCTACCTCATTCAGCAATTGAACAAATTCGACCTCGCTTACCTGCACTTCGTCGAGGGTGCTACCGCGACTTCCCGTGAGGTGCCAGCGGGCGTGGATATGGACGCTCTGAGCGCACAGTTCACGGGTCCATTCATTGGCAACAACAACTACGACCTGGAAATGGCGATCGAGCGTCGAGCGCAGGGCACGATCGACGCGGTTGCCTTCGGCCGTCTGTTCATTTCCAACCCTGACCTGGTCGAACGCCTGCGTCGTGGTGCCGAGCTCACCATTGCACCGCGTGAGTCGTTCTACGGCGGTGGAGCCAAGGGCTACACCGACTGGCCTGTCGGCAACTACTGATTAATAACCGACACCCGCGATACCCCAACCCACTGCCCGACACGTGCGGGCAGTCACTATCGAGAGGAACTCCCATGAACTATTTGCAAAACAAGACAGCCATCATCACTGGCGCATCTTCAGGTCTGGGTGCTGCTTCGGCTCGCGCCCTGTCCGCGAAAGGCGTTCGAGTTGTCGCAGCTGCGTTGGATCAAGAAGGTCTGGATGCCATTGTGAGCGAGCTGAAAGCGAACGGTGGTGAGGCGGTGGGTCGTGTCAGCGACGTCACCAGTCTGGAAGATATGAAGGCGTTGGCTCAGTTCGCTCAAGACTCCTTCGGTTCGGTAGACATCCTGATCAACAATGCCGGCCTGATGCTGTTTTCCACTTGGGTGGACCTGGCCGTCGATGATTGGGAAAAGATGATCAACGTGAACATCAAGGGTTACCTGAATGGCGTCGCGGCTGTGCTGCCGTTCATGCTGAAACAGAAGTCTGGTCAGATCCTGAACATGGATTCCGTAGCGGGCCACCAAGTGGGTCCTTCGGCTGGCGTATACAGCGCGACCAAATTCTTCGTTCAGGCAATGACTGAGTCGATGCGCAAGGAACTGGGTGTCCACCACGGAATTCGGGTTAACACCGTTAGCCCGGGTGTGACCAATACCGGTTGGGCAGACAAAGTTACCGATCCAGCAGGGCGCAAGGCTGCCCAAGAGCTGAACAAGATTGCCATCGCACCTGACGATATTGGTAAAGCGGTGGTTTATGCCCTGGACCAGCCTGCAAACGTCACCGTCAACGAGGTGATCATTTCGCCTAGCCGCCAGGATTGGTAAGCAGAACCCAGCAACACCTACCAAGCCCGGACACGCGATGCACGGTGTCCGGGTGCTACAGGATCTTTCCTGTCTCCCCCCGTAAAAACAATGAGACCTTTCAATGACACACCGTATTTTGATTGTCGGCGGTGGCGCTGGCGGTCTGGAGCTTGCGACGCGCCTGGGCAAGACCCTGGGCAAGCGTGGCGCTGTTCACATCACCCTTGTCGACGCCAACCTGACCCATATTTGGAAGCCTCTGTTGCATGAAGTGGCCGCCGGTTCACTGAACGCTCACGACGACGAGCTGAACTACGTGGCCCAGGCCAAGTGGAATCACTTCCAGTTCCAACTTGGCCGCATGAGCGGGCTCGACCGTACCGCCAAGCAAATCCAGCTATCGGCTACCCTCGACGAAGCCGGGCATGAGCTGGTGCCGGAACGTTCCCTGAACTACGACACTCTGGTCATCGCCGTGGGCAGCAACACCAACGACTTCGGCACCGTGGGTGCTGCGCAGCACTGCCTGTTCCTTGACTCGCGTGAACAGGCCGAGCGCTTCCATCAGCAGTTGCTCAACCATTATCTGCGCGCCCACGCGGGGAGTGAAAACGAGAACATCAGCGTGGCTATTGTCGGTGCGGGTGCAACCGGTGTGGAATTGGCTGCCGAACTGCACAACGCTGCTCATGAGTTGGCTGCTTATGGTTTAGATCGCATTAAGCCGCAGGACATGCGCATCACCTTGATCGAGGCCGGATCGCGAGTGCTCCCGGCGCTGCCGAATCGCATCAGTACGCCAGTGCACCAAACCCTTGAAAAACTCGGCGTGAGGGTGATGACGAACGCTACAGTCAGTGAAGTCACCGCCGAGCATCTCAAGACCCGTAACGGCGATGTGATTGAGGCCGGCCTGAAGGTTTGGGCTGCTGGCATTCGGGCGCCGTCCTTCCTCAAGAATATCGACGGCCTGGAGACCAATCGCATCAACCAACTGCTGGTACGCCCGACCTTGCAGACCACACTTGACGACAATATCTTCGCTTTCGGTGACTGTGCGGCGTGCCCACAGCCTGGCAGTGAGCAAAACGTACCGCCCCGGGCTCAAGCCGCTCACCAACAGGCGTCGATGCTCTCCAAGAGCCTGAAAGCCCGGCTACAAGGTAAGCCAATGCCGACCTACGAGTACAAGGACTACGGCTCATTGGTTTCTCTATCTCGCTTCTCGGCGGTGGGTAACCTGATGGGTAATTTGACCGGCAGCGTAATGCTCGAAGGATGGTTGGCGCGGGTGTTTTATGCGTCGTTGTACCGCATGCACCAGGCCGCTTTGTATGGCCTGTTCCCGACCCTGTTGCTGATGTTGGGCAATCGGATTGGTCGAGGGACTGAGCCGCGGTTGAAGCTGCACTAGGCTGTAACGATGTTTAAGCGCAGCGCCACTCGGGCGTTGCGCTCATTCACCCTATTAGTGCGGTGATCCGACAGGGGCGGGCGCTTGCTCGGGAATTTACTTCCCGTCGATATTCACCGCTTCACCGATTGCGTAAAAGTGCCCTCCTGCAATGTAGTGCAGGCTACGAAAATCCGGGTTGGCGGTTTCATAGTGCCAGTGCCCGTCCTTGAAGACACGTGTGTCTGCCCAGGCACCAACGACCTCGCCGATAAACAAATCATAAGTCGTCTGGTTGTGTGGCTCGGGTAACAGCTTGCATGCAAGCCAAGCGGAGCAGCCTGCAACGAATGGCACGTTAAAACTATTGATGTCGAACATCTCTGCACCGCAATGAGCAAGCTTGTCGGGATCATTGAACAGGCTTGAGCTGCCGACGTCGCTCGTCAGTTTGAGCTGTGCCACGGTCGGGACCTGGACAACGAATACGCCACTGCGCTCTACCAGCTCACGGGTTTTGGTCATCTTGTCCAAAACCACGGTCACTTTTGGCGGTGAAAAGTCGAGTGCGCAGGCCCACGCGGCGGTCATGACGTTCTTCATACCCTCATTTTGAGCGGATACAAGTATGGTCGGGCCGTGATTGATGAGCCTGTATGCCTTTTCCAGAGGCACGGCGGCAATGTGTTCGTCCATTTCAATTCCTAAATCAATGCCCCGATCCCATCGCTGGACCGGGGCAGGGTGAGTTCATGCGGAGGTCGATTCTGCGCAACCTGAAACAAATACGTTTCTCATAACCCTCATCCTGATGGGCTGCGTGTCATAACTTTTTGGGGTTCGGTATGCCCATAGACGGTATAACGAACCGCCAGTGGAAACGCTCCAGACATGACTACGAAAGATGTGTTGGTCAGGGCAACTACGGTTAACTTGGTCACGGGGTTGAGGTGCCAAGTGTGTCCATAGATACCACCCCATTGCAGCGTACCCTGTCCCTGAGGTGAGTCGGATTGGCTCGCGTCGGCGAGCACGGCCTAGCCAGAGCCGAATCCCCAAATCGGCCCCTAGGTCTGCGTTTGCACGCCGACTTGGTCTCTCACGATGATGCAGGGGGCTCTACCAACCGTTAAACGGATGCGCAAGGCCGAACCCTATGTGAAGCGATAGCTACCTATAACGCTAATATTCTATAGCGATCACTACATATAGTGTCAAGAATTCTGATTGCGTCGCGGCGGTCAAGCTCTCGACACCGTTGAAACAATCCTTGCCGATCAACTCGCGAGTAGATGCCGCGATCCGCGACCTTGCTGTTAAATTAGATAAAATGAAAACGCGACAAATATCGGGTTGCCTGACAAAAGACTGTCGGTAGTGATCGATTTCAGCAGGCAAGAATTGATAACTTATATTTGTGTAGATTATAAATAATTATTGTTTTTTTTATTTGTTAGTGCTCGGTAAGGTTCCACCTTCGCGTAAATAAGCTGCTACCACCGCCAGCGCCGCATCCCTCTACGCAATGCTCTTGCAAAAAAGACTTAATAAAATTCTGGAGTGTAGATGAGCGTCAAACAGAAATTGACCTGGGCGTTTGTTGTCATCGCCTGCCTTCCCATCTGCGTGGTCGCGACGCTCGTTGTCATGAATCTGCGCACTGAAGCAATCGACAGTTTTATAGATGGCAGTAACCGTGAAATCCGTCAGGTCGACAATGCCATGCAGTTGTACTTTGAAGGTATCGGCCAGAACGTCGAGTATCTCGCCTCCCAACCGCTACTGAAAGACACTGACGGCAGCCTTAAAAACTATACCGGCGCGAACGCCGCTGATATCCCGCAAGGCGCGCTAGATAAGCACGTCTTTGCGTTCTATGCGCACTTGGCCAGTAGCCACCCGGCGTACTCCAATATTATTTTCGGCAACAGTGCCGGAGGCTTCGTTTCCTGGCCGGACAATCCGAAGCGTGCCAGTTACGATCCTCGTGAGCGCCCTTGGTACAAGTCCGCGCAGAGTAATCCTGGCAAGACCGTGCGCACCGACGCGTACTACTTCGCCCCTAAAGATGCCGTCTATGTCAGTGTCGTTCGTAGTATTGATACCCAACTGGGTAGCAACAGCGGCGTGATCAGTATCGACGTGTCGCTCCAGCAGCTCACTGAAATAATCAAACAAATCAAACTCGGTGAAAGCGGCTATCTGATGCTCGTCGAGCGCGATGGCAAGGTATTGGTAGACCCCCAACAGCCAGGGAACAACTTCAAGAATCTAGCGGAAATCGGCGAGGGGTACGAACAGTTGGCTAAGGCCGGCAAAGGCGTGGTTGAAGTCGAACTGAATGGCGAGCATTACATGGCCAATGTTTGGCCTTCCGAGCGATTGGGCTGGAGCTTCGTCGGCCTGATCAAGCACGAGGAGGTCATGAGCTCCGCGACCCAACTTGCCTGGTTGATCGCCTTGATTGCTGGGGTGCTGGCGCTTGTGTTTGCCCTGGTCGGGGCCAGCTTTGCTGGCTTGATTGTTCGACCGATTCGCAGCGTCGCCAGCGGTTTGCAGGGCATCGCCCAAGGTGAGGGGGATCTAACGCAGAACCTGCAAGTGCGCGGGAACGACGAAACCGCGCAGTTGGCTAGCTGGTTTAACCAGTTCCTGGCCGCCATCCGCGGCCTGATCCACAGCATCGGCCAGGCTGCGAAAAATATCCTCGCTACTTCACGTAGTTCGACCCAGGTCTCCAGCGACATGGCTGAAGCCGCCGGGCGTCAACGTGAGGCAGTGGACATGGTCTCGACTGCGTTCCATGAAATGGTCGCCACCGCGAATGAAATTGCGCGTTCCTGTAGCCAAGCCGCCGACTCAGCCGACAGCGGTTGGCTAAAGGCCCGCGAGGGGCAGCAACAGATTGATGCAGCGGTCAGCAGCGTCGATCAACTGAGCCTGGAAATCGGAAAGTCCGCTCAGTCGATGCAGCAACTGGAGCTTGACAGCAATGACATCCAGTCGATCCTCGGGACGATTCGTTCGATCGCCGAGCAGACCAACCTGCTGGCGCTCAACGCCGCCATCGAGGCGGCCCGTGCTGGCGAGCAGGGGCGTGGATTTGCCGTGGTCGCTGATGAAGTCCGTGCGCTGGCCAAGCGCACTGCCGACTCTACTGCAGAGATCGACGGTTTGCTAGGCAACCTGGCCAAACGCACTGGTGTTGTCACCCACCAAATGCGCGCCAGCCTGGAGGTTTCGCAACAGTCGGTTAATCGTATCGGCGTGGCGCGGACCAGCTTCGGACAGATCCGGGATTCTGTGGACGTGATTAGGGACATGAACACTCAAATCGCCACTGCTGCCGAAGAGCAGCATCAGGTAGCCGAAGGTATCAACATGCACATTAGTCAGATTCATGAAGATGCACAGCGGGTGGCCGAATTAGCGGAATCTGCGCGACTTAACTCCGATGGTTTGGCTGGACTCTCCAGTGAGTTGGACAGCTTGGTACGACGTTTTCGGACTTGATAAAACTCAGTAAAGCCCGTTTACAGATTTCGACTTCATAAATAAATTAAACCCCTCGTTTATGCACCTGCACGCATTTGCTCGAGTTCTCTGTGAAATGCTTTGTCCTGAATTGTGAGTTTGCTGATGTATGGCTTTCGTTCAGGTACAGGTTTGGCGGCATAGGTGATCACTGCGTCTAGGTCGTGCTGCAGTTTCTCTTGGACTTGCGATTCCAGCATCGCACGTAGCGCGTCTTCGTCGGGACAGTGAAGCAATTTGGTACTCCTAGTTGGCAGTCAGGAGCTGAGTGTTCGATTGGAGCATTGCCAGGATGGTGAGCGAGGGATCGTCGCTATAGATTGTTGAATCGCAATATTGGGTTTAAAGGCAAACAAGCATGGTGCCTACCAAGCATTAGCAGAAACTGCCTGTGGCGAATGACGTTATCAAGTGTGAAAAAGTAAGACTCTCAAATCTCAAGGCATTTTTTAACGCGCTTGGGTTGATTGGTAGTACTCCGAGGTGGAGTAGGGCGTTGTTTACGAAAAACACATTGATCCCGGCGGTTGAGCCCATGTGCGGTCTTTTTTTAGGTGTAGTCTGTAGGCGATTTACCGTGCAGAAAAAATCGTCGGACACTATCAGACTCCGGGCTGCTGGACCGTGCACTGCGTGTACGAGGAGAAAAACATGACGATAACTTTAAGTTTTTTGACGCGCCAGTGGGCATTGTATTTACCACCGATCGATCCATGGAGCAGGGCTCTTGGCTCGCCTTCGGCATGTTTCTACAAAATGTGATGCTGATGGCCCGAACGTTCGATCTAGATACCTGCCCGCAAGCCGCATTCAACAAATACCATCGACTGATATTCAAGCATCTGAATTTGCCGAGCGATCAGAAGATGGTGTGCTTCATGAGCTTGGGATATGCAGATAACACCAAGGTAGAGAACACGCTCACAAGCAAGCGGGTGCCGGTGGAAGGCTTTGTCTGGCTTTACTTCTGAAGTTTGTAAAACTCTTGGAGAGGCATATTCGTCCGGCCTAGTTATCTACCCAGCTCTGCGAAGTCAAGACATGGTGGGCACATAAATTTAAGTGGGGACCCGTTCTAGTCTTTTAAGCGGGTGTTTGATGCAGCCATAACGCTGTTCCTGCTCGAAATCCTTCACGGCCCAGGTCGTTCAATAGTGTGTCCAGCCCGGCGCTTCGATTGCCAGCGTCGCACTGCGACACAGAATCAAGCCAGAGATTCAAACTGGTCGTCATCGATCGCAGAGCGCCTGAGTTCCAAGATCGTGTGCTCGTGCACAGCTCCCCACTCTCGCATAGCACTCACCAAAGGCGCGAGAGAGTTACCTAATTCTGTGAGCGAATACTCCACCTTGGGCGGCACCTCGCGATAGATTTCGCGATGAATAACCCCATCAGTCTCCAACTCTCTCAGCTGGAGTGTCAGCATCCTCTGAGTGATATCTGGTATTAGGCGTCGCAGCTCGTTGAAGCGCTTCGTTCCGGACATCAGGTGGAACAATATAAGCGATTTCCATTTTCCACCAATGACATCGACGGTAAATGCGACGGGACAAGCGAACGCCTCAATTTCACCCTGAGGGATACATTTTTTCACTTTAATCTCCATGGTATACAAAGTGTGCCTACAGCACAAAATTGTGCGTACTTACGCATATGTGCTGTGTACGTTAGCATCATTCCGTATCGATCACTATGGAATGTTCTAGATGAGCTTGCTGTTATCCCCCTACGAAATTAAAGGCCTCAAACTGAAAAACCGGGTTGTCATGTCGCCCATGTGCATGCACATGGCTGCCGATGACGGCTTTATCACTGATTGGCACCGAGTTCATTATGGTGCTCGCGCTTTAGGTCAGGCGGGGCTGATTTTTCCCGAAACGATGGCTGTCCACGCTGATGGTCGCATCGGGCCCGGTGACCTCGGCATCTGGAGTGATGAGCACGTTACTGGCTTGAAGGCGCTGACTGAACTGCTTCACAGCTTCGGTGCAAAAGCCGGTGCTCAGATTGGCCATGCGGGACGCAATGCTGACCTGCCCAATCTCATTCACATCGCGCCATCGGCGATTCCGTTCACGGAAACCAGTTCTGTTCCCCGCGAACTCGCGGCTGATGAAATTCCGGGTTTGGTGAAGCTCTATGGCGATGCTGCCCGCCGCGCCAAAAATGCCGGATTCGATGTACTCGAGATCCATGCCGCGCACGGTTACTTGCTGAGTGAGTTTCTTTCACCATTGGCCAATACGCGCGACGACGAGTATGGCGGTGATGCCAAACGTCGCTATCGCTTCCTGCGCGAAGTCTTGGAGGAAGTCAAAAAGCATTGGGGAGATCGTCCTCTATTCGTTCGGATATCTAGCTCTGATTACGCCGAAGGTGGAAACACGCCTGAATCGTTCCTTGAATATGGTCGTTGGATGAAAGAGCAGGGTGTCGACCTAATCGACTGCAGTTCCGGTGGAATCAAGATGGTAAAGGTGCAGACCTACCCAGGTTACCAAGTACCTGCGGCGGAATTACTGCGTAAGGAGCTGCACATTGCCACGGGGGCTGTGGGTGTGATCCAGAGCGGGCGCCAAGCCGAAGAAATTTTGCAAAACGGCCGAGCTGATCTGGTGTTTATAGGGCGGCAAATGCTTCGCGATCCATTCTGGGTGCGCACCGCAGCAGATGATCTGAGGGAAATCATAGAGATTCCTGAGGCCTACACACGCTATGGATCTGTCTGGCTTGATACCAAAGCCTGAAGCTTTTCTGCGTAAATCAAATCAGTAATCAATAGCAATCCAATGAAGCAGGGTAATCACATGAGCAAACCGACTTACGTTCAAGAATATCAAGCCATCACCGAGGTACTGAACAAGTACATTCAGGGCTGCAAGCAGGCCAAAAGCAGCATCATGAAGCCAGCTTTCAGTGAGCAAGCAACGATGTTTAGCGTCGATGGCGACGGTAAGCTGGCCGGCGGCGCGATTCCAATCCTGTTCGATGGGATCGACAAGGGTTTCCGCCCATCTCCTGACGCACCGGCGGCCATCGTCCGCATTGAGATCGTCGGTACAGCGGCTAGCGCTCGAATTGACGCTAACGACATGTCTGGCATTTCCTTCACCGACTTCTTCCATCTGCTAAAAGTCGATGGCCAGTGGACGGTAATCAGCAAGATCTTCCACACCCACGTCTCCCCTTGAGGCTCTATCTTCCTCGACCGCGCGGCGACGAGGCTGCACTGCATGCCTACTGTGTTTTCTTTTGCTGCCGGGCGTCGGCGGAATTGTACGTCCGGCACGCAGCCTTGAGGAGGTTGCCTTCGACCGCCGGATTGAAGCCGCAATAGATCACAACGTTGCTCACTATTTGATGATGCAGACATTCAGGCTAGACATAGGAAAATCATGAAGACCCTCACTTCCGCTTTCGCCCTTTCCGTCGTGACGCTGTCGCTTGGTAATGCACTTGCAGCCGACCAGCCCGGCGTTGAACACCATGTAGCAGAATTTTTGAAATCCCTTGAAGGCATAAAGACGCTGGACTCCATGACGCCAGTCGAGGCCCGCGCCGCGCTGATGTCCGCCCAGGCTGCCCCTCAGGTGGCCTTGCCGGCAGCTGATGTCAGCGAGATGACGATCCGCGTCAATGGCCGCGACCTTAAGCTAACTATCGTGCGCCCGGTCGGCAGCGATCAGAAAGTCCTACCCGCGTTCATGTACTTCCACGGCGGCGGCTGGGTATTGGGCGACTTCCCGACCCACGAGCGGCTGGTGCGTGACCTAGTGATGGGCTCGGGCGCGGTGGCGGTCTTCGTCAACTACACCCTCTCGCCCGAGGCGGGATACGGCGTCGCCATCGAGCAAGCCTATGCTGCGACAAAGTGGGTGGCCGAACATGGCAAGGAGATCAACGTAGACGGCAAACGCCTGGCCGTAGCTGGCAATAGCGCTGGTGGGAACATTGCAGCCGTGGTTGCCTTGATGGCGAACGAGAAGGGCGCACCAGCACTGCGTTCGCAAGTGTTGCTGTGCCCGGTGACGGATGCAAACTTTGACACGCCGTCCTACAAGGAGTTTGCCAACGGCTACTTCCTGACGAAGGACTTGATGGTGTGGTTCTGGGACAATTACACACTCGACGCCGAAGCACGCAAGCAGATTTACGCTTCGCCGCTGCAGGCGACAACCGAGCAGTTGAAGGGCTTGCCGCCGACGCTGATCCAAACTGCCGAATTCGATGTCCTGCGCGATGAAGCTGAAGCTTACGGCCGCAAGCTCGACGCTGCGGGTGTACCTGTGAAGTCGGTACGCTACAACGGCATGATTCACGATTTTGGGCTGTCGAACGCATTCAGCCATCTGCCGGCGCCTCGCACCGCGATCGAGCAGGCATCTCAAGAACTCAAGACCAGCCTGAGCAAGTAGTTTCAAAAACAAAGAATCCGCAGGTCACGGTGAAACTGAAAGAGTCCTTTATTGAAAATACATCGTTAATTTCATTACGAAGCTACAGCAGCACCAAAGTTTTCGGAACACCTGCTGTGCTTTTTGCAGAGTTGAGCATAAATCAATAATCGCAATATTTATTAAATTAAGAGTGAATAAATGAAAAGTACTTCTATCAAGAGTTTGTTTTTTGTCGCCCTAATTTCGAGCTTGGGCGCGATTGCTCAAGCAGATAACCTACCGAGTGACCAACAAGACAGTAGTAAAACAGTGAGCAAACCTACCTACGTAGAAGAGTACCAAGCTATCACTGAGGTGCTTAACAAGTATATTGAGGGTTGCAAGCAGGCCAAGAGCAGTATCATGAAGCCCGCCTTCAACGAACATGCGACGATGTACAGCGTCGGCACCGATGGCAAGCTGGCAGGTGGTGCGATTCCAATCCTGTTCGATGGGATCGACAAGGGTTTCCGTCCATCTCCTGACGCACAGGCCGCTATAGTCCGCATCGAAATCGTCGGTACCGCGGCTAGCGCTCGCATCGACGCTAACGACATGTCAGGCATCTCTTTCACTGACTTCTTCCATCTGCTGAAAGTCGAAGGTAAGTGGACCGTGGTTAGCAAGATTTTCCAAACGCATATTGCGCCTTAAGTACTTGACCTGTCCGGCGGCTTTTTGCTCGACTATCTAGGGCTTCTGCGCTGGAACCCTTCGATCACCGCCATCGACTTCAGTTATTGGAGTCGGTATTCAACTGCCGGATGAGCCAGTCCTTTCTTGATCCTACGAGAATTTGATTACTACCTTACCCAATGCGCCCTTGGCCTATTGGCGCCTATTCCGAATTGACCCGCGTGCTGATGCAAGACTGACCCATCTCCAAATCAGCATAAATCCAGCAAAGGCAACGGTTCGCGAGAAGCAGACGGGGTCAGTGGTATCTTGACAACTGGGTCAATTCGGTACGGGCACCAACATCTGGCGATCTCCGAGCGTGAGGCGCGGGCTTCTTGGAATTGCACGTTGAGGCGCTGGCGGGTGACGGCGTCTTCCGCCAGGCACCGGGTTCGGCCAACAGGCCGGACAGCCGCGCTTCGTATCCGCGGGCTTTAGCTTCGAATCCGTATTGACTGGGAATGGAATCGAATCGCTCGTCTATACAGTTTTGAAAAAAAGACTGTTACCCACAGAAACTGTGGACATCTCTGTGGGTAAAACTCTGAAAATCTTTAGGTGAATGACGAAAGAAAGCTGATCGAAATTTGAACAGATGAATCTGCTTCGGTTGTAATGTCAGTGAAAATGGTGAAGCTGCATCGACTGTGAAAATGTAGGGGATAATTGGCCGACTCTGCTGCGCCGGTGTGCGTCACTGTGGGATCAAACAGCGCGCTATCGCTTCCTGTCGATGCACTACGCCGCGAGCTTCGAACGTGAGGTGCCCCATGAACACCGGCAGTTGATGAACGCAGCACTGGTCAAGGACATCGATGCAGTGCGAGCTGTCGGAGCATTACCAGACAACTACTGATTCGGTGTAAGCACGCATTGCTTGCTTGAGCCTGGTGTAGTCACCAGGCTGCCAATCTGCTCGCCGCTTCAGGATTGCTCCGCACGCAGGCGATACAGCGACTCACTGCTCGCCCGGATGCTGGCTTGAGGCCCGGCAATCCGTGGCAACAGCCGATTGAAATAAAATGCCGCGCTGGCCAGTTTGGCGCTGTGGAAATCTTCATCTGCTTCAAGCCTGGCCTGCGCAACCCGGGCCATGCGCGGCCACATGTAGGCGTACGCCACGTAACCGAACAGCTGTAAATACAAGAAGCAGGCACTGCCGACTGAGTTGGGGTCTTCGGCGGCCCGGTCTTGCAGCCAGAGGCTGAGGTTTTCCAGGTTTTGTACGGCATCCAGCAGAGGCTGTGCATGTGGGCAGCCGGGCAGGCTGTCGAGTCCGCGGATTCATCGTCTTGGACTGCCACCGATGATCGCAAGTTGATCCGTGGGCCGATCTTGCACTGACCCAAGTCGCTGTTGCGTCCCCCGTAATTGGACGATGAATATCGGGTTATCACGGCGGCAGTAGATTGGAGTATTTCGCTTGAGCGGTGACATGGATGGGCTTCATTCCACTTTAATTGAGTGGATGCGTTTATCTAAAAAATCCTTTACAAATCAATTAGTTATGATTTTGATTAGCATGGGGTGCTAGGGGTCGAGTGTTCGAATCACTCCGTCCCGACCATTTATTCTTTAATAAATCCAGTCACTTAGCGGTGACTGGATTTTTTTATGGCTCATCGTTTTTTCGCGGAACTGGTTTTTGCCCCACTTTTTGCCCCACTGAGGGGCCAAAAGAGCTTTTTTGTCTGCTGCCAACTCAAAGCAACCCCCCGAACAAGTCTGGGTGTTTGCTAAGGCTTTCATCAGTGTGTTCTCACATATTCTGTTTGGGCAATTTCTTCACGGCAACATCAACCGCCAACTGTCAGTGATCTCCCGACCAAGCCGCTTCAGTCTGGAGACCCTGGGCACTCCGGGGCAAAGCCTTTCCACCACTCAGGTCTGTCAGGTTGTTGCTGATAGGTCTGCACCTGATCAGCCGCGCTGCCCAGTAGTTGCTCGACGCTGAGACCTCGTTTGACGACATATTCATCCAGTTCGCGTACAGCGCGAGACAATACGTCATAGCCGCCAGTGAACACCGCCGAGGTCATCTCTGTGGCACAGGCCCCGGAAAGCAAAAAGCGCGCGACGTCGAGCCCGGTGCGAGCGCCATTGGTGGCGATCAGTGGGTAATCATCGCCCATGGCTTTGCGGGTCATCATCAGCCAGCGCGCGGTCAGTGGCAGCGCCCACCCGCCACCTATTGCGGCACTGGTTCCGAGCAGGGGCAGGCCGGTTTCCAGGTCCGGCAGAAAGCCCATGAAGCGTCCCATCATCACGACACTGTCGGCTCCACCTCTGCGTGCGGCCTGAGCCAGACCGACGACGTCCTCGCTCTGCCCGGTGAGCTTGATCCACAGCGGTAATGTCGTCGCCCGGCGGATACGCGAGACAATGGCTTCTATGCGTGCCGCACCCCGCTCAAGGACGATGGCACCCTTGGCTGCTTCTTCACCGTGAGGTGCGCCAATGTTCAGCTCCAGCACTCTTAGGCCAGCCTGTTCAATCTGCCGGGCGTACTCCGCACATTGTTCAAGGTCGCTGAGGATCAGGCTGGGAATAACGTATGCATCTTGCTGTCGAGCCTCCAAGTCCAGCTTGACCAATTCTTCGAGCCATTCGGCGAACCCGCGTTGCACCAGGCCTGAGCGACCGAACAGGCTTGCGTCGGATGGCGGGGAAAAGTCCCACGGCAAACGATTCCAGCTCGAATCCAGCAGCGCATAGTCCGTCTTGTCCAGTTGGTGTTTGGCTGCTTGCGATTCGTTGGTTGATTTGGCGACCACCGCGCCTGCGCCAGTGGCCAGGGCCGCGCGGATGGCATCGCGAGTCATGGTCTGCTCGCCCGCTCCGCAGAACACCGGATTCTTAAAGGACAGTGGCCCGATCTGGGTGATTAGTCGCGTCATGACCGGGCACTCACAGGTTCATCAAGCGGGAAGCGTTGCCGGAGGTCATCTTGCGAATATCCTCGTCGCTGTAATTCAGATCCAGCAGTTGGCCAATCACATTGCGAAAACCCTCGGCGATGCTTGGATTGCCTTGCTGACCCAGGTCGGAACCGAGAATGGTCAGGTCCACGGTGCCCGCTTCGATCACTTCTCTGAGGAATTGATCGTCGTAGAATTTGAATTTCGACCCGGGTACCCACATGCACATGGAATGCTCCATATAGACGCCTTCGCCGGCCAGTTGGCGCATGTCATCAAGCGTGGCATCGACCACGTAGGTCGGATGATTGACCAGCAGTCGTTTGACGCCGCGTTTGCGGGCTTCTTCAAACAGCGGCCAGATCTCCTTGATGTTGAGGTGGCCGGCCGACAGCACCACATCTTCTGCGGCAATCAAGTCGAGGATCGCTTTGACTTCTTCCTTCAGGCGGCCATCGTCATCGAGGACGGTCAAAGGGATCGGTTGCAGCATGCGTTGGGTGGTTTGTGGAAATTTTTCGGTGAACTTCTCGTCCTGATGGTGATGGGCGATGTGGTTGGCGGAAGAAAATGTTGGCATCCAGACCAGCTTCGCACCCAGCTTCAAGCCGTGCTCGACCGCATGCACGTTGAGTCCGCCGACCGAGTTGTTCAGCGGCACGCCTGACAGCATATGAACATCAAGCTCGCTGAAGTGTTTGTTCAGCAGGGTCGTCACGGGTGTACAGCTGTAATAGTGGTCCTTGAGCAGCACTGCCTTTAAACCGGCTTCGCTTGCTTCGCGCATGGCTTCAACATGGTCGCAGTAGCGCGGCATGACCGAGGGGCCGCTGTGGCAGTGCAGGTCGATGGCGCCGCGCATGAGGCTGTCGATGTGCGCCTGGCGCTCTTCGTTGACGGGTGTATTGACGATAGCGTTCATGGAATTACCTCTTGTAGTTATGCAGGCGGCTCAGCGAATCAAGCTGTGAAAATGACGCACCTGTTGAGTCCAGCCAGTTCGCAGCACTGCCTGATCCGAGCCCAGAATGAAAAAGCGTATCCCCTGGTTGCTGAAGCGCTCCAGGTCTTCGCTGTTGGAGACAAAAATCCCGGCGGACTTGCCGGCTTGCCGTGCGGCCTCGATCACGCGGCTGACGGCGGACTCGACGCGTGGATCATCCAGCGAGCTGACGCCGAGCGAGACGGCAAGGTCAGCCCGCCCGACCAGCAGGCAGTCGATCTGTTCGACGCTGGCGATTGCCGCCAGGTTGTCCAGTGCCGCGCGGTCCTCGATCTGGGCAATGATCGCGTGGCGTCCATCTTCGTCGGCCATGTGTTCGGCAAGGCTCGCGCGGCCATAGCGGCCGGCCCTGGGCGAGTTGGAGAAGCCCCGGCTACCGTTGCGATAGCGGGTTGCCTGCAATACCAGGCGTGCCTGGGCCGCATCGACGATATGCGGCAACACCAGGCCGTCGGCGCCCAGGTCCAGCGCCTGCAACAGCGTGGCGGGGCGGTCGTCAGCGACGCGCACCAGGCCGGCCACTTTCGCGGCGCGACAGGCCAACAGGCCACGATCAAGGCTGGCTTGATCGAAGGGCGCGTGTTCGGCATCCAGCACCACCGCATCGAGCACGCAGTCACCGGCGATCTCTACCACCGCATGACTCGGCGTCTTGATGAAGGTGCTGATCAGTGACTGGCCGGCACGCAGTCGGGACGAGAAGTTCATGGCTGTTTTTGCCCGGCGTTGGCGAATTCGCTGGCCTGGTATTCGATCAGGTGCCGGTAGTCGTCACGGATCGGCGAGAACACGTCGAGGTTCATCACCACTTCGTCACCGATCGGTTCGGCGTAGTGCACCACATGGGGCGGTATGCGGATCATGCTGCCCGGGCCACCTTCGACGACGTCGTCACCCAAGTGAAAGCGCACGCGTCCCTGCACGATGATCACTAGTTGTTCGAAGGTGTGGCTGTGAGGAAAAACATCCATGCCCGGGGTTAGCCAGTTCATCACGCATAGCGTGTCATCACCACGGAACGCTACGCGCTCGACGCCCTTGCGGACGGTTTCGCGAGGCAGGTCATCCCAGTTATGAAGCAGTGCATTGGCAATACTCATCAGATCGCACCTTTGTTTCTTTTGTAGGAATAGTATTTCGCTGTGAGATAACGCTAGCGCGTCCAATATTAAACGGTCAAGCGACTTTTTCGCCTTGACACCCACGCTTTTAGACTTCTAGGATTGCGCTACACAGAGAAACATAATTTCTTTCAGTGAAACCACATTTTTCAATTTGCCAAAGGTGCTTTCTACATGCGAGTTATCGAATCCCTGCTGATTGACGGTCAATGGTCTGCCGGCGCCCACGAGCGCCAGGCCGACGTGTTCAACCCGGCCTCCGGCGAATTGATCGCCAAACTGAGCCTGGCCACGACCGGCGATCTGGATCGCGCGCTGGCGGCGGCACAACGTGGCTTTCAGCTGTGGCGCAAGACTTCGGCCTACGAGCGTTCGAAAATCCTGCGTCGGGCAGCGGATCTGGTGCGTCAACGTTCGGATGAAATTGCGGCGCTGATTACCCTGGAACAAGGCAAGCCGCTGGCGGAAGCCAAACTTGAAGCCTTCGGCGCTGGCGATCACATCGATTGGTACGCCGAAGAGGGGCGCCGCGCTTACGGTCGAGTGATTCCACCGCGCGCCCGAGGAGTCCGGCAGACCGTATTGCGCGAGCCTGTGGGGCCGGTAGCGGCTTTCAGTCCCTGGAACTTCCCGGTCAGCCAACTGGTGCGCAAGATTGCCGGTGCACTGGCGGCCGGTTGTTCGATCATTGCCAAAGGCCCGGAGGAAACCCCTTCATCCTGCATCGAGTTGTGCCGTGCGTTTCAGGATGCCGGCGTGCCTGACGGTGTCCTGAACCTGGTGTTTGGCGTGCCGGCCGAAGTGTCCGATTACCTGATTCGTTCCGAGGTCATCCGCAAGGTGTCGTTCACCGGCTCGGTCCCTGTTGGACGGGCACTGGGTGCGCTGGCGGGGCAGTACCTCAAGCGCTGCACACTGGAACTGGGTGGGCATGCACCGTTCATTGTCTGCGATGACGTCGACGTCAAGGCCGTGGCGGCGCTGGGTGCAGGGCTGAAGTTCCGCAATGGCGGCCAGATCTGCGCCTCGCCAACGCGCTTCTATGTGCAATCGGCGGTGTATGAGCAGTTTGTCGATGCGTTCTGCGCGGCGGGTGCCGCAATCAAGATCGGTGATGGCCACGATGCCTCGACGCAACTGGGCCCGTTAGCCAATCCACGCCGGGTGGCCGCCGTACAGGAATATGTCGATGACGCATTGGCCGTCGGCGCACAACTGGTGTTGGGTGGCAAAACCGCCGAAGGCGCAGGCTTTTTCTATCCCGCGACGGTGCTGACTGATGTGCCTGAAAACGCACGGGTGATGAACGAAGAACCGTTCGGCCCGATTGCCTCCATTGTTCGCTTCGACACTGTCGAGGAAGTAATCGAGAAGGCCAACGGCTTGTCTTTTGGGCTGGCAGCTTTCGCGTTCACCCGGTCGATCCAGCGCGCAACGTTGCTGGCTGATGAGCTGGAGTCGGGCATGGTTTCCATCAACCACTTCGGCCTGGCTGCACCGGAAACGCCGTTCGGTGGCGTCAAGGACAGCGGTTACGGCAGCGAGGGCGGCAGTGAAGGGCTGGACGCGTACTTCACCACTAAATTCGTCAGCCAGATCGGCTGAACAAGAACGCCCACCACCGAGAACAATGCCCATGCAAACCTTCGATTACATCGTGGTCGGGGCCGGTTCCGCTGGCTGTGCCTTGAGCGCACGGCTGGCGAGTGCTGGCAAGCAGGTGCTGTTGCTTGAAGCCGGACCGGCCGACAACCATCCGTACATTCACATTCCCGGCACCTTCATTCGGGTTCACGGCTCCCGGCGTACCTGGATGTATCGCACCGAACCCGAGCCTTTCGTCAATCAGCGCCAGGTCTACATTCCACAAGGCCGCACGCTGGGAGGTGGTAGTTCGGTTAACGCTATGATTTATATACGCGGCCAGGCACAAGACTATGACGATTGGCAAGCTAGTGGTTGTCCGGGGTGGGGGTGGCAGGACGTTCTGCCGGTGTTTCGGCGCTGCGAAACCAACGTCCGGTTAGGTGGCGCCTTGCACGGCCAGAATGGCCCGCTGAACGTCAGTGACGCTGGTCACCGGCATGCCTTGAGCCGCGCTTTTGTGAGGGCCGCGGTTGAAGCGGGGGTGCCGGCGACGGATGACTTTAACGGCGCAAGACAAGAGGGCGCCGGCTTCTATCAAACCACCACGTCTCACGGTCGGCGCGCCAGTTCGGCGGTGGCTTACATAAAGCCTTTGCGCAACAACATAAACCTGAAAGTGCTCACCGAGACCCATGTCACCGAACTGCTGTTCGATGGCGCTCGGGTCACGGGAGTTCGGGCCATGGATCGTGAAGGCGTTGCGATCAGGTTTACCGCTCGTGCAGAAGTCATTGTCAGTGCCGGAGCGATTGCTTCACCCAAACTTCTGATGCTGTCGGGGATTGGGCCGCAGGCTCATCTGAATGAAATGGGCATTGCAATGCGCGTGCACTCGCCGGGCGTGGGTGAGAACTTTCAGGATCACCTCAGCGCTTCGGTGTATGCGCAAACACGTGAACCTGTCAGCTTGCTCGGGCATGACCGGGGCTTGCGTGCGTTGGGGCACGGTCTCAAGTACCTGGCCAACCGTTCGGGTCTGCTTAGCTCCAACGTGGTGGAGAGCGGTGCTTTCGTCGATGCCACCGGTTGCGGTCGGCCGGACGTGCAATTTCATGTGGTGCCGGCGCTGGTCGGCGATATCGACCGGTTGCCACCCAGTGGCCACGGTATCTCGATCAACCCCTGCGCCTTGCGGCCTCGCTCGCGTGGCCAACTGCGCCTGAAAAGTGCCGACCCAATGCAAGAGGTTTCGCTGAAGGCCAATTACCTGAGTGATGAGCACGACCTTCGGACCATGGTCGCAGGCGTCAAATTTGCCCGCCGAATCCTGCGTGCACCAGCGCTGGCCAGCGTCGTGGAAAAAATGCTGTTGCTACCTGATCACGACGACATTGCAGATCATGTGCTGGAGGACTACGTGCGCAGTGTTGCAAAAACCGTTTTCCATCCTGCGGGAACCTGTCGCATGGGGATGGATGCCAACGCAGTCGTCGGGCCCGATCTTCGGGTGCATGGCGTGCAGGGGCTGCGCGTCGCCGATGCGTCGATCATGCCGACTATCGTCAGCGGCAATACTAATGCTCCCTGCATCATGATCGGTGAGCGGTGTGCCGATTTCATTTTGGGGAATGCCGCGTAGTCAGTCCAACCCCAACACCTCTTCGCATGCACAACAATTACAAGAGTACAGCGATGAACCTCATATCCCGCAGCACCTTCGACAATGACCAGGACAGCCTGCTCTACAACCGTATCGCGTGGCGCCTGTTGCCGTTCCTTTTCGTCTTGTATGTGGTCGCCTTTCTGGATCGCGTGAACGTTGGATTTGCCAAGCTGCAGATGTCGGCCGACATCGGTTTGAGCGATCTTGCGTTCGGTTTCGGCGCCGGGGTTTTCTTCGTCGGCTACTGTCTGTGCGAGATACCCAGCAATATGATCCTGCAGCGTGTCGGGGCGAGGTTCTGGATCACCCGGATCATGATCACCTGGGGGGTGCTGTCGATCTGCATGATGTTCGTCAAAACGCCAACGGCCTTTTATATCCTGCGCTTTCTGTTGGGCATGGCAGAGGCCGGGTTCTATCCAGGGGTCGTGCTGTACATGACCTACTGGTTTCCTTCCTATGCGCGCTCCCAGGGCATGGCCTGGTTCAATCTGGGCATTGCGATGGCCGGTGTTCTGGGCAGTCCGCTGTCCGGCTGGATCATGCAGACATTTGCCGGCGTAGCGGGCATGGCGGGCTGGCAATGGTTGTTCTTGCTGGAGGGAATTCCAGCGGTACTGCTGGGTATCACGGTGTTCTTTTACCTGGACGATCGACCTGGCAAGGTGCACTGGCTCAGCCCTGAACAGAACACTCGTGTGGTGCAGCAACTGGCGGCTCAGCGCCAGCAGCATGAAGCGGCGGGGGCTGGCCACAACTTCCGGGCGGCATTCGTCAGCAAAGATTTGTGGTGCCTGATCTACGTGAACTTCGCATTGCTGTGCGGCACCTATGGGGTGTCATTCTGGCTGCCGCAGATCGTTCAGGGTCTTGGGGTGAAAAGCCTGTTTCATACCGGGTTGATCGCAGCTATTCCTTTCGCGGTGGCGTCGGTCGTCATGGTATTGGTCAGCCGCCACTCGGATAAACAACGTGAGCGACGTTGGCACGGTACGCTGTGCAATCTGGCTTCTGCCTTCGGGCTTGCAATTGCGGCGTACTTCCATGATCAGCCGGTGTTGTCGCTGGCAGGGCTGAGTCTGGCCATGTCTGGCGGCCTGGCGGGTTTCTGTGTGTTGTGGGCGCTGCCCGGTGTACTGCTCACCGGGACCGCGGCGGCGGCAGGTATTGCTCTGATTGCCACCGTCGGTAACCTGGGCGGCTATGCCAGTCCGTTCATGATGGGTTGGGTCAAGCAGAGCAGCGGGCATCTCGAATATGGCCTGTATGCGCTGGCCGGCATGACGTTGATCGGGGCGCTGGTGATGTTTTCAATCAAGCCTCCAGGCGCTGTGGCCGTTAAAGAATTGCCTGAACTCTCGAACATCTGATATCGCAGAACAACACAAGTGTTTCGGCAGGAGATACAATCGGGCTTTTCCAGTTATCGACTCGAGGTGACCTCTTGGAACAGGATGACGAAAAGCCCACCACCGGCCCCGTACTGCTGGAATCGGTGGAAATGGTGTTCCGTCTGCTCGATGAGCTGACCGCTGCACGCCGCCCTTTGGGGGTGACTGAACTGGCTCATCTGCTGCAAACCGCCAAACCGAGAACCTACCGGCATCTGGCCTCGATGCGTCAGCTGGGCATCCTCGAACAAGATCCCGTCAGCGAGAAATACCTGCTTGGGGCTCGCCTGGTCGCCTACGGTGAGGCGGCAGGTGAGCAGTTTGACCTGCGGGCCATTGCTGATCCTTACCTGACACGTATTCGCGACGCCACGGGGCAAACGGCACTGCTGGCGGTCGCCACTCATGACACTGCGCTGGTGGTGTCGTGTGTCGAGTCCAAAGCCAATGTGTGCATTTCGGTCAAGCCTGGTAACCGCGTGCTGCCCTATTGCTCGGCACAGGGGCGCACCGTGCTCGCTTTCGCCGATGCCGCCAGCCAGCAACGGGTCATGCGCCGCAAGATGCCGGCTCTCACCGAACGCACCCTGCACGATCCCGAGTCGCTCACCCAGCGTCTGGAACTGATTCGCCAACGGCTTTATGACGATGCCGACGGTGAAGTGACCATGGGTATCAATGCGCTGTGCTGTCCGATCTTTCGCGAGAACGATGTGATTGTCGGCACGATTGGGATCGTGGGTCCGAGCGCGGCGATTCCTTCGCCACCACCGGCCGCGATGCTGCGCGAGTTGCAATCGGCAGCGGCCGAGATCAGCGAGCGTTTGCATGCAGGGACCTACCAGCGTTTGTGATCAAGCGCGGGTCAGGAAAAGCCCAATAAAAAACAGGCCTGTAATGCAGGCCTGTTTTTTTATTGCTGTCTTGCGGGTCTGAGGTTATGAACGCCGGGTTGCTGCGCGTGACAGCAGCAACAGCAGAGTGGCAAACAGCACCATGACGGTTGCCGCTGAAAGCAACACCGGGCTCAAGGCTTCTCGAGCGGTAGTGAACATCTCGCGAGGCAGGGTCCGCTGATCAGGGCCAGCGAGAAACAGCGTCACCACCACTTCATCCAGAGAGGTGGCAAAGGCGAACAAACCCCCGGACACCAAGCCAGGTGAAATCAGTGGCAATGTCACTTTGCGCAGCGTCACCCAGGGTGTCGCACCCATGCTTGCTGCTGCCCACAACAGGCGTTGATTCAGACCGCCCAGCGCGGAGCCGACGTTGACCACCACAAAAGGCACGGCCAGGGTGGTATGCGCCAGAATCAACCCCAGGTAAGTTCGCGTCAGCCCCGCATTGGAGAATACAAAGTACATACCCACGCCGACGATGACCGCCGGCACGATCATGGGGGCGATCAACAGCACTTCGATGAAGCGTTTGCCAGGCATGGCCGGGTGTCGCAGACCCAGCGCCGCCAGTCCACCCAGGACTACAGCAAGGGCGGTACTCGCCAGAGCCACCGCAAAGCTGTTGAACAATGCACTCAGCCATTGTGACGAGGAGAAGAAGTCCTCATACCAGCGCAGCGTAAAGTGCCCCAGTGGCAGTGACATGTAGCGGCTATCGCTGAACGACAGCGGCAATACGATGAGAATAGGCAGCAGCAGAAAGGCCAGTACCAGACAGCCACTGAGTGACACGCCGAGGTTGCCGAACCAGGCCATCGGCCCACTATTGGGATTGCGGATCATCACTTCGCTCCTGTGCTGCGACGGGCAAGATGCGCCTGAATAAGGTAGAGCAGGGTGGTTGCTACCAACAGCACCAACCCCAACGCCGACGCCAGCCCCCAGTTCAGTGTGCCGGTGGTGAATTGGGCAATGTAGAAACTGATCATTTGATCGGCCGGTCCACCGAGCAATGCGGGCGTGATGTAGAAGCCCAGCGTGACGATGAAGACCATCAATGCCCCGGCTGCCAGCCCAGGTAGAACCTGTGGTAGGTACACCTGGAAAAACACCCGCAACGGGCGAGCCCCCATCGAATAGGCCGCCTGTACCAGCAGGCGATTGCAACTGGACATGGCCGCAAGAAGCGGGAACACCATGAACGGCAGCATCACGTGAACCAGAGCCAGAATCACCCCGAAGCGGTTGTACAACAGGTGCAACGGACTGTTGATCCATCCCAGCTTCAATAGCATGGCGTTGACGATCCCCTGATCCTGCAACAGCACCATCCAGGCGGTCGTGCGAACCAGGATCGACGTCCAGAACGGCAGCAGGATCAGTAGCAACAGCGCGTTGCGGGTCTTTGGCGTTCGACGATCGAGAAACACGCACAGCGGGAATGCCAACAGCACACAGACCAGCGTCGTGATGGCGGCGATGCCAAAGGTGCGTCCGAGGATCGAGCGATACAGACCGGCTTCATCCTTGGCGACCAGGCCCTGCTGGTAGTCGTGTTTTATGTCCACGGCGGACAGCAGGTGGTAAGTGCCGACGGGTCCTGAGGCACGCTTGAAGGTTTGCCAGGTGGCATTTTCCAGCCAGCGCGGATCGAGCTTTTGCATGCCTGCACTGCTGCCGTCCAGATCGGCGGCCTCGCGTTTGGCGGTCATCAGCAAACCACGCAGTTCCGGTGCCTCGTAGGCCAGGCGCCGGGCCGCCGCTGCCAGGTCACGGGGCGACACGGCCTTTAGGTCCTGTACCAAAGGCTTGAATAAGCGCTCGTCCGGGGCAGAGATGCCATCCCAGTTTGCAACGGCAGTGGCCGTCGCAGGCATGGCTTGAGGCAGCTCGCTGTCAGCGACAGCGCGCCACAATAGTGTGCCGATCGGACCGACGAAGGTCAGGACGAGAAACACCACCAAGGGTGCCAGCAGGCCGTAGGCGCGCCAGAGGGCGCCGCGATCCTTGCGGGCGACCACCGGTGATGAGGCATTGATTACGATTGCACTCATGTCTATTTACTCGATCCGGATCACTGGGCCGACCAGGCGGTCCACTTGGCATTTAGTTCGTCGATACGGTCAACCCAGAACTTGTCGTTGAGCACCAGCACGTTGGCGCTGTTCTGCGGTGCGCTTGGGGAGTCAGCGAGCGCCGCCGGGTCAGTTTCAGCGATGCCTTTGACGGAAGTGATCCCGGTCGGCTGCAGGCTTGGCCATTTCTTCTGGTTTTCAGCTTTTCCCATCACATCCAGCAGGCCGTAGGCTTTGTCGACGTTCGGCGAGTTGGCGAGGATCACCCAGCTGTCCATGGTTTGCAGCGACTGATTCCACACCAACCCGAACGGTTTGTGATCCTGGTGGATAGCGTTGGTCACCCGCCCGTTATAGGACGTGGTCATGCTCACTTCACCAGACGCGAGCAATTGCATCGGTTGGCCGCCCGCTTTCCAGAACAGCAGCTGGCTTTTGATCGTGTCGAGTTTTTTGAAAGCGCGTTCTACGCCGCCCGCCGAGTTGAGGATTTTGTAAACGTCGGCCGGTGCAACACCGTCGGCCATGAGGGCGATTTCCAGATTGCCCTTGGGACCCTGGCGCAATGCGCGTTTGCCAGGGAAAGTCTTGGTATCGAAAAAGTCGCTCCAACCTTTGGGCGCACGGCTGGCCTTGCTGGTGTCGTAGCTCAGCACGAAGTTGTAGACCGCGCTGCCCACACCGCATTCGCTGACCGCGCTGGGGATGTAGTTGTCTTTGCCGCCAATATGTTTGAAGTCCATCGCGACGAAAAGCCCTTCACCGCAACCCAGCTGAAGGTCTTCGGCCTCGACTTGAACCACGTCCCAACCACTGTCAGCGCCTTCGGCGTGAGTTCTCAACAAGCCGATACCGCCTTCCCAACTGTCATCGATGACTTTGTTGCCGCTGGCCTGGCTGTACGGTTCGAAGAAGATCTTGCGCTGCACATCCTGATACGCGCCACCCCAGGAGGCCACGGTCAGGTCTCTGGCCTGAGCGGTTCCCTGGAGCAGGGCGAGCCCGCACAAAACGAAGGTGAGACTGCGAACGGAGCATGGATTGAACATGATGTGACTCCCAGACTTTTGATTTAGTTGTGGTCGGCAGTGGTGACGTAACAGATCGACGCGGTGTTGTTTTTTTGGGGGAGCGCTCAGCGCAAAACCATTGCCTGTGCAGCGGGCAACGCCAGCCTTACGCTTTCACCGGGCAGAGGCGGCGCCTGGCCCAGGCTTCCCGGGTTGTAAGTCATCGACAGTTCGCAGCCATTGATCATCACCAGGCGCAGCTTGCAATGGGCGCCATGGAAGATGCTGTCGACGACACAGGCCTGAATCGCGGCTTCGCCGGGTGCGGCCAGTCGCAAGTTCTCGGGGCGAATCGCCAGCGCTGCCGGGCTGCCTGCGGTCAGCTCGGGATCGGCGCAAAAGGCCTCGTGGACCGTGCCCGTTTCGGTCAGCCGGATCCGGGCGAGATTGTCCGAGACACTGACCAGAACACCCTCCAGCACATTGGTCTCACCCAGAAAATTGGCCACGAAGCGAGTGGCGGGTCGGTTGTAAATGGTTTCCGGCCGGTCGATCTGGGCGATCTTGCCTTCGTTGAACACGGCCACGCGATCAGACATGGTCATGGCTTCGTCTTGATCGTGGGTGACGTAGACAAACGTAATGCCCAGCTGTTTGTGGATGCCTTTGAGTTCCAGCTGCATGTGCTCACGCAAGCCTTTGTCGAGGGCGCCCAACGGCTCGTCCATCAGCAGGATGCGTGGGCGATACACCAGCGCCCGGGCGAGTGCGACACGTTGTTGCTGGCCGCCGGACAACTGCGCCGGGTTGCGGTCCTCGAAGCCTTCCAGGCGCGCCAGTGCCAACGCCTCCTTGACCCGAACCCTGGCTTCGGCGGCCGGTATTTTGCGCAGGTTGAGGGGGAAGGCGACGTTCTCGGCCACGCTCATGTGCGGGAACAGGGCATAGCTCTGGAAAACCACGCCCATGTCGCGCTTGTAGGCCGGCAGTTTGCTGATGTCGTTGCCGTCCATGAGGATCCGGCCACGGTCTGGCGCGTCAAAACCGGCAAGCATCATCAGAGTGGTGGTCTTGCCCGAACCGCTGGGGCCGAGCAAGGACAGAAATTCGCCCTGGCGGATGTTCAAGTCGAGGTTGTCGACGACCCAACTGCGTTCGTCATAGGTCTTGTGTACACCTTCGAACCGAACCAGTACCGGACGTTGCGCTTCGGCTGCTGCGATGTCGTCGGGCAATGGCATAGGCACCCTGGTTAATGCGCGGCTGGAGTGTGCGGTCATGGCCGGATACCCGCGAGGACTTCATCGAGTGCCTGGGCCACTGCCTTGAGAATAGTCTGGATCTGATCGCCATCGACGATCAGCGGCGGCGCCAACACCAAGGTGTCGCCCAGGGCACGCAACAAGATGCCGTTGCGTTGCAGCACGTCGCTGACTTTACTGGCCACTTTGAGCTCGGCGGGGAAGGGCGCACGGGTCTGCTTATCGGCGACGAACTCCAATGCCGCCATCAGCCCGATGCCGCGTGCCTCACCTACCAGCGGGTGATCGGCAAAGGCTTTGATGCCCGCCTGAAACGCCGGGGCAACCTCGCAAACGTGCTCGACGATATCCAGTTCGTCATACATGCGCAGTGTTTCCAGCGCCACAGCGGCGGCCACCGGATGCCCGCCATAGGTGTAACCGTGACCGAGGCCGCCGAGCGTGTTGCTCTGATCGGCGATGACCTGATAGATCTGGTCGCTGAGCAATAACGCCGAGATCGGCTGGAACGCGGCGGACAAACCTTTGGCACAGGTCAGCATGTCCGGCTGGATGCCCATAGCCTGACAACCCCAGTAATAACCGGTACGGCCGAAGCCACAAATCACTTCGTCGGCCACCATCAGAATGTCGTACTTGCGCAGTACCGCCTGGACCTTGGCGAAGTAGCCGGCTGGCGGCACGATCACGCCGCCGGTGCCCATTACCGGTTCTGCAAAGAATGCGCCAATGGTTTCAGGGCCCGCGTCGAGAATGGCTTGCTCCAGTTCTTCGGCGAGGCGGGTGGAGAACGCTTCTTCGGTTTCCTCTGGCAGGCCTTGGCGATAGAGGTGTGGGCAACGCACATGGATGACATCGGCCAGAGGCTCGCCCCAACCTTTATGCATGTTGGGTAAACCGGTGAGGCTGGCGGCGGCCAAGGTGGTGCCGTGGTAACTGCGTTGGCGGGCAATCAGGCGTGTCTTGCCCGGCTTTCCCAACGCAATGTGGTAGTAGCGCACGAACTTGATTGCGGTATCGATCGCTTCCGATCCTGAACTCTGGAACACCACTTTGCCTAAGCCCGCTGGCGCGTGAGCAATCAGTTCGGCTGCCAGGTCGGCTGCCGGTCCATGGCTACGGTGGGCGAATGTCTGTTGGTAGGGCAGCTTCAACATCTGCGCATACGCCGCTTCAGCCAAGCGCGGCTGGCTGAAGCCCAGCGTTGCGCACCACAGGCCAGACATACCTTCGATATAGCGTCGGCCTTGCTCATCGAAAACATAAATGCCTTCGCCACGCTCGATCAGCAGTGGGCCCAGCTGTTCGTGCAACCGCAGATTGGTCTGCGGGTGAAGGTGGTGGGCGATATCTCGCTTGGCCAGGGCCGAATCACGAGCGGTCATGACGTCATCCTCTTCAATCAGTGTTCAAGCGTATGCGTATGCGGTACGTGGTTTCATTTTTACGACTATTGGCGTTAGTCGTCAAATGTTTTGTGTGTCGCTGTTAGCAATACTATTTCGCTGAGAGAAAAACAATTGAACTGTTTTTGTTAAGGGAAATGGCATTTATATGTAAATCAGTGGCTTATGTTGCGATTGTGTTGAACGGAGCGCGGGTATACCCAGTGCGACGAATATTCATGGGCTCAGGGTTGTTGCTGGGACATATAGAGTTGTATCGTTTCGCCTACGCGAACACGGTGCTTTTTTGATTTACAGCACAAAGCCTGCCAGCTCGACTCTGGCTTCGATGAATTGGGTGGACGGAATCAAACATGAGCGACGATGCAGGGAAAGGTGGGGTCAGATCGGTGCAGCTCGCCCTTGACGTGCTTGAGCGGGTGGCAAGCGCGGGGGAGGAGGTCGGGGTCAGCGAGCTGGCCGTACAGCTGGGAACGACTAAAGGCTCGGTATTCAGGCACCTGAAGACCCTGGTAGAACGCGGTTACTTGAGTCAAAACCCGCAGACCTCAAAGTATCGACTGGGCATCCAGGCCTATGTACTCGGGCAGGTGGCGGCCAGCGGGATCGACCTGTTGAGTGCCTCCGCTGACGCCATTCGAGATCTGCGCGACGAGTTGGGATTGACGGTGGTCCTGTCGGTGCTGCAAGCGCGCCGTTTAATGGTGGTGGAAACGCTGTTGGGCAAATCCACGCTTGAAATCGGTGTGCGTATCGGCACTGAACTGCAACTGCATTGCAATGCTCAGGGCAAGGTGGCTTTGGCTTTCGCCAAGCAATTGAGCATGGATCAACTGCCGGGCGAGTTGCCCGCCATCACGGTCAATACGGTGACCGACCGCGCCGTCCTGGCGCGTCAGGTCGCCGAAGCCAGGTCTCAAGGGTGGGCATCTGCCACCGAGGAAGAAACCCTGGGCATTTCCGCTATCGCTGCACCGATATTAGGCATCAACGAGGAATTTATCGGCACGGTGGCGCTGGTGGCGACCGTGCAGAATATTTCCCGTGAACTGGATCCTGAGCAGGTTCGGGCGTTGAAAAAAGCCGCGTTGCGTGCGTCATGGAATCTGGGGTTCAAAGGCGAGTTTTGAAGGACGAAGCCTTTAGCTGTCGATTCGTCGACGTGCGTCATGTACACGAACTCACTGGCGAGCTGGCGCCGGGGTCACCTTGGACGGGTATAGGCCGATCTTCCACTGCTTCCTACTATGGGGTCATGTTCAATGCCCCCTGGGGTAACAGGAAGCCTGAGTCATGGCGATCGACAGCAACGATTTTTCACGCCTGAGCCCCGAAGCTCGCGTATTTCTCGAGCGTACACATGGTCACTTCATCGATGGGCAATGGCAGTCGCCCGCCGCCAGCATTGCAGTGCTCGATCCTTCCAGTGGTCAACAGATCAGCGCCATTGGCGCAGGAAGTGCCGCAGATATAGACGGCGCCGTGCAGGCTGCTCATCGCGCCTTCAATCATCCTTCCTGGCGCGGACTTGCAGCACTGGATCGTGAACGCCTGATCTTGCGCCTTGCCGATTTGATCGAAGCCAACATGGCACTTCTGGCTCAGGTCGAAAGCGTCGATAACGGCATGCCGTTGGGGTTTGCCGAAATCAACGTGGGCGGCGCCGCGGGTGTTCTGCGCTATATGGCCGGCTGGCCTTCAAAGATTGTCGGCGATACGGTCGATGTGAAGATGCCGTTTCCCGGTAGTCAGTTTTTCGCCTTCACCGCCCGTGAAGCGGTGGGGGTGGTCGGTGCCATCGTGCCGTGGAACGTACCGTTGATGATGGCGATCTGGAAGCTTGCGCCAGCGCTGGCGGCGGGTTGTACGGTGGTACTGAAACCGGCTGAAGATGCCTCACTGACGGCATTGATTCTGGCCGATCTGATTCAGCAAGCCGGCTTTCCCAACGGCGTGGTCAATATCGTGACAGGCTATGGCGTCGAGGCCGGTGAAGCGCTGGTACGGCATCCCTTGGTGGCGAAGATCTCCTTCACCGGATCCACCGAGACTGGCAAGTACATCAATCGTCTGGCCACTGACAGCTTGAAGAAAGTCACCCTCGAGCTGGGTGGAAAATCGCCAACGATTGTGTTCGATGACGCGGATCTTGCGCAGGCCATCAGTGGCGCTGCCAATGCGATTTTCACCAACTCCGGGCAGATCTGTGTGGCTGGTGCGCGTTTGTACGTGCAACGACGAGTGTATGAACAGGTCTTGGAGGGTGTCGCTCGACAGGCCGACAGCCTGCAGCTCGGCGCTGGTCTCAATGCGGGCAGCCAGATGGGGCCATTGATCAACGCTCGTCAACTCGAAAGAGTGCAAGGCTACGTACAACGGGCAGTGCAGGGCGGCGCTAGCCTGGTGACACAAGGGCGCGACCCACAAGGCGCGGGCTTCTTTGCGGCGCCTGCGGTTCTCGCGGGTATCAAGCAAGGGGATGACCTGGTGCAGCAAGAAATTTTCGGCCCGGTCCTCGCTGTATTGCCATTCGATGATCTCGAAGAAGCGGCGGTGCTTGCCAATGACACGGCGTACGGTTTGGCAGCCAGTGTCTGGAGTCGCGACTTGAGTCGCGTTCATCGGCTTATTCCTTTGCTCAAGTGCGGCAAGGTATCGGTCAATACCGAAGGCTTCCCTTATCCGGCGCTGCCGGAAGGCGGGACCAAGCAATCCGGATTTGGCCGTGATCTTGGCCGAGAAGGCCTTGATGGCTATCTGGAGAGCAAAACCGTACTGGTTCGGGTTTCCTGATCAGTCCGGGCTCTGTCGGAGGTTTGCCTATGCCGCATTTCATTGTCGAGTACAGCGCCAATCTGGAGCACGAACTGGACCTCGATAGGTTGTTCGCCAACGTTCATCGCCAACTGATCGCCATGCAACAGTTTCCCACCGGCGGTATCCGCAGTCGGGCAAGGCGCATCGAGCATTATTGCTTTGCCGATGGCTTGGGCGATTACGCCGGAGTTCATGTCGAACTCAAGCTCAGTGCCACCCGCCCGCAGGCTGTGCGTGAGGAGATCGGGCAACGCATTTTCGCCACGCTTGAGGCGCATTTTGCTGATCTGCAGGCGCGTCGCTTTCTGGCGTTGTCGATGGAAGTGGGGCTGTTTCATCCAGGTTCGTTCTTCAACTCAAACAATTTGCACGCGCTGTTCGAGCATCCCTGAGGTGAGAGTGCGCGGTTGAACTCTGCCTGCCCCGAGTGAATCGGGAAGGGCTGCCTTTTCAATGTCTGGAGTTAGAATCATGAAGCTTGCGTCACTGAAATCCGGGCGCGATGGCCAACTGTTAGTGGTTAGTCGCGACCTGAAGCTGGCAGTCATCGTGGGTGCGAGAGCGCCCACTCTACAGTTCGCACTGGACCACTGGGACTCACTGGAAGCGCCGTTGCGCGAGTTGTATGACGGGTTGAATAACGGTCAGGTCGAAGGGGCTTTTGCCCTTGATATGACGGTGTTGGGCGCGCCACTGCCACGCAGTTATCAGTATCTGGATGGAGCCTGTTACCTCAGCCATATTCAGCGCAATCGCGCCGCGCGTGGCGAGACCTTGCCCGCAGACCTGCTGGAAAAACCGCTCGTCTATCAGGGTATTTCCCACGGCTTCATGGCCTGGAATGATCCTATCCGCTTGCCAGACGATGGTATGGGCATTGACTTTGAAGCGGAGATTGCCGCTGTCACCGGCGATGTACCCATGGGCGTCTCGCCAGAGAATGCGACGAGCTACATTCGCTTGTTTGTGCTGCTCAATGACGTTTCGTTGCGTGCCCTGATTCCCGCCGAACTCAAACGCACCTTCGGTTTTGTTACCAGCAAATCGGCGTCCACCCTGGGGCCAATCGCTGTGACTCCCGATGAATTAGGGGAGTTGTGGGACGGCAAACTGGTGTCCGGGAAAATGAAGTGCTGGGTTCGCGGAGCGCTTTTCGGTGATATCGAAACCGGTATCGACACGCCTTTCCACTACGGCCACATGATTGCTCATGTGGCTCAAACCCGGGACTTCGAGCCCGGCACTCTGGTCGGGCTGGGCACGGTTTCCAATGAAGATGACAGTGTCGGCTGCGGTTGTATCGGTGAGTGGCGAGCGCTGGAAACCATCAAGACAGGGCAAGCCTCGACCTCGCTGTTGAAGTTCGGCGAGCGGGTCAGGATCGAGCACTTTGACCGCCACGGGCAATCGGTTTTCGGGCCCATCGATCAGGTTGTTGCACAGCGCAAAATCAACTGATCCAGACATCTAAATACTGAATAGGGAGCTCCGCATGCTCTGTAAAAGTCTTCATCACGCCGCCTTCCGTTGTAAAGATGCCCGGGAAACTGTCGAGTTCTACACAAACGTTCTCGGACTGAAATTCATTCACGCGATGGGCGAAGACCATGTCCCGTCAACGGGCGCCTACAGCCCGCACATCCATATTTTTTTCCAGATGGAAGACGGCAGCTGCATCGCCTTTTTTGAACTTCCCAACGACCCTGGGGCGCTTTCCGGGCGTGATCCCGAAACGCCGGGCTGGGTCCAGCATTTCGCTTTTCGGGTCAAGGATGTCGAAACCTTGCTGCAGGCCAAGATTGATCTGGAGTCCAAGGGCGTCAATGTGTTGGGTCCGGTCAGTCATGATGACTTTCTGCTTTCGATCTACTTTTTTGACCCTTCGGGGCATCGCCTAGAGCTGGGAGTACACACCTCGACCCCGGAAATGGATGAGGCATACGAACGTGAGGCCCAGGCGATATTGATGCATTGGGACGGGCGTCATAACTGGTCCGAACGAGAGCTCATTTTCGGCGCGACTCACGGTTACAGCCGCTAGTCTCAAACCCATGGCACTTTTGTAAGATTGGCAGGCCCCTTCAGCCATTGTGCGCAAGGGGCTTTGCTCATTGAGGAGTTTTTCCATGTTGATGTCCCGCGCCCAAGTCAGCACGCCCTTGGCAACCCGCTGCCTGACCCGTCTTTGCCGCCACTGGAGTCATAAGTTCATCGTCAGTTTCGATGAGACACGGGGCGATATTTTTTTTGACCCGTCTCGTTGCCTGCTGGAGATCAATGACGATGGCCTGCTTATCACCCTTCATGCCCCTGACGTTACGCAACTGGATGAACTGGAGCCGGTGGTGGCTGATCACCTGCAACGGATGGCCGGTGAGGAGCTTCTGAGCATCAGTTGGCAACGCTGATTTTTTGATAGCCAACCCGACGGGCGCCTCAATAGGCGCCCTTTTTTTTGGGGGGGCTTTTTCCTCTGTAGGAGCGAGCAGGCTCGCGAAGAACCCGAGAGCGCCGCGGGGTGTCAGGTCCCCAGCGTTATCGTTGAAGACCATCGCGAGCATGCTCGCTCCAACAGGATCGGTGTTCTTGTTTCCATGTTTCCCAGGATTGCGTGAAGAACCTTTTTGCACAGCAGGCGAATTTGAAGCGCTGAGCGTCACCCTTCAAGGTGACGTTAGATGAGCCGCGTGAGCGTAGTTTTCAGTTCTAGCGAGTCGGTGAAAACAACATTCCGATATTTCCGACTGCCTGCACTGAGGTTACGTCCATGAACCACAAGTTTTCTTTGAGTGTCTGCGGTTTATTGGCCGGGGTTGTACTGGCCAGCAATGCTTCGGCTCAGGTCACCCTGGTGTCCTGGGGGGGCATCTTTCAGGATGCGCAGCGTGAAGTGTTCTTCGATCCCCTGCGGGCCGAAGGGTTGAAAATTCATGAAGACAGTTGGGATGGGGGCATCGGTATCTTGCGTTCAAAGATCATGGCCGGCGACTCCGGATGGGATTTGGTCCAGGTCGAGCCCGAAGAGATGGTGCTGGGCTGTGAAGAGGGGCTGTATCAGCCGCTGGATTTTTCCCGTATAGCCAAACCTTCGCAATTTATCCCTGGGGCCGCGAGCGAATGCGGCTTGGGCGCCAACGTATACAGCATCGTGATTGCCTACGATGGCAACGTGCTGAAGGACGGTCCTCAATCCTGGGCTGACTTTTGGGACGTGAAGAAATTTCCTGGCAAGCGGGCACTGCGTCAGGGGCCAAAAATGAACCTGGAATTCGCACTGTTGGCCGATGGCGTAGCACCTGATCAGGTCTACTCCGTGCTAAGTACTCCACAAGGTGTCGATCGTGCCTTTACCAAGCTTGAGCAGCTCAAGCCGAACGTGATCTGGTGGTCGGCTGGCAACCAGCCGATGCAACTGCTCGGCTCCGGCGAAGTGGTCATGACCACGACTTACAACGGCCGTGTATTTGCCGCCAATGAGTCAGACAAGCGCAACTTCAAAGTGGTCTGGAATGGCGGGATATTTATGGTCGATTCCTGGGTACTGCTCAAAGGCAGCAAGAACCAGGACGATGCTTACCGCTTCCTCAAATATTTCGGTGATGCCCAGAATCAGGCGCGATTCCCGCTGAAAATACGCTATGGGGTGGCGAATAAAGACGCCAATCAGTTGATTCCAGCCGATATTCAGGCCCAGTTGCCGAGCTCGCCCGAGACCCTGGCCAAGTCTGTTCCCTTCAATGCCGAGTATTGGCTGGAAAACATTGACTCACTGACCGAGCGATTCTCTGCATGGTCGGCGAAATGACGGTCGTGAACTCGCGCAATGCCACCTCCGGGGTGATGGCTGGCGCTGCCGAATCGGGCGCCTGGGCGTTGCGCAAAAGCTGCCCTCAATTGCGCCGACGCCAGTGCATGGCATTGCTGCTGATCGCCCCGTTGTTCCTGTTCCTGTTGGGCACTTTCATCCTGCCGTTGAGCGGCATGCTCAAACTGGCGGTGGATGACCGGGAAACCGCCACGTTGCTGCCGCGCACATTGTCAGCCTTGCAGGCGTGGGACCAGCGGTCTTTGCCCTCTGACGCAGCGTATGAAGCGCTGGTGGCCGATTTGCGTCAGGCCCAGGAGGACAAAACGGTCGGCACTATCGCGCGGCGTCTCAACTATGACACGCCGGGGTTGCGAAACCTGATCAGCAATAGCGCGCGCAAGTTGTCGACTGTCCAGGCGGGCAGCGGCAACGGCCAGCAGCGTTTGCTGGCGGCCGATCCGCAATGGAGCCAATTGGAGCCCTGGACTGCCATCGAGCGTGCCCGTGGGCCGGTCACCAGCCTTTATTTACTGACGGCACTGGACCTTAAGCGCGACACGCAAGGCCAGATTGCCCGGGTTGACGCGGAGCAATCGAACTATCTGGACATTCTCGCGCGCACGTTCGGTATTTCGTTATCCGTGACCTTGATCACGTTGTTGCTGGCGTTCCCGGTGGCGCAATACATGGCCTCTGCACCACCGCGCATGGGCGCGATCATCATGTTGCTGGTGCTCCTGCCTTTCTGGACCTCGGTACTGGTCCGAACCATGGCGTGGGTGGTTGTGCTGCAGGGCAATGGCCTGATCAACAATCTTCTGCAAACCCTGGGTGTGATCGAGAATCCGCTGCACATGCTTTACAACCGCACCGGCGTGCTGGTGGCGCTCAGTCATGTCTTGTTGCCCTACATGATCCTGCCACTGTATGGCGCCATGCGCGCGGTCCCAGCTGCACAAATGCGCGCGGCAGTGTCGCTCGGCGCCGGCCCGGTCATGGCTTATCGCAGGGTGTACTTGCCGCAATTGCTGCCGGGTATCGCAGCGGGTTCGTTGCTGGTGTTCATTCTTGCCCTTGGCTACTACATCACACCTGTGTTGATTGGCGGTCCGAATGATCAATTGATCAGTTACTACATCGCCTTTTACACCAGCGGCACCATCAATTGGGGCTTGGCGGCGGGGTTGGGCATGGTCCTGCTCATCGCAACGCTGGTGCTTTATCGGGTTTATGTCGGCCTGGTTGGCGTACAGCGAATCGGTCGTTAGGAGAACGTATGCAAAGCACTCTGTTTTGGCGCTATTTCAACCGCTGCGCAGCGTGGGTGGTGCTGGTGTTTCTGATGGCGCCCATCCTGGTGATCATTCCGTTGTCTTTCAACGGTGGCAGCTTTCTCAGCTATCCATTGGATGGCTTGTCATTGCGCTGGTATCAGCAGGTGTTTGACTCGCCTCAATGGCTGTTTGCACTCAAGAACAGTTTGATGATCGGGGTCGCCAGTATGGGCCTGGCAACGGTGCTCGGTACGCTGGCTGCGCTGGGACTCAATCTTGCGGACTTTCGCATGAAGGCCCTGTTGATGGCGGTGCTGTTGTCGCCAATGATCGTGCCCACGGTGATCACGGCCGTCGGCATCTACTTTCTGTTCTCCACGCTCGGATTGGCCAGCACTTACCTCGGTATGGTGCTGGCGCATACCGCCTTGGCGACGCCTTTCGTACTGATCGCGGTCAACGCCACGCTGCAAGGGCTTGATCGAGGTTTGCTGCGGGCGGCAGCGAGCCTCGGCGCCGGTCCGATCCGTACGTTTTACCGAATCACCTTGCCGCTGATTCTTCCAGGCGTGGCCAGCGGTGCGGTGTTCGCCTTTGCCACTTCGTTCGATGAGGTGGTGGTGTCATTGCTGCTGTCGGGACCGGAGCAGCGCACTTTGCCCCGAGAGATGTTTTCCGGCGTGCGCGAAAACCTCAGCCCATCTATCACCGCCGTGGCGTTCCTGCTCACGCTGTTGTCGACCCTCTTTCTGCTGACCCTTGGCTGGTTGCAACGCTATGCCGTGCGCATGGCGGGGGACAGTGCGGTTTCCAAGGCTTGATTCTGGTTGCGACAGGTTCGCGGCCACCCTGCAATTCACCCGAGAGCGTGTGATCTCATGTCGAAGAATAATGATGCCTACGTCAGGTTCGCTGGCGTGAAAAAAAGCTATGACGGCCAAAACCTGGTGGTCAAGAATCTCAATCTGAATATCCGCGAAGGCGAGTTCATGACGCTGCTCGGCCCCTCAGGTTCAGGTAAAACCACCTGCCTGATGATGCTCGCCGGTTTTGAAACCGCCAGCGAAGGGGAGATCTATCTGGACGGTCAACCGATCAGCCGTATAGCGACGCATAAACGCAACATCGGCATGGTGTTCCAGAACTATGCCTTGTTCCCGCACATGAGCATCGCCGACAACCTGGCGTTTCCCTTGCAGGTCCAGCGTCTGGATAAGGCCGAAATTCGCAGCCGGGTAGGGCGTGCCCTGGAGATGGTGCACCTGCAGCACCTGGCGACACGTAAGCCGGCTCAACTCTCCGGTGGTCAGCAACAGCGAGTGGCAGTGGCACGTGCATTGATCTTCGAGCCCAAGCTGGTGCTGATGGACGAGCCGCTGGGGGCGTTGGACAAACAACTGCGCGAACAGATGCAGTATGAGATCAAGCGTTTGCACAGCCAACTGGGTATCACCATGGTCTATGTCACACACGATCAGGGCGAGGCATTGACCATGTCTGATCGAGTAGCGGTCTTTAACGATGGTGTGATCCAGCAACTGGCCAGTCCGGGCGATCTTTACGAACGCCCCGCGAACGCCTTCGTTGCGCAGTTCATCGGCGAGAACAATCAACTCAAGGGCATCGTTCAGAGCATGCAGGGCGAGCGCTGCGTCATTGCCATGGATACCGGTCAACAGATCAACGCCATGAGCTCACCCGGACTGAAGACCGGGCAGCGTTGTTGCCTGGCGCTGCGTCCAGAGCGGGTCAGCTTTCTCGAGCCGGGGATTGAACTGAGCAACAACTTTGAGGCAGACGTTTGCGAAGTGATCTACCACGGTGACCATCTGCGTACCCGCGTCAGGTTCTGTGGGCACGATGACTTCATCATCAAGATTCCCAATGTTCAAGGGCTGGTTCCCACCTTGCCGGGTCACCGCGTGAGGATCGGCTGGCACCTGCAGGATTGCCATGCGCTTGGCGTCTGAAACAGAGCTTTTTTGGCTGATGGCTCACCCCTTGAGGGTAGATACACAGAAGGCATCAGACCCTAGATTCAGGCTCAAGGAACACACACGGCTGTGTGTCCTCTCCCAAATGAATGACCTGGAGTGGCAGCATGAACAGTAACAACAATGCCTGGCTCAAAGAACACAACACCGTGCACTTGATGCACCCGATGCAAGATCCGAAAGCACTGCATAAAAACCGGCCGTTGATTATCCAGTCCGGTAAGGGCGTACACATTACCGACATCGACGGGCGCCGTTTCATCGACTGTCAGGGTGGGTTGTGGTGCGTCAATGCCGGGTATGGTCGTCGCGAAATCATTGACGCAGTGACCAGGCAGATGGAGGAGCTGGCCTACTATTCGTTGTTCCCGGGCAGCACCAACGCACCGGCCATTGCACTGTCGCAGAAGTTGACGGAAGTGGCCGCCGAGGAAGGCATGGTCAAGGCATCGTTTGGCCTGGGTGGCTCCGATGCAGTGGAAAGCGCACTGAAGATCGCGCGACAGTACTGGAAACTCGAAGGACAACCCGACAAGGTCAAATTCATCTCGCTGTACAACGGCTATCACGGCCTTAATTTTGGCGGCATGTCTGCGTGTGGCGGCAATGCCTGGAAAAGCAGCTACGAACCCTTGATGCCGGGTTTTTTTCAGGTTGAATCACCGCACCTGTACCGCAACCCCTTCACCAACGATCCAGAAGAGCTTGCTGAGATCTGCGCGCAGATACTCGAACGGCAAATCGAAATGCAGGCCCCCGGCACCATTGCCGCGTTGATCGCCGAACCGGTCCAGGGTGCCGGCGGCGTCATCGTGCCCCCTGCGTCCTATTGGCCGCGCTTGCGCCAGATTTGCGACAAGTACGACATTCTGCTGATCGCTGACGAGGTGATTACCGGCCTTGGTCGCAGCGGTTCGTTGTTCGGCTCCCGTGGTTGGGGCGTCAAGCCGGACATCATGTGCCTGGCCAAAGGCATCAGCAGCGGTTACGTGCCGCTGAGCGCAACTCTGGTCAATTCACGTGTCGCCCGTGCCTGGGAGCGAGATGCCGGTTTTACCTCGGTTTACATGCATGGCTACACCTACTCCGGACACCCCGTTTCATGCGCTGCAGCGCTCGCTGCGATCGATATTGTGCTGGATGAAAATCTCGCAGAAAACGCGCGAGTGGTTGGCGACTATTTCCTGCAGAAGCTGCTGACGCTGAAAGAGAAACACCGGGCCATCGGCGATGTGCGAGGCAAAGGGTTGATGCTGGCGGTCGAACTGGTCAAGGATCGTGCGACCAAGGAACCGTTCGGCCCCGCTGATGCGTATCCGTTGGCCATCTCTGAGGCTTGTGTGAGCAATGGCGTGATGATTCGCACCATCGTCAACAAATTGATCATTTCGCCACCGCTGACCTTCACTAAAGAACACGTCGACGAAGTGGTCGAAGTGCTCGATCGCGCGTTTGTTGCCAACCCCTGGTAAGCCACTGCCGACCAGCATTTACGGATGCTGGTCATTTTTCGTCTGTCTCAAGTGTGAGTGCTTCCATGAATTCAACGCTGGAAATGGCGAATGACCTTCGCCGACGTTTGTCGAGCCTCGATGACGCCAGTCTCGATCTACTGTTTCGTGAAGGGCGCAGCCACAATGGTTGGCACGCGCGCCCTGTCAGCCAGTCGCTCCTCGAAGAGCTGTGGGCGTTGGCTCAGTTTGCGCCGACCTCAGTTAATTGCATGCCCGCAAGGTTGGTGTTCGTTACCAGTGATGCTGGCAAGCAGCGCTTGCAACCATGTTTGAGCCCAGGCAACGTCGAAAAAGTGCTGAGTGCACCAGTGACCGTGATTATCGGCTTTGACATGGACTTCTGGCAGCAGTTGCCCAGGTTGTTCCCGCATGCGGATGTGCGCGATATGTTTCGCAACGACCCCGTGGCGAGTGAAGAGTGCGCTTTACGCAACAGTTGTCTGCAAGCGGCCTGGTTGATGCTGGCTGCCCGTGGGTTGGGACTGGATTGCGGGCCGATGTCGGGATTCGATAGTCAGGCAGTAGATGAGGCATTTTTTGCCGGTAGTACAGTGCGCAGCAATTTCCTTTGCAACCTTGGATACGGCGATGCAAGCAAGTTGCATCAACGCTTGCCGCGTCTGTCTTTCGATGAGGTTTGTACATTCGCTTGATGGGAGATGCGATGGCAGTGCCCGCTGATGAGGGCGGGCACTGATTCTTTGATCAGTTCAGGTTCCGTGATCCATCCATGTTGTCGTAATAACGAGCGAACAGTTCGTTCTGGCAGGAAATGCCAAGCTTGGCATAGGCCCGTTTACGATGGGTCGCCACGGTATTTATTGAGATCCCGAGATTCAAACCGATACCCATGGTGGTATATCCCAGCGCGATGGACGCGCAGATCTGCGCTTCGCGTTGGGTCAGGCCTCCAGCGGCCTTGAGCAACGTGTTGCGTAACTCTTCATACATTCTTTCCCTGCGTTCCAGGCTCAATTCTGCCGGTTTTGTTTCTGGTGTTTCCTCGCGGTGCCTGAGCTCTAGCATTTGCGTGTGCTTGCTCAACGTCTGCGCGAGGAAGCCGCCCAGATACTCGAGCCGCAGACTGTCCTCATGAACAAAGTCTCTTTGCTCATCACTGCGGTAAAAACTGCAGTAAAGCGTGCGGTCACCGACTGACGTCACCAAGGCGAGTTCCTGGCGCACCAGTGCGTCGTGATAAAAGCGCCGACGGTAGCCCTGGTCGCGGATATGTGCGGGTGAAACGCAACGTACCAGCAACGGCTGATTCGGGGTCAAGGCGGTTTGCCCCAAGGTGATATTCGGATCGCGCCGAAAGGCTCCCTCCGTATATTCCTGTGCGAGGGTGCGAGTCACGTTGCGGGCCTGGCTGTGCAGCGCCTCGGCAACGAGGCAGTGAGGATTACCCCGTTGATCGAAGCTGAATACGGTGCACTGGTCCACGTTCAATTGGTCGTGGCAAAAACTGAAGAAATCCTGCGAAAAATGGTTGTTGCCAATTCCGCCGACCAGGTTTGCCATTTCATTCATGCCGGGGATCATGCTGGGTTCTCCTCATGCAGAACTGTTGTTGTTCTGTCTGGATGTGGCCGGGTGGTTATTGCTGATGCAAGTGTGCAGACGCAATACACGCATTCTTGAAATGAAGGCATAAACCAGGCCATGAACGCCGCGAATCGAGCTTCCTGCGCAGGCTCCAGGCAAATTGTCCTGTTTATGGCGACAGCTTCAGGGAAAAACCCTGATCAGGCTGTGACGCCCGCCAATGGCGGGCGAAAGCTGCCCCGGGATCTACTGACTATGGGTGTTATTGCACCCAATTCGGGCACTGCATAGCGGGGACTCGGGGTGGCCTGGCACGATCCACACTTTCCATTTGCGGGCGTCCAGGCTGGTAACATTTAAGCTGCTCGATCGGTAACACTTTTCAGGGTCTGCCGTACTCAGGTAAGCCCAAGTTGGCGAATGGCAAAGTCGCGCAATCGGTTTTTCTGGATCTTGCTCGATCCGGTCATGCCGATGCTTTCGAAGTCTTCGACAATGCACAGGTAGCGCGGCACCTTGAAATTGGCACAGCGTGCTTTGCAGAAAGCGATCAAGTCTTCGCTGCTGGCGACGGCACCCTGCTTGAGGGTGACATAGGCCGCAGGGACTTCTCCCAGTCGCGGGTCGGGCACGCCGATCACTTGGGCTAACTCGATAGCGGGGTGTTTGAGCAGCACCTGTTCGACTTCCAGTGGCGAAACATTCTCGCCACCGACGCGGAACATATCCTTGAGTCGACCGATGAACAGCAAGCGTCCGTCCGCCGACAGCGTGCCAAGGTCTCCGGTATGCAGCCAGCCCTCGCGCAAGGTGGCGGCTGTCTGGTCGGGCAGCTTGTAGTAGCCCTTCATCAGGCTCCAGCCGCGCGCGCAAATTTCACCCGGTTGGTCTGGCGGCACTGGTTGACCGCTTACGGGGTCTCGAACCTGAATGTCCAGACCGTTGTGGGTGGTCATGGAACCATTGAGACGCAAATCCAGAGGTTCACGGTAATCGGAAAAGACCAGATTCGGTGAAGCTTCCGAGAGGCCGTACGCATTGCAAATGTCCTTCGCGCCCATCTTCTCGACGACGTCATGGAGGATCTGCGGGCTGGCAGCCGCCCAGCCGCCGCGAAGGCACAGACGATGGGTGCCGAAGCCGGACTCGGCCAGCATCATCAGAAACATGGTGTCGTTGCCCGAGGTCAAGGTGCACCGCTCGCGCTCCATGATCGCCAGTGCCTGAGCCGGATCGAACGTCGCGGCGGTGACCAGGGTGGCGCCGTGAACCAGCGCGACCAACAATGACATGGTGCTGCCGGCCACATGATAGAACGGCCGTGGACTGAAGTATCGATCCTCCGGGCGCACGCCCATGCGAACGGCCACACATTTGGCAATCCCGAGCATCGAGGCATGGCTGAGCATGACCCCTTTCGGAAAAGCGGTGGTTCCCGAGGTGAACTGGATCAACAACGTATCGTCGGGATCGACCTGCGTGCGTGCTGCCGCCAATTCAGCGGGCTGGACATCGGCGCCGAGTTGAAGGAAGCCGGCCTCGCTCAATCCTGCTTGGGGTACGCGTTGACCAAATACCACCAGATGCTGCAAGAGCGGCAGATTGTTCCCCGGCAGCGTGGTGTTTATCGCCGGTTCGACATCCCCGAGCATGCCGACGAAGTCAATCTTGTCGAGGAAGGTATCAACGCAGAACAGTGCGCGAACATCTTCGTGGTCCAGGCCGTAGCTGAGCTCCTCACTGCGAAAGCGCGTGTTGAACGGTACGCACACCAGACCGAGCGAAGCCGCTGCGTACCAGAGCACCGCCCATTGCACGGAGTTGCCCATCAGCAGGCCGATATGCTCGCCTCGTTGCAGGCCCAGCCCGAGCATGGCGCGAGCCGTGTTATCTACCTGCTCAAGAAGCTGGCGATAACTCATGCGGCCGTCTTCGGCAATCAAGGCGTCGTTGTCGGGGTAGTGCCGGGCAACGTCACTCAATACTGTCCAAAGGGGACCGGGCAGCGGGGAAGTCGATACAGTCATGGGGATTCCTCAGACGAAAGATGTCATGCCGGCACGCCAGGTGCCTTCGGTCAGGTTGTCCTCGATGGCGAGGATCTCGTGGGCCAGGGCGCCAAAGCGACTGTCATCGGCGCCCTTGTCGATGGTGCGTTTGGCACTGCGGATGGCATGAGTGGGAGCCGAGGCGATCTCCCGTGCCAAGCTATGGACATAGTTGTCGAACTCAGCGTGAGGCAGCACCTGATTGACCAGGCCAATGGACTTGGCTTCCTCGGCACTGACTTCACGCCCGGTGAACATCAGTTCTTTTGCGATGCGCCTGCCAACGATGCGTGGCAGCCGTTGTGTGGCGCCGACGGTGCCCCAGCGTGCCTCCGGGTAGCGGAAGCTGGCTTGGTCACTGGCGACGATGAAGTCGCAGGCGCTGGCAATTTCGCAGCCGGAGCCCACAGCCGGGCCCTGGACTACCGCAATCACCGGTATCGTCAGGTCTTCCAGTGCGGCATACAGGGCGAAGGCCTTGATGCGTCGAGCGCGGATCTGGTCTTCATCCATGTCCTTGCGTTCCTTGAGGTCGGCACCGGCACAGAACACGGGTCCATTGGCGCGCACCAGCAGCACGTGAATATCGGTGCGCTTGTTGACTTCCCGGATAGCCAGGTGCAATTCAAGGCACAGTTGAGTGTTCAAGGCGTTGCGTGCCTGCGGGCGATTGAGGGTCAGGGTGGCGATGTTTTGCGCCACCGTGAGGCAGGCAACTGTGGTCAGATCGGGCTGAGTCATTTTTATACCGCTCCGGAGCGATGCAAGGCGTTGATGTCTTGCGAGTTGTAGCCAAGGTCTTGCAGCACTTTGTCGGTGTGTTCGCCCAGCAAAGGCGGGCGGTTTGCCGTGGGGTTGTCGTAACCATTGAACTGAAATGGCAATTGAATGGCCGGGAAGCGCCCGCTCTCAGGATGTTCGAAGTCGGCAAACACACCGCGTGCACGCAAGTGCGGGTCGACGACTACCTCGTCCAGGGTTTTCAGCGGCCCGGCAGGTACACCCGCCGCGTCACAGGCAGCGCAGAGTTGATCTCGGGTCAGCAGGGCGATGGCGTCCGTCAACATCGCCATCACTTCATCGCGGTGCAATACACGGCCACTGTTGTGTTGCAGGCGCGGATCAGATCCCAACGATTCCAGACCAAGCAGAGCGCAGAGTGGATGCCAGTGCTGATCGGCCCCGGTAATGTGTACATAACCGCCATCGGCACATCGGAAACTGGCCGACGGGACACGGCCAGGGTGCTCGGTGCCGAGACGCTCAGGCACTTCATCCAGCGCAAAGTAACGGGCGGCCGCCAAGGCCAGCAGACTGATTTGGCCGTCCAGCATGGAGAAATCAAGGTAGGCGCCCGTGCCTTCTTTTTGCCTGCCCTGAAGCATGGACACGATGCCCAGTGCGATCCACAACCCGGAGCTGAGGTCTGAGACCGGAATTCCGGGTTTCACCGGGCCGCCATCTTTCTCGCCGGTGAGACTCATGATTCCGCTCATGGCCTGAAACACGGTGTCGTAACCCTTGCGACTGGCATATGGTCCAGTCTGGCCAAACCCGGTGCAGGAGACGTAAAGCAGGCGCGGGTTGAGTGCTTTGAGCACTGGCCAGTCCAGGCCGTATCGCTTGAGTGTACCGACCGGGAAATTCTCCAGGATCACGTCGGCTTCGCCGGCCAGTTTGCGGACTATTTCCTGGCCTTCGATTGTGCGCAGATTGACCGTGATCGATTCTTTACTGCGATTGAAAGCATAGAAATAGGCACTGCGTTCACGCCCCAGCGCTTCGGCCTGTGCATCCTCGTCGAGGTAATCAACGTTGTCGTCAGCCTGACGCACAAAAGGCTCATAGCCTCGGGTCTCGTCACCATCGACGGGTTGTTCGACCTTGATCACCCGGGCGCCAAGTTCAGCGAGAATCATCCCGGCAAAGGGGCAAGCCAGGACGCGCGCCAACTCCACAACCGTTACACCTTCCAAGGGTTTCATGCTGGCGCCTCCGTTTGGCGAAAGGCACGCATCTGGGCATTCAATTGCTGACCGATCTTCAGACCTTCGCTGAAGGGCAGTTCGGTGACCCGGTGGAAGATGCTCTTGGTGGCCTGCATTGCCTGCAGCGGATGACTGGCGATCTGCTGAGCCAACGCTAGCGCCTCGCCAGGCAGGTCGGCGTCGGCCACAACCCGGTTGATCATGCCCAGTTGCCGAGCTTCCTGAGCATCCAGAGTGCGACCGGTGGCGACCAGATCAAAAGCAGCCTTACGCCCGACATGTTCAACCAGCCCGGCCATGACAATTGCGGCGACGATCCCGTGCTTGACCTCTGGATAACCGAACCGAGCGCTTTCGCCAGCCAGCGCCAGATCGCAAGACAAGGCGAGCCCGCTACCGCCACCCATGGCGTAACCGTTGACGGCGGCGATCACCGGTTTACTCATCTGCTTGACCAGCCCTTGCAGTTCGGTGGTCAGCGCAGCGCGACGTTCCACCAGCGATTGATTGTCCGGGGTCAGCACCTCGAACTCTCGGGTGTCGGCCCCCGCACAGAAACCACGGCCGGCACCGGTGACGATCACCACTCGAACAGACGGGTCGGCATCGGCATCCTTCAGGGCCTGGACCAATCCCTCGGTGAGTGCGAAGTTCAAGGCATTGAGTTTGTCCGGGCGGTTGAGCGTCAGCGTCTGTACGCCATCCCGGGTTTCACGCAAAACGACCTGATGTTCGGTCATATAAAGTGCTCCTGTCAGGGCTGCATGGCGCGCAGGCGGGCGAGGGCCTGTTCGAGTTCTTCGACGAGTGATTGCATGATTGCTGCGGCGGGCAGCAGTTGATGGATCAGCCCGGCACTTTGTCCGGCTTCGACTTTGCCGTTGCTGACATCGCCGTCGAATGAGGCTTGTTTCAAACTGGCCGAGGCCAGCAATGAGGCATAGGCGTCGGGGGCAGCCTGTGGCATGCCGTCGCGCTCGGCCTGTTCAACGCGTTCGGTAAAGGCATTGCGCACGCTGCGCACCGGCAGTGCGCCGCGACCGACCAGGACGGTGTCGTCGATGTCGGCGTCTAGTACTTTTTGCTTGTAGGCGGGATGCAGGAATGCTTCCTCCGACAGCATGAAGCGTGTGCCTAACTGCACGGCGTCCGCACCCAGGGCGAGCAGCGCGGCAATGCCATATCCGTCGGCGACTCCGCCGCCGGCTACGAGGGGGCAGTCGACTTCCTGCAACACGCGCCGCACGTTGACCAGCGTGCTCACTTCATTGGCCGGCGGATGTCCACCGGCTTCACTGCCAACGACGACCAGCCCATCGACCCCGGCCGCAGCGGCCTTGCGTGCATGTTCGACAAATGCGACGACGTGAAGCCAGGTCGCTCCGTAGTCCTTGAAGCGTTGCAAGTGAGCTTTCGGCGAACCTTGGCTGGCAATGATGACCGGTACTTGTTCGGCCACCAGCAAGTCCAGTACTTCGTCGGCGCCCTTGCGGTACAGCGGGATGTTCACCGCGTAGGGTTTGTCGGTCAGCTCACGCACCTGGCGGAGCGTTTGGGCAAGGTCGGCCAGACGCATCGGTCCTGCGGCGATCACTCCCAGGCCACCGGCATTGGACACGGCGGCGGGCAGGGCGGCGCAACTGGATGCCCAACTCATGCCTGCCTGAATGATCGGGTAGCGGATGCCGAGTAACCGGGTCAGGCGGGTGTCGATCGACATGCTTCATTCCTCATCATCATTCTCCGGACTCAGGTTGTACGGATTGTTTTTCTTGAGTTCGCCGTAGTACTCGAGGCTGTTGTTGTAGACGCGATGCATCAGTTCACGCAGTTGCTTGAGCTCGCTAGTCGACAGGCCGCTCAACATGCGTTCGTTCCGCTCGTTGGAATCATCGAGAATTCGGTCGACCATCTCCTTGCCTTCCGCACTCAGGCAGAGCAGTGCACTACGCCCGTCCTCCGGATTAGGTTGACGCTCGATCAACTCTCGCTTGGTCAGGTTGGTGACGATCCTGCTCATCTGGCTTTTCAACACGCTGGCATGCTTGGCGACTTGAACCAGCGGCGCCTGGCCGAGGTAATCGAGAATCGCCAGAGTCCGCCACTCAAGCACCGTAATGGCGAAATGCTGAGGAATGGTCATCGCTGCGATACGACTCGACAGGCCGGCCAGACGCTGCAGCTGAACAGAGAACAGGTCGCGCATATCCGTAGTGATTTCAGGTTCTCGAGCGGCGGCTGCTGTGGTTTTTTTCATAAGGCACCAAAGGCTATCTGGGGAAAGGAATTAGCCTCTCATTGTTCGGGAGTGCAGACCTGAGCTCAACCGTTGAAGCGTGATTGCTCGCGCAATAACGCCAGACTGCCATCCAGCCCCTTGGAGAAGGCTGCAAGCACCAGGTCGACTTCGCTGTCAGTGATGATCAACGGTGGTGCGAACACCACGCTGTCGTTCAGCGAACGGGCAGTCACACCATTGGCTTCGGTTTGCTGAGACACGCTCAAGCCGACTTTCCACTCTTTGGGGAACGCGGCCTTGCTGGCTTTGTCTGCCACCACCTCGACGCCCCACATCAGGCCGGCACCGCGTACTTCGCCCACCAGCGGATGGTCGGCCAGTTTGCGCAGGCCTGCACCCAGGCGTGCACCGACTTGCTGGGCGTGCGCCGGGAGTTGGCGCTCTTCATAGATATTCAAACATTCCAGTGCAACGGCCGCCGGGACCGGATGGCCGCCATAGGTAAAGCCGTGACCGAAGATGCCGATTTTCTCGCTCTGGCTTTTCATCGCCTGATACACCGGCTCGGAAATCAGCAGTGCGGAAATCGGCAGATAGGACGCCGAGAGTGCCTTGGCGCAGGTAATCATGTCTGGCTGCAGGCCGAAGGTTTGCGAACCCCACCAATTGCCGGTACGACCGAAGCCACAGATGACTTCGTCGGCGACCAGCAAGATGTCGTGGCGCTTGAGAACCTGTTGGATTTTTTCGAAATAGCCGGCGGGCGGGGTGATCACGCCTCCGGTGCCCATCAGCGGTTCGGCGAAAAATGCGCCAATCGTATCGGCACCTTCGCGCTCAATCAGGGTTTCCAGCTCTGCTGCCAGGCGGGTGGAGAACGCTTCTTCGCTTTCACCCGGCAGACCCTCGCGGTAGTAGTGGGGGCAGGTGACATGCAGGAAACCGGGCAGCGGCAGGCCGAAGTCCTGGTGCAAGTGTGCAAGGCCGGTGAGGCTGGCACTGGCAATGGTTGTGCCGTGATAAGCGCGATTACGGCTGATGATTTTGCGACGTTGTGGCTGGCCAATGGCGCTCCAGTAGTACCAGACCAGTTTGATCGCGGTGTCGTTGGCTTCAGAACCTGAACAAGCGAACAACACTTTGGACATTGGCACCGGTGCCAGCGAGATCAAGCGTTCTGCCAACTGGATCGCTGGTTCGGTCGAGCGGTGCGCAAAGTTCTGGTGATAGGGCAGTTGCTTCATTTGCCGCAACGCGGCTTCTTCCAGGCGCGTCTCGCTATAACCCAGCGCGGCACTCCACATGCCCGACATGGCGTCCAGATACTGCTTGCCTTGGTCATCCCAGGTGTAGATGCCCTCACCACGGACCATCACGGTCGGACCGACCTTTTCGTGGTTGGCCAGGTTGGTCTGGCTGTGGATGTGAAAAGCGATGTCGCTGGCGTGTAATGAGCGTGACATGGCGGTACTCCGTTCGGGTCGTGCGACTTGCGTCGTGGGTGCAATTGTTGTTGATGGGGTGGCTTCAATATGGTTGACAATGTGAATCATGTGGTTCATGTTGTCAACTATCTTCTGGTGCTTCAAACGGAAGATGAGCAACGACCGGGGACACGGTCGAGCTGATGGAAAGCTGCGCTAAGGTTTGATCTTTATCTCTGCCTAATAACAAGTCAGCGCTCAGCGGGCGCTAGAAACAGGAGATGGAAAATGTTCGACACCCTGAAGTTTTCAGCAGTAAGGCGACATGTGTTGGCGGTTGCGGGCGCAGCGTTGATCGCTCCGCAGGTTTGGGCGGCCGATCCGTCTACAGTGACCGTCGCAGGCTATGGTGGTGGTCTGCAGGATGCATTGATTGCAACGCTGTGGAAGCCAGCGGCAGAGAAGGCTGGGTTGAAGCTGCGGACCGAGTCGCATGACGGACAACCGGCTGTACGACTGCAAGTGCAATCTGGCAAACCCGCCTGGGATGCCATTCATATCGGCGCCAATGACTGTGCGGCATTGTCCAAGCAGGGGATGCTCGAACCCTTGGACTACTCCGTGATCGATGCCAAAGGCATACCTGAACTGGCGCGGGACAAGAACTGGATCGCTACCAACAGCTATTCAGTGGTCATGGGCTGGCGCACCGACAAATTCAAGGTCGGCCCGAAGAACTGGAAAGAGTTTTGGGACGTGAAGAAGTTTCCAGGTCGTCGTGCGCTTTCCGTCGCACCGGATGAAATGCTTGAAGTGGCCTTGCTGGCCGATGGCGTGCCGCGCGATCAACTCTATCCCCTGGATATCAAGCGTGGCCTCGCTTCGCTGGAAAAGATCAAACCTTACGTCGCTGTCTGGTGGACCTCCGGTGCTCAATCCGCGCAACTGATCAAGGATGGCGAGGTCGATCTGATCGCGATCTGGAGCAGCCGTGTCGATTCTGTGGTGAAAGACAAAGCACCGGTGGCCTATACCTATGAAGATGGCCTGCTCGGTTATGGCTGCATGGCCATCCTCAAGGGCGCCGGGAATGCGCCGGGGGCGCAGAAGCTGATTGCCAATTCCGTATCTGCGCCGATTCAGGCCCGAATTCCGACCATGATGGGCTACTACGGCCCGACCAATAGCCTGGCTTTCGATCAACCTGGTGTTCCGGCCGATGCACTGAACAGCTCCAACATGTCGCCCGACAACAGAGCCAAGCAGGCGCTGATGGACCCTCGCTGGTGGGGCGACCATGTCACAGATGTTCAGGAAGACTACAAAGAGTTGATCGCACGGTAATTGGTTTTTTTGGAGGTCGGAGTTATGCAAGGCAATATTGCGATTCGGGATGTCTATAAAGGTTACGGATCATTTACTGCGATCGATCATGTATCCCTGGACGTCAACCCTGGTGAGTTTCTTACCCTTCTCGGCCCTTCAGGGTCGGGGAAAACGACCTTGCTCAATGTGCTGGCCGGCTTCATTCGCCCGGACTCGGGAAGCATCAAGGTCGATGGCGTAGAGTTTTTGGATTGTCCGCCACATAAACGGGATATCGGCATGGTGTTTCAGAACTATGCGCTGTTCCCGCATATGACCGTTGCAGAAAACGTTGCTTATCCCTTGCGTTTGCGCAAGGTCAGCGGTGCGGAGCGAACCCGTCGGGTCAAGGCCTCCCTGGAAATGGTGCAGATGGACCATCTCGGTGAGCGCGGCATTCATCAGCTTTCAGGTGGTCAGCGTCAGCGTGTCGCGCTAGCCAGGGCCATGGTGTTCGAGCCGAAAATCATGCTGATGGACGAGCCGCTTTCAGCACTCGACAAGAACCTGCGCGAGCACATGCAACTTGAGCTCAAGCGCCTGCATGCCCGATTGGGGATGACCACGATTTATGTCACCCACGACCAGAAGGAAGCATTGACGCTCTCCCATCGCATTGCGGTGTTGAACAAGGGCAAACTGGCGCAACTGGATACCCCGGACGCACTCTACGAGCGCCCCCTTGATCGTTTTGTCGCGGGTTTCATTGGCGAGAGTTGTTTTTTTCCCGTGGAGGAGAGTGGCGATGCCGTCCTGTTCCAGGGACGGGCGCTGAAACTGCCGTTGGGCACGGCGCTCAGACATTCGCAGCGCCGAGTGCTCATGGTGCGACCTGAGCGCCTGCAATGGCAGGCTCCGGCGGATGCCAGCGCGATGAACCGGATCGATGCGGTAGCACGCGACGTGGTGTATCAGGGCGACAGTTATCACGTCGGTCTGGTGTTACCTGACGGTAGCGAGCTCACGGCTCGCCATCAAAAGGGCTTTCGTGATGTCGCGGTACCGACACCCGGTGCTGCGGCTCAGCTATGGCTGCATGCCGAGGACACCTTGCTGGTGACGGAGGGCGCATGAATGCCGATCTTCCCCCTCGTCAAAAGCTCCAGAGGGTCACGCCCATGAAACAAGTCAGTCTTTCCGCTCGCACCGACGGCGCTACCATCGGAGGCGAAGACCCGATGGTCCATCGCCTGGCGATGGCCGAACTCAAGGAACGCTGGGCGCTGCTTTCCCTGACGTTGCCGGGCTTCATTCTGGTGTTCGTGGTGTTGGCGGTGCCCTTGGGGTGGCTGTTCTGGTTGTCGGCCTTCGACAGCAGCGGTGCGCTGACCCTGGACAATTACCTGCGTTTGCTAAGACCTGTGTACCTGAGCAGCTTCATCATTACCTTTCAGATGGCGTTCTGCGTCACGCTGATTTGCGTGCTGCTGGGATATCCACTGGCGTACCTGCTGTCGCAACTGCCCGAACGCGCCAGCCAGATCTGCATGGCTTTCGTATTGCTGCCGTTCTGGACTTCGATTCTGGTTCGTACCTACGCCTGGTTGGTGTTGTTGCAGCGCCAGGGGATCATCAATAACTGGTTGCTCGATCTGGGCCTGATCCATGAGCCACTGGCGCTGGTGAACAACTTCTTCGGAACCGTCATCGGCATGGTCCACGTCATGTTGCCGTTCATGGTGCTGCCGCTCTACGACAAGATGAAAAACATTGATCCGTTGTTGATGTCGGCAGCGGCCAATTGTGGCGCCACACCGGCCCAGGCGTTTCGTCAGGTCTTTCTGCGATTGTCGCTGCCTGGACTGGCTTCGGGTATCACGCTGGTCTTTGTGATTTGCCTGGGCTTTTACCTGACACCGGCATTGTTGGGCGGTGGCAAGGTGTCGATGTGGTCGATGAAGATCAGCGACACCATTGCCCTGTACGGTAACTGGGGCGCCGCGAGTGCACTGGGAGTGGCCTTGCTGGTCGCCACGGTGTTGATCCTCTGGGGCATGCGCAAACTGTTCGGGCTCAACGAACAAGGGAGGAACGGCTGATGTTCAAGCTCAATCAAGCGGTGACGCCGACGCAGATTACCCATGCACACCGGCTCTGGTTATACGTCCTGGTCGGGTTGATCCTGTTGTTCTTGATCATTCCATGCCTGATTGTGATCCCGATGTCGTTTTCCGCCTCGCAGTACCTGGAGTTTCCGCCACGGGAGTGGAGCCTGCGGTGGTACGAGGCTTATCTGGGATCGCCGGAATGGATGATGGCGACCTGGGTCACGGTGAAAGTGGCGGTGATGTCGACCTGCATCGCTACGGTATTGGGGACGCTGGCAGCCTATGGCCTGTCGCAAGTACGCGGTGGCGCGGCGAAGCTGGTCAATAGCCTGATGATGCTGCCGATGCTGGTGCCAATCATTCTGGTGGCGGTGGGTGTGTTTTTTGTCTATTCGCGTACAGGTCTGAACAATTCCATCACCGGCCTGGTGCTGGCGCATAGTGTGCTGGCGATACCTTTTGTGCTGATTGCGGTGGGCAATGGTCTTCAGGGGTTCGACATGAATCAGGAAATGGCCGCACGCAGCCTGGGTGCTTCACGTCCCTGGGCCTTTCTGACGGTGACGCTGCCGCAGCTGCGACTATCGATCTGTTCCGGCGCGCTGTTTGCCTTCATCGCGTCATTCGATGAGGTGGTCATTGCGCTGTTCATTGTCGGCGGCGAAAGCTCCACGCTGCCCCGCCGGATGTTCGCCAATATCCGCGATCAGATCGATCCGACCGTGGCCGCGGTATCGACCTTGATGATTGTCCTGTCGATCCTGCTACTGGTGGCGATGCAGTACATCAAGAGCCTGGAGCGTCGTCAGCAGCATTGATGCGGTTCATGCCTTGTCGACATGTCCCTTTGGAGACATAGGCAGTTGACGTTGTGCATCCGAAGATGACGTTCGGGGAATTTGCCCTGAACGAGACATTGGAGGATCACCGCGTGGACAGACCGATAACATCAGCGCCGACGGCGGCCGTTACCCCGTCAGGGATCAGCTATCAAAGTGTGGAAAGCGGTTACTTTGAACAACGTCGCCTGCAACGTCATGCAGGCTTTTTCACCTTGCTGATTCTTGGCGTCGGGGCGGTGGTGGCGGGTCAGTACTCCGGTTGGAACCTGGGCTTGGCACAAGGCTTCGGTGGCATGGCTTTAGCCTTGCTGATCATCGCCGTGATGTACCTGTTTCTCTGCTCGTCAATCGGTGAAATGGCGGCTGCGCTGCCGCACACTGGTGGTGCCTACTCCTTTGCTCGTACCACGATGGGGCCTTGGGGCGGATTCAGCACAGGGCTTGCGGAGAACATCGAATTCATTCTGGCCCCGGCCGGCAACATGTTTTTCATGGGCGCCTATCTGACTGCCATTTTCGGTACCGGACCCGAGTGGCAACCTGTCTGGTGGGTGGTCGGGTATGCCTGCATGTTGCTGTTGTCGAACCGGGGCCTGGGGGTGTCGATGCGCGCTGTCGTGCTCATCACGCTGGCGGCAGTATCGGTGTTGGTGGTGTTCTTTATCGCGGCTTACCCGCATATGGATTTCGCCGGCAAGGCCTTGAACCTTGCAACTGACGCAGCTGGAAAGCCGATTGAATTGGAGGGCGGTAACGGGCCATGGCTGCCGTTTGGCCTTACAGGCGTCATGCTTGCGTTGCCGTTCGCCGTTTACATGTTCCTGGCCATTGAGCAATTGCCGCTGACTGCCGAGGAGTCGCACAACCCGACCCGCCATTTGCCGCTGGCATTGGTCTGGGGCACTGTGATTCTTGCGGTACTGGCGCTGGGCGTGTTGTTTTTCAGTGCATCGATCGGCGGCGGCAGCTTTTTCATGAGCACTTCGTCAGAGCCGTTGCTCGATGGCTTCAGGGAGCTGTTCGGGCACACCGCGAGCAAGCTGTTGTCAGCGGTGGCAGTGCTGGGTCTGGCGGCGTCGTTCCTGGCGGGAAGCTTTGCCGCGGGACGCAATATCTATTCGTTGTCTCGCGCCGGTTACCTCCCGACAGGGCTGTCGGTGACGCACCCGACCCGCAATACCCCGAACATTGCTTTGGCCACCGGGGCTGCGGCTGCATTGAGTATCCTGATGCTGTGCTGGTTCACCTTCGGCAAGGATAACAACCCGTTGATGGGCGGGATCCTGGTGAGCATGATCGTGTTCGCCGGAATGATTTCCTACATCTTGCAAAGCGTCGCCTATATTCGTTTGAAGCGCTCCTTTGCCAGTTTGCACCGGCCTTATCGCAGTCCTTACGGGACATTCGGTGCGGTAGCGGTGATCGTGATTGCATTGGCGACGCTGATTTATCAGTTTCTCGATCCTCTGTACAAATGGGCCGCACTTGCTGCTGCCTGCTGGTACCTGGTCGGGATGGCCTATTTTGCTTTCTACCGTCGTCATCGCCTGGTGTTGTCACCTGAAGAAGCATTCGCCGTGAGTGGCGGCCGTGAAGGAAATCCGCAATGAGTACAGTCAAACAATTGCAAGGCAAGGGCCGTCTGGCCGGTAAAGTGGCCATTATCACCGGCGGCGCCGGTGGATGCGGCGCTGCGGCAAGCCGGCTGTTCGCGGCGGAAGGGGCCAAGGTAGTCATTATCGACTTGAATGGCGACGCCGCCGTCAATCTCGCGACGCAAATCATTGCCGATGGCGGTCAAGCGCTTGGGGTGGGTGCCGATGTATCGCAAGCCGCCCAGGTGCGTGAAGCCGTTGCGCGCGGGCTGGCTGAATTTGGCCCGGCGGATGTGCTGTTCAACCACGCCGGCACGTTGATCGTAAAACCCTTTCTGGACGTGCAGGAGCATGAGTGGGACTGGCTTTTGGCGGTCAATGTCAAAAGCATGTACCTGGTGACCCAAGCGGTGCTTCCACAAATGCTTGCCAAGGGGGCCGGCAGCATCGTTTGCACCTCGTCGATTTCCGCGCAATACGCGACCCCGGGGGAGGTCGTGTACAACGCGAGCAAGGGCGCTTGCCAGATGTTCGCACGCGCCATAGCCGTCGAGTTTCGTGACCGGGGGATTCGCTGCAATGCGGTCGCACCGGGGTTTATCCGCACCCCTCACGGCGAGCGGGAAATGCGCGACTTGCAGGCCATGGGCGTGGATGCCAGTGAAGAGGCGATCAGCCTGCAACAGGGCCGTCTGTGCGAGCCTGAAGAGGTGGCCCGCGCAGCACTGTTTTTAGCCAGCGACGAGGCATCATTTGTAAGTGGTACGCAGCTGTTCGTGGACAACTGTTTTTCCGCTGTCTGAGTCATCCGTGGCAGGAAATGTGCTTGTTTTTTATCGCTGGATTCAGGGTGCGCCTATGCGGTTCGGCGCACCGGATAAAAACAAGGAGATGGCATGGCAACTTCAGTTTCGCAGCCTGGGTGTGGCATGGAGGCCACGCCTGTTCTTGGCACATGGCACGCGGCGACGCCCGGTTTGGTTGCACAATTGCAGTGTGATGGCTTTACCCCACAGTTGGACGAAGCTCTGCAGGCTCTGGTGATTTTCGACCAGAGCTGTGTGCTGTTTTACCCGTCCGGTGGTTCGCCATTGTTACTTCACGACAACCTGCAAGGCATTTCCGAGCCAGGAGCGATGCACAACTACCTCAACGGTACTTACTTGCTGGACCCGGTCTACACGGCCTGCGCGCATGGCCAGGCTACAGGCCTGTACCGCATGAGCGAACTGGCTCCTGACGCCTTCTTCGAAGGTGATTATTTCAATTCGCCGGATGTACATCCCTGCATCTCGATGCAGTCGGGCACGTTGTCCGAAGAAATCGTGTTCATTTGTGCTTTGCCAGGCATCGGTCATCTGGCCTACTCATTGATGCGATTGAATGCCTCTGCGAAGTTTTCACCTGTGCAGATTGAGGCTTTGCAAAACTGTCAGGCGATGGTCGCTGTGTTGTTGCAACGCCACTACCAGGGCGTTGGTGCTCAGGTCGATGACAGTGCGCTGGCTTTGAGAGAGCATCTGAACAGCGCATTTTCGCGTTTCGCCGCCGACCAACTGACCCCGCGCGAACAATTGATCGTCAGCATGATCCTGCGCGGTCACTCCAGCCTGTCGATCTCGCTGCACCTTGGCATCGCTGAAGGCACGGTGAAGAATCACCGCAAGCACCTGTATTGCAAGCTCGGCATTTCCAGCCAGTCCGAATTGTTTCATCTGTTCGTGAATTTTGTACTCAGTCACACAGCGAGTATGCCGCTCGCCATTGCAGGTAGCGCGATACAGTTCCAGGAAGCATTTGCCAGTTAAGGCGCCTGGGATTTACCCGCTTTTTGCGATGAATTCAGCGACCAAAAAAAAGCACGGACAGAGGTCCATGCTTTTTTTATTCTGTCCGGATGCTGACAGGTCACTCGAGGTAGATGGTCTTGGCCGAATCGTACGCCGGTGCATCGAAGCTGATGAACAGCGCCGATTGCTGACCCTCGACGTAATACTTGTGTGGGACATTCTGCGGGATGGAAACGTAATCGCCGGTCTTCAGAATGCGGTCCTCGGTCGGGGTTACGACCCGTGCACTGCCGCTGAGAAGGATCAGTGAATGATCGGCGTCGGGATGGCTATGGTTTTTTAACTCGGAGAACATTTCTACAAGATTCACGCGCTTCTCCGGCGTTTTTATCAGCGTCCAGCCTCGGTCACTGGGATCATTCCAGCCGGGAGGACTGGTCATCACTGATTGTTGTTTCTTGACGACGGGAGTGGGGCCGGAACTGTTTGTCGAGAAATCAGCAGCGGTGGCCTTTGCCATGTCGATGGTGGGCACATCAAAACCCAGTAGCAGGACTTTCTCCTGGTTTTGCGGGGTCATCTGGTAGGCCTGGCCGGGAGGAATCGCCACGTAATCGCCTGCTGTCGCGGTGACTTCCCGGTCAGCGAAATGGAACAGCACGGTGCCCTGCAAAACGATCAGCGTGCGCTCGCCGATGTCATGGCTGACAACCGGCGATTGTTGGTCGAGCTGGACCAGCGTGGTACGTGACGATGCGGTTTTGTGCATTTCCCAAATCTGCTGGCCGAGCAGGGTTTCGTTCGCCGGGCCCCTTATCAAATCGTCCCGTTCAACCAGCAGCAACTTATCACTGGCGAAGACCGGTGTTGAAAGCAAAAGCACCCCACAGATCAATCGGGTTTGCCGCGCAACAGTGTTGAGACTGAGCATTTCTACACCTCTTCGTTGGATGATGTCGTTTGGGAAACAGTGGTGGGCAACAGTGGATTCAACCCACTGCGCAGGACCCGGCTATGCAGTTCACGGCCAAGCGCGGCTTCGCATTCGGCGGCGACGTCGAGCAGGCGGTCCAGGTCTATACCTGTGCGTACGCCCATCGATTCCAGCAGGTTGACCCAGTCTTCGGTACTGACGTTGCCGGTGTGTCCGCCGCCATACTTGACCTTGGCCGGATGGCCGCCGACACCACCGAAGGCGCAGTCGTACCAGGTGACCCCAGCTTCGAGCGCGGCGACGTAATTCACCAGCCCGGTCGCGCGAGTGTCGTGGAAATGAGCAATCGGAGTGATCTCGGGAAAGGTCGCAAGCACGGCACTGAACAGGCGCTTGACGCTCTGCGGCGTCGCGACACCGGTGGTATCGCCAAGGGTGACGAACTTCACGCCGCGCTTGGCAAACTGCTCCACATCCGCCAACACGCTGGCCTCGCTGACGCGACCCTCGAACGGACAACCAAAAGCCACGGATACAGTACCGATCAAGCGGAATTGATTGAGGGCCTTTTCGGCCATCTGCTGAATATTGAGCCATTGATCTGCACGGCTGCGCTTAAGGTTTTTCAGCGAGTGCGACTCAGAAGCGGACACCAGTAAACTGATTTCATTTGCGCCATGCCCGGCAGAGAGGTCGCCGACAGCTCGCTCGACGGCTCGCACGTTGGCGCAGGTCGCTTTGTAGAACACGCCGGCCCGACGCTGCAGGGTCGCCAACAGAGAACTGGCATCGGCAAATTGCGGAATCACGGCAGGATTGGAGTAGGACGTCGCCTCGACCCTCTGAAAGCCGATTTCGGCGAATCGCTCCACCAATCGGCGTTTTGTGGGTGTGGGCAGAAAGTTCGGTTCGTGCTGCAGACCGTCGCGGGCGAAGCATTCACACAGAGTGACGTCTCTCATTGGGACCCCTGAGGTGGTAACGGAACATGGTTGACATGGTGAACTAAATTTACGAGTATATGGTTGATAGTGTCAACCTGTTGCTGCGTATTTCGTTACCGCTCATGCGTTGCCGATACCTTTGCAATCGCTTGTGTTCAATACCCATTTGCGAGGAAAGATCCATGTACACCGACCTGTTGTTTTACATCGACGGCCAATGGACTGCCGGCAGCGCTGGCAACACTGCAGCTGTGATCAATCCTTCGACGGGCGAGACGCTCGGGCAATTGCCGATAGCTTCGAATGAAGATCTGGACGCCGCATTGGCAGCGGCAGCGAGCGGCTTTGGGATTTGGTCCACGACATCTGCCTACGACCGTTCAGGCATCTTGCGGCGAGCAGCTTTGCTGGTACGTGAACGCCACGCGCTGATGGCAGAGTGCATGACGCTGGATCAGGGCAAGCCAATGGCGGAGTCGACCATGGAAGCCAAAAGCGCGGCCGACCACATTGAGTGGTATGCCGAAGAAGGGCGACGCGCCTATGGCCGCATCGTGCCTTCACGCAATGCGGCGGTACGCCAGCTGGTGGTGCGCGAGCCAGTCGGTCCGGTAGCCGCTTTTACACCGTGGAACTTCCCGATCAATCAAGCGGTACGCAAAATAGCAGGGGCTCTGGCTGCTGGCTGCAGCATCATCATCAAGGCGCCAGAGGAGGCTCCGGGAGCAGTGATCGAGCTGGTGCGCTGTTTCCACGATGCGGGTGTGCCCAAGGGCGTGCTGAACCTTGTGTTCGGTAACCCAGCGCACATCTCCGATTACCTGATCAGGTCACCGATTATTCGAAAAGTGTCCTTTACCGGCTCGACTGCCGTAGGTCGACAACTCGGTGCCCTGGCCGCGACACACTTGAAATTGACGACCATGGAATTGGGTGGGCACGCGCCGTTTATCGTCTGCGAGGATGCCGATGTAGAGGCTGCCGCCGCATTGGCCTGCACCCTCAAATTCCGCAATGCCGGACAGGTCTGCGCTTCACCCTCGCGCTTCTATGTGCATGACGCAGTATTTGATCTTTTCTCTCGGCGATTCACCGAACTGGCGGGACAGCTCAAGGTGGGCGACGGTTTCGACCCAACCAGCCAGATGGGGCCACTAGCTAATGCTCGACGCTTGATGATGGTTCAAGAGTTGATCGCCGATGCCCGTGACCTCGGTGCCAAGGTGCTGACAGGCGGAAGCCGGATCGGCAGCACGGGCCATTTTTTCCAACCGACGCTATTGACCGACCTGCCGGAGCAGGCGCGTCTTCTCAATGAAGAGCCTTTTGGTCCGGTGGCGCCATTGTTGCGTTTCAATGATCTGGACAGCGTGATAGCGCAAGCCAACAGTCTGGAGTACGGGCTGGCGGCGTTTGCATTCACCCGGTCATTGAAGACCGCGACTGAGTTGGGTAATCGCCTGCAAGCCGGGATGGTTTCGATCAACCACTTTGGTTTGGCCCTGCCGGAAACGCCATTCGGTGGCATCAAGGCCAGCGGTCACGGCAGTGAGGGCGGAACTGAAGGTCTGGATGCCTATCTGACGACCAAGTTCATTAGCCAGGTAGGCGTCTGAAATTAATGGGATTTTCTGCTAAATATCAGGGAGGCTAATCCCTGTATTTTCCGAGTTGTCGAAAGACAGCCCCATGACCGCTCAGTCCACGAAAACGGGGCGGTCATGGGTTTTGAAAAAAATGGCCATGTCTGGTGTGGAGTGACCCAGGCCTTCCTGGACGCACTTACTGCCGGATTAACCGCTATCAGTAGCGAATCATCACTGACTTGAGCTCGGTGTAGTCATCAATAAACGCACTGCCAAACTCGCGCCCCACACCTGAGGATTTGTTACCTCCGAAGGGCACCGCGGGATCAAGCATTGTGTGCATGTTCACCCACACCGTCCCGGCGTTGATCGCAGGCACCATGCGCAGGGCCTTGCTCAGGTCGTTGGTCCAGAGGCTGGCACTCAAGCCGTAAGGCGTGTTGTTCATCAACTCCAGCAGTTCTTCTTCGGTGTCGTAAGGGAAGAAGGTCGCAATCGGGCCGAATGTTTCTTCGTTGAGCAGCGTGTCGTTGACGCTGTTGGCGAGAATCACCGTCGGTTCAACGTAGCAGCCTGGGCCGTCGATCAGGTTGCCACCGTGAATGATGGTGTTGTTTTCGGCGCGGGCCTTGGCGAAGTACTCGCCGAGTTTCAGCTGATGTTGGCGATTGGTGACCGGGCCGAATTCGGTGAGCTCATCCAGTGGTGAGCCGATGTTGAGCGTGCTCAAGCGTTGGGCCAGTTTGTCCATGACCGGATCGATCTGTGAACGATGGACGAAGAAGCGTTCGGCGGCTGCACAGATTTGCCCGGAGTGCAGGAACCCGGCTTCGATGATGCCATCGGCGGCCTTGTCCAGATCGACATCGCGCAGGAAGCCAGCAGAGTTTTTGCCACCCAGTTCCAGCGTTGCGCGGGTCAACCCGGCGCCCATGGCACTGCGGCCGACGGCAATGCCGGTGGGAACGGAACCGGTAAATGAAACCTTGTCGGTTCCGGGGTGTTCGATCAGTCCCTTGCCCACCAGACCACCGCCCGTCAAAACGTTCAGTGCACCTGCAGGCAAGCCCGCTTCGACGGCCAATTCGGCAATCCGCAGGATGGTCAACGGCGTGAATTCACTGGGTTTGATGATGATGCTGCAGCCGGTCACCAGCGCCGAGGCGAGTTTCCAGATGGCGATCATGGTAGAGAAGTTCCACGGCACGATGCCGACTACCACCCCGACGGGTTCGCGAAGGGTGAAAGCGGTATAGCGTTCGCCAGCGAAGGAGGGCAGTGACGGGGTGATGGTCTGGCCGCTGATCTTGGTTGCCCAGCCAGCGTAGTACCGCAGAAAGTGTGCGGCCTGGTCGACTTCGAAGGCCCGGGATATCTGGATGATCTTGCCCGATTGGCAGGTTTCGATCTGCGCCAGTTCTTCGCGGTTCTGCTCCAGCAGGTCGGCCAGTTTCAACAGCACGTTGCCACGGATTGCCGGTGCCACTTGGGACCATTGCTTGAAGCCGCGGTTGGCCGATTCTACGGCCGCATCGACATCGGCCGGGTCTGCGTCGGCGACTCGGGCGATGACCAGGCCGGTGGCAGGATTGATCACCTCCAGTGTCTGGCTGGAATGACTCTGAACGTAGCCACCGTCGATGAACAACGCATGGTTTCGACTCAGGAAGGCTTCAACTTGAGGCAGCAACGGGATATCGCTCATGGGGTTTTCCTGATGGCGAACAAAGAAAGCCCCGAGACTAATCCATGGGTCTCAGGCTGGCTTGACTGAGCCTGCCCAAGCCTATGTCTGTGGCTGCCAAAGCCATTCCAGGCCTTGGCGTATTGTCTTTGAAAAGTACAATCTTGGCTCTGGAAGGTGCATTTTCTGCTGGCATGGTGAACGCCATACTGGCCCTGCATCCAGCGCTACTCGTCGATTCGGGTAGTTGGCCGGGTATCCAATAATAAGCAGGGCCATCCATGAAAAAGCCAAACCCGCTCCTTGAAGACCTCAAGTCCATTCTGCCGGCCATCGCTGCCAATGCCTTCCAGGCTGAACAGGATCGCAAGGTCCCCGACGAGAACATTGCGCTGCTCAAAAGCATCGGCATGCATCGGGCCTTTCAGCCGAAGAAGTTCGGGGGCATGGAGATATCGCTGCCGCAATTTGCCGACTGCATCGCGTTACTCGCGGGCTCTTGCGCCAGCACCGCCTGGGCCATGAGCCTGCTCTGCACCCACAGCCATCAATTGGCGCTGTTCTCGGCCGAACTGCAGCAGGAAGTCTGGGGCGACGACCCGGATGCCACGGCCAGCAGCAGTATCGCCCCATTTGGGCGTACCGAAGAAATCGACGGCGGCGTGTTGTTCAGCGGCGAAATGGGCTGGAGCAGCGGTTGCGATCACGCCGAGTGGGCGATCGTCGGGTTCCGCCGCAAGAATGCTGAAGGCACTCAGGACTACTGCTTCGCGGTACTGCCGCGCAGTGATTATCAGATACGTGACGACTGGTTCGCCGCCGGCATGAAAGGCAGCGGCACCAAGACCTTGATCATCGACAACGTGCGGGTGCCGGAACACCGCATCCAGAAAGCCAAGGACATGATGGAAGGCAGATCCGCAGGTTTCGGCCTGTACCCTGACAGCAAGATTTTTTACTCGCCGTATCGTCCTTACTTCGCCAGCGGTTTTTCCACCGTGAGCCTGGGTGTTGCCGAGCGGATGCTTGAGGTGTTCCGCGAAAAGACCAAGACCCGCGTGCGTGCCTACACCGGTGCGGCGGTCGGTGCGGCGACTCCGGCGTTGATGCGTCTGGCCGAGTCGACTCATCAGGTGGGCGCTGCCCGGGCCTTTCTCGAGAAGACCTGGCAGGAACACGCCGAACACAGTGAGCAGCAACGTTATCCAAGCCGCGAGACCCTGGCGTTCTGGCGGACCAATCAGGCCTATGCCACCAAAATGTGCATCCAGGCCGTGGACCGGTTGTTCGAAGCCGCTGGTGGTAACGCCTGGTTTGAACAGAACGAGATGCAGCGGCTGTTCCGTGATTCGCACATGACCGGTGCCCATGCCTACACCGACTATGACGTCTGTGCGCAGATTCTTGGCCGCGAGCTGATGGGCCTGGAACCTGATCCGAGCATGATCTGAGCCCGCCTCTCATAACAACAATCAGGACGGCTCATGGAAGCCGTCCGGGAGTCTTGCATGTCTGATAACAGCGTTTGCCAAGCCACTGAAACCACTTTCGACCCACGGGCCTTTCGCCGGGCATTGGGCAACTTCGCTACTGGCGTGACCGTGGTCACAGCCGCCACCGCGTCCGGACGCAAAGTCGGGGTGACCGCCAATAGCTTCAACTCGGTTTCCCTCGATCCGCCTCTGGTGTTGTGGAGCATCGATAAACGCTCCAACAGCCACGAGGTGTTCGAGCAGGCCAGCCACTTTGCGGTCAACGTACTGGCGGCAGACCAGATTGATCTGTCGAACAATTTCGCCCGCCCCAAGGAAGACCGCTTCGCCGAGATCGAATACGAATCAGGGGAGGGCGGCTCGCCGGTATTCGCCGATTGCTCGGCGCGCTTTCACTGTGAGAAGTATCAGCAGGTAGACGGTGGTGACCACTGGATCATGATCGGCAAAGTGGTGGCCTTCGATGATTTCGGTCGCTCGCCGTTGCTCTATCACCAGGGCGCCTATTCGATGGTGCTGCCGCACACCCGCATGACCAAACAAGATGGCAGTCCACGCCCTACTAGTCATTTCCAGGGGCGGCTCAGCCACAACCTGTATTATCTGATGACTCAGGCGGTGCGGGCCTACCAGTCCAGCTATCAGCCCCGGCAGTTGTCTACTGGCCTGCGCACCAGCGAGGCGCGGATGCTGATGGTGCTGGAAAGTGATGCCGGCTTGAGTGCAAACGAACTGCTGCGGGAAGTGGCGATGCCGGTTCGGGAGATTGATGAGGCGGTGGCCAATCTAAAACGCAAGGGATTGGTTAACGATGATGATAGTCGAGTGCGGCTGACCACTGCGGGTATCGAGCAGACCGACGATCTTTGGTCTATTGCACAGGAGCAGCAGGACAAGGTGTTCGCCGATTTCAGCGACGAACAGATCGAAACCTTCAAGGCCGTATTGAAGACCCTGATCAGGCAGTGTTAAGCATTGTCGAAATGCACTATACGGCGCCTCAGGGCGCCGTTTTTCGTGTGCGCCCAACCCGGTCTCAGTTTCGTGTGGGGGGGTCAGGAGCTGCGCGGAGCAGCTCCCGAATGGCATCAAAACGGCACAGCTACCGTGAGTTGGCTGTAGACGTTGGTGCCATTGCCACCCACCTGGTTACCGCCATTGCTTGCATCTTTATCAGGCTTATACAGGCCAAGCAGTGGGGTGATGATCAGGTGTTCGTTCGCAGCCCATTCGGCGTACATATCCAGTTCACGGCCATCGAGGTTCAGTGCGTCGTTCTTGTGCAGCGTCTTGAAGTCGAAGAACAGGGCGCCGACAGTCACCGCGTCGACGGGTTTGACCTTCAAGGCAACATGTTGGATTGACGTATTGCTATTGAAGGGGCCCGAGTAGTTGGCGGCGACTTCACCCTGGAACCAGGTGCCATAGCCGCGACTGAACCCATTGAACATCGAATCCCAGTCTTTCGAATAGCGGCTGTAGCGGTAAGTGACGTCGGGCGACCAGGGCAGGTCGGCGAAGGTGTAGCCTGCTTCGGTGTACCAGGCTTTTTCCGGCCCGGCGTCTTTATCCTGCCAGGCATATTCGAAGGAAAAATGCGCGTGTTCGATGCCGGCATTACCCGCTCCGCGCAGGCTGTAGATGTTCATGCCATCACGCTGTTTCTGGAAGTCGCTGGCGAAGCGGTCATCGACGTCGATGCCGTGAATGTAGGTCAGGCCCAGAGTACCCGGTTCCGCTGTGTACTCCAGGGTTCCAGCAGCCATTTCGGTGTTGGCCTGGGAGCGATTGTCGGACTTGATCCACATCATGCTGCCGTGTACTCCGTCCTTGCCTCCCAGGCGCACAACGGCAGTCTCATCGAATGCATGGCGAGCAGCCAGGTAATAGGCCCCTCCGCGATTGAGCTTGCCGTCGGCAGGTCCCTTGCCAAAATTCAGGCCGTCGTCGTTGATGATGAAACCGTCGCCCAGCGTAATGACCTGGCGTCCAAAGGACAGGTCAACGCCATCCTTGCCCAGAACCGGAAAGAGTTCGCCTGAGCGCCATCCAGCAAACGCTTCATCGAATTTCGTGGTGCGTTCAGTACCGTCGGTTATTCCCGCTGCATCGCCATCACCCCATGTGCCGGAACTCACCAGATTTGCCGTGCCATACACGCTGCCTGCGCCCCCCAGGGTTTGATCAATACTCAGCCCATACTTGATGAAGCCTTCGCGCCAACTGGAGCCGCCGGTGGTGCCGTCATAGTTTTTGCGGCTGTTGAACAACCCGTAAACAGCCAGAAAATTACCAGTCACCTTAGTGTCATTGTCGGCGTAGAACTCGTAGGCGTTGGCTGATGAGTGTGTGATCAGGAGTGCAGCACCCAAGCTGACAGCGGCGGGCAGTGATCGTGTTTTACGCATGTGCTCCATTGTTACGTTCCCCGGTATTGTTGGACAGCCAAATGGTCGAGGGCGCATTAGGGCAATCGTAAAAGGGCCAAGTCTTTCACCTGCGTGCCACAGAATTGACCCTGTCAGCCAGGTAATACGCCTTGGCAGGCAGCAACAAAACCGTCGGCAGACATGGGCAAGACGATGAGGGCGAGAGGGGCGCAAAGTGATTCTGCACACGAAGCCGATTTGATCAGGGACTGGCTGGGGAAGGCGTAAACGCCGGCTCCTTGAACGGCTTAATAATTCCACTAAGAAATCCGCTTTTGAGGATCCGCACCATGTCGATCAATGACAGGCTCACAGAACACCTGAAACGAGGTAGCGTTGGTTTTCCCACCGCGTTAGCCAGCACCATTGGCCTGATCATGGCCAGCCCGGTCATTCTCACGGCCACGATGGGTTTTGGAATTGGCGGCAGCGCTTTTGCGGTGGCCATGCTGATCGCGGTGGTCATGATGCTGGCCCAGGCAACCACCTTCGCTGAGGCCGCCTCGATCCTGCCGACCACCGGTTCGGTCTACGACTACATCAATTGCGGTCTGGGACGGTTCTTCGCAATCACCGGCACGTTGTCGGCGTACCTGATCGTGCATGTGTTTGCGGGCACCGCTGAAACCATTCTGTCCGGGGTCATGGCGCTGGTGAACTTCGAGCACCTCAATACACTGGCGGAGTCTGCCGGTGGTTCCTGGTTGCTCGGCGTAGGATTTGTCGTTGTGTTCGCCATTCTCAATGCCTTCGGCGTCAGCGCTTTCGGCAGGGCGGAGATCATTCTGACCTTCGGCATGTGGACCACGTTGATGGTGTTCGGGGTACTGGGTTTGATCGCCGCGCCGGCAGTGCAACTGGATGGCTGGTTCGGGGTGTCGTTGGTGGGCACGGACCTGATCACAATTCTGTCGCTGGTGGGCATGGCGATGTTCATGTTCGTCGGTTGCGAGTTCGTCACCCCGTTGGCGCCGGACTTGCGCAATTCGGCCAAGGTCATGCCCAAGGCGATGATTTTGGGATTGTTGAGTGTTGCCACCTGCATGTTCATCTATGGCGCCGCGATGAAGCGCCAGGTCGAGAACGTACTACTGGATGCCGCCACAGGCGTGCATCTGCTCGACACGCCCATGGCCATCCCGAAATTTGCTGAGCAGGTCATGGGGCATGTCGGCCCGTTGTGGCTGGGGATCGGCTTTCTGTTTGCGGGCGCAGCGACCATCAACACGCTGATGGCAGGTGTGCCGAGAATTCTCTATGGCATGGCAGTGGATGGTGCGTTGCCCAAGGTGTTCACCTACTTGCACCCACGCTTCAAGACGCCGCTGCTGTGCATTCTGGTGGCGATGCTGATTCCGTGCTTGTACGCCTTTTGGTTGGGTGGCAATACCGACAACATCATGAACCTGGTATTGGCCGCGGTCTGCGCGTGGAGTTTTGCCTATCTGCTGGTAACGCTGTCGGTGGTCAGCCTGCGGATTCGCCGTCCTGATCTGCCACGGGCCTATCGCTCGCCTTTCTTCCCATTGCCGCAGATTCTTTCCAGTGTCGGCATCTTGCTAGGCATGTGGTTCATCACGCCACCTGGAATGAACCCTGCCGATATCTATGTGCCTTTCGGGGTGATGCTCGGCATTGCGGCTGCCTATGCGCTTTTCTGGACGTTGGTGGTGCAGAAAGTCAATCCATTCAAGCCGGCTACCGTTGAAGAAGTGCTGGCCAAGGAGTTTTCCCATGAGCCTGGCAAACATCACAACGGTTATCTCGACCATGCTGCAAAAACTGTCTGAATCATTCAGCGCACGACGTGCCCCGAACGGCTACAGGCCCGGAGTAACGCTTGAGTACTTGCGGCGCAATCTGGGTGTGGCGAGTTTTGCTTCCATGGGCCCGGCCGAGGCAGTGTTTTTTCTCGGAAAGAGCAACCTTCAGGTCGATATTGTCGAGCGCACGGAATCCCAGCTGCTGATGCATCTGGTGATGACTGAGTTTTCTGTCAGGGTGCCTGCCACGGAGCAGGGCAGTGCCCACTTTGATCTGCACCACAGCGGGTCAATTCGACGGACAGGGCTGGTGTGTAAACAACGCACGGGAGCACCTGAGTTGCTGACCAGGCTCCAGGTTCGGTTGCAAGAAGACCCAGTGTTGCATCAATCGCTGATGTCGCTGGATTTTAAGCGCCTTCAGCTCACTCTGGACGGGCATGAATGGCGCGTTCGATTGGAGCATATGGGCGGTAGCGAGGTGGTCAACCGGATGCCGTCATTCCGGCGTTACATCGCCTTGAGCGGCGTGCAGCGTGATGTGCTGTTGAATGTTCTGATGGGCCTGCAACGCACATTACGCACGCTCTAATTTGAGATTTGGCATCATTAATGCCTCTGCAATCGGCACCCTGTACTTGTTGTGCACATATAGATAACATGTTAACTATCGCACAACAAAAACAATAAGCCATTGTGGAGATACCATGAGCATCAATGAGTCTACGCAATATGGATTGGAAACCTGGACGCGTGATCTGCGAGCGGCGTGCGGTCATTTCGATACTGAATTGGCTTACAACCGATCGCTTTTCATCGGCGAGGTTTCCAAGCGGTCCCAGGACCGTCTCTCCCTGGCAAACCTGCGCACCAATGCAGGTTTGATCAGGCGCGAACGGCCTAACGCCGACCACGATAATGATCAGCATTGCTTTCTCGTGAGCCAACGCAGTGGCTATTGTCAGATTGCGCAGAATGGCCAGGTCATTCAGCTGGCGCCGGGCGATATGTTGCTCATGGACTCGACCGGCTCGATTGAGATAACCCCGTTCGGGTTGATCGAACATGCGTCCCTTTCTCTGTCACGCAATGAGGTGTGCAAGCAACTGGGAAGCGGGTCGAAAACCTTTGGCAAGATTTCTTCCAGCAAGGCCTGCGGCCGAATGCTCCATGTGCTGATGGACCAACTGTGCCGGGAGGGCCTGGATGGCCAGGACTCCATTGGCGAAGGCGAGGCCCTGCAATCGGCGTTCGTTTCGTTGCTGGGTTCCGCATTCGAAACGGACAACGCGCCGGGTGACAGCAGTGCGTCCTTGCAGGGTAACAATCTGCGCAGCTACGTTCAGAAAGTCATCGATGAGTCCCTGACTCAGCCTGGCCTGAGCCCCGTGGGTCTGGCCAGTCGATTGAACATTTCCGTTCGCCATCTGTATCGTTTGTTTGAAGAGCAGGACGACAGTGTCTGCCGTTACATTCAGCGTGCGCGGCTCAAACGCAGCGCTGATGATTTGACTAATCCATTTCTAAAAAGCGAGTCGATCACCTCTATTGCCTACAAGTGGGGTTTTACCGATTCAGCCCACTTCAGCCGGTCGTTCAAGAAGCAGTTTGAGCTGTCGCCCAAGGACTTTCGCTCGACGCATCTACAGCAGGCGGTAGGGGCGGCGTAGGTCGTGAAGTCTCTACGACATTCGACTCGAGATTAATGTTAATAAATTAATTGACTGGCGTTCGATTGAGTTCAGGATAAAGTTTTCGAGCGCCAGGAAAGGTCATGATTTCTTCAGCCAGCGGTAACCAATCCAATGCGTAGTTTGTCATCTCTCATGCGCTGGTCGATGTCAGGGAATCCTGCGACATGAAGCCACTCACCCCTTCGGCCGCCAACATTTGCGCCGTCGCTGTCGAACATTTTGCCGATCATGGTTACGACGCTTCATCCCTCAACGAGATCGCCGTCATGGCCGGCATGCGAAAGGCATCGCTTTACGCGCATTTCAGCAGCAAGGATGCCTTGTTCGAGAGGGTGTTCAAGATTGCACTCGGACATGAACAGCAGCATGTCGCGGCTTGCTTTGAAGAAGAGGGCGGGCGCGCAGGAGTGCCCGGTCAACTGCACGTCGAGTGTTTGATTGGACGCTATGAAGCATCGGCGCACCTGCGATTTCTATTGCGCACCGCCTACTTTCCTCCAGCAGATATCCGTGCCGTCATCACGCTTGGATTCGAGGCTTACCTGGCGCAGATTCGCCAGTATTTTCAACGCGCAACGCGGGACCGGTACACATGGACGGCGGCTCATCCCGAGCAACTTGAGGTGTTCTGCGACGCGTACCTTGGCATCGTCGACAGTCTGCATGTGGAGCTTATCTATGCAGCGCCGCAGACATACGTAAAACGGCTCGCAGCCTTGTTGCGAGTCTTCAGTGATTCACTGTCGATGCTCGAAGGTGCAAGCCGTGGCTGAACATGAATGTCAGGTTTTTGCTGCTTGGTGAATCGATGCAATCACACCTCGGGCAAGGTCGATCCACCATCCACAACGATTGTCTGCCCAGTGATGTAGGCCGCCAGATCAGACGCCAGAAAGAGCATGGCCCCTGCAATATCTTCCGGTTTGCCAAGACGACCCAACGGAACCCGGCTTGCGATGTCGTCGTTGACCTGGCCGTCGCCAAGATTGTCCATGGCAGGCGTGGCGATCATGCCTGGCTCGACCCCATTGACGCGCACCTTATTGCCAGCAAGCTCCAAAGCGGCATTTCGAATAAACCCGTTAACCCCGGCCTTCGACGCCGCATAGTGGCTGAGCCCCGGATAGGCTACCCGTGGCCCGGTCACTGACGAGGTCACCAATACGCAACCGCCACCCTGACGCTGAAACATCGGCAAGGCCGCCTGGGTCAACCAAAACAGCGCCGAGAGGTTGACTGCCAGCGTGCGCTCAAGAATGGCAGGGGTGATCTCGGCGAATGGCGTCAACGGAAAGTAACCGGCGTTGTGGATCAGAATATCCAGGCGACCCCAGTCTCGTTCCAACCGCTGAACCTGTTCGAACACAGCCGTAGCATCGGCCAGGTCAATCTCGGCGGCCTCAACCCGGCACGCTCGCGCAGTCAAGTCCGCCGCGAGTGCCCGAGCCTGTGGCAGACGCAGGTCAGCGATCATCACTCGCGCTCCGCGCAATGCGAAAGCTTCGACGATTGCCCGGCCGATTCCTTGTGCGCCACCGGTGACCAGCACCGTTTTCCCGCTGAAATCGAAGTCTTCAGGCATTGGCGTTCTCCATGTGAGCGTAGGCCAGGGTCGGTACATCGACGATGCTCGAACCACCGTCGGCAACCAGGGTTGCTCCGGTAATGATCGAAGCGTCGGGGCTGGCCAGGAAGCGGCAAACCCTGGCGATCTCTTCGGCACTGGCGGGACGTCGTAAAGGCACGTCAGCGCAAACCCGGGCATAGGCTTGCTGTAGCGTGTCGCCATAGAGACTCATCAACGGCTGCATTTCTTCGTCGGCCATCGGGGTAGTGACCCAGCCTGGACACACAGCGTTGACGCGTACGCCGCGCGGCCCGTAGTCCCTGGCCATGGAGCGATTGAGCCCGAGCAGTGCATGTTTGGCAGTGGTGTATCCACACACTTCGGGGCCGGCGGCCAGTGAGGCAATCGAGCCAATCATCACAATGTTGCCGGCACTTTCGATCAGCAACGGCAGGCAAGCGCGGGCGCTGTAGAACGCGCTGTCCAGATTGCTACGCAACGAGGCTTCCCAGATTTGCGGGCTAGTCTGCGTGGCGCTGCCCACCCCATGACCACCGGCACAAGCGAGCAGCACATCAAGTCGACCGTAACGCTCACGGATCTGCGTGATAAACCCATCCCAGGTATCTGCACAGGCAGCATCGCCGATCAGAATCAGACCGCCGGTTTCCCGGGCGACCTGTTCCAGTGGCTCGCGGCGCCGACCGATCAACACCAGATTGGCGCCTTCGCCTGCGTACAGTCGGGCGCAGGCGGCACCGATGCCGGTTCCTGCACCGGTAATGACAACCGTGCGTGGCTCAGGCATCGGGATACTCCGTGCGGTTGAGGACCTGGCAGTAGGAGCTGACCGGGAAGTTCGACAGTTCGTCGAAGGACGAACCGGCATAACCGAAGATTTTTCCGTCGCTGCGGTGCTGTTGCAGGTCGATCAACACCAGGCCGAGGGTCGGGATGATCTTTTCGCGCCAGACGAACAGATACAGCTGATCGGCAATCTTGTAGTAGTGGCAACGATCGGTATCACACAAGCCTTGCTCGACGCCCTTGAGGCACTGCCAGGAGTAGAACTGATCATTGAGGTAGATGTGTTCGTAGACTTCGCTGGGGCTGTAGCGATACAGGTTGCGCAACCCGGTCAGTTCCCGGGTCGGGGCGTGTGGGCATTGGCCTTCCTGCCATGGGCGGTCGAGGCTGCCGTGGAGGAAGTCTACTTGCACCGACGTCAAGGCCTTGCCGGCCAGTGCGCGACTGTAAAGCCCTTCCTCGGTTTGCGCTTGGGCTGGCATGCGTCCGATCACGGCGGTGAACGACGACGTAGCGGTGTCCACTACCAGGCTCACGGACCAGGCTTGATCGGCTTCGCGTTTGATGAAGTCGACGAGATACAGGCCCGGCCTAACAGAAGTGGCCCTGTACGCAGCGGATCCACTGGAGTGACCGTCGGCGGCTTTCCAGTGCAGCAGCTGCGCTTCAAAACGATGCTCGATCTGCCAGCCGTTGGCGAAGTGCAACGTGAAGGTCTTGCCGTTGAGATCGGCGAGGTTGGGCAGGATAAAGGCTTCTGGGGCGAATCCGTCAGCGAGGGCACCTACGGTGATCCAGTCAGAATTTGTAGTCATTGCATGGCTCCGGTTGTGTAATCGACAACCTGGATCATGCCGCCCGAATACTGACTCGCCTATCAACCAGATGGTTGAACCGGCTTATAAAAATAGCGCTCCCACCAGTTCAGTACGGCTGGTTACCCCGGTCTTGCGGAACAAGTTGATCAAGTGAGTCTTGATGGTTGGCAAACCGACTTCCAACTCCTGGGCCAGTTGCTTGTTGCTGGCACCCTGACTCAACAACAGTGCGATCTGGCGCTCTTTAGGTGTCAGTCCGATCAGCGAGTTTTCATGCGGTTGCATATTGGCTACGGCCATTTGTAGCAACGACTGCAAGGCATTGAGCTGGGCTAATTGAGCGGGGGTGAAAGCGCCTTGCGCGGCCGTGCGCAGCAACGAAATCGCGGCCTTAGGCTGGCCTGCACGATGAGCGAGAACTTCGACTACATCGACTACGCCGTAGCGTTGCAGGAAGTCCCGATAGCGACGGCTGTCCCGCGCGGGCTGTCGAGCCATGGCCAGACCCAGAGGCACCACCGTCAAGCCACTCGACAGGCAATTGCGTGGTTGTAGCGGGTCGTATTGGCGGTAGTTGTCCAGATAATCGCGATGCATTTCGCCACTCATGCCGTGCAACTGAAAGTCACGGGCTTGCAGTTGGCGGTCGACATAATAGAACGCGGCCTGACTGGCCGGAACGAGTTGAGTGAAAGCCTGCAGGCAGTGGCCGGCGACTTCCTGAGCAGGGATGGCGTTCATGGTCAGTAACCCTCGCCAAAAAAAGCTGCCGGCAGAAACCGGCAGCGGGGATCGATCAGACGACAGCGAAATAATGCTTCACGAAGCTTTCGCTGACAACTTCCCAGAGCACCGGGGTGCCTTTGTTTACGAACCAGCTGTCGCCAGCCGCGTAGCGGGTGCTCTGCCCAGTGGATTCGTCCGTCAGAACCACTTCGCCTGTGACCACGGTCGCTTGTTCGGCAAATGGATAAACCATCCGGAACTTGCCCTGGGTCGTGCCGAAGTAAGCACTGCTGATCGGGTCGGACGGCGCACCGAAAGTCATTTTCCCGAAGGCTTTGACTTCGCCTTCGAGGATTTCCGAACCGAGGTCAGCGACAGTGCCCCAGGCATCGAGCTCGGACAGTTGGATGTCTTTCTTGAGGGTGGTAATAGGCATGGCAGTTTTCCTGTGATTGAAAGGGTCGGGATCAACGGCGACCGTTGAAATAGCCCGAAAGTTGATGAAGGCTTTTGCCTGCTGTCAGCAGCAAGGGCCGGATGTGATCCTTGCCCATGATCTGCGCATGTTTGACCGAGCTGATCAGGTCATAACGAGAGGATCCTTCGCTCATGCCCTCAGCCAATATCTTGCAGATGATATGGCTCGGCGTGACGCCGAAGCCGGCGTAACCCTGAACATAAAATGCGTTTTTGCGGCCGCTGAGTGTGCCGATCTGCGGAAACAGGTTGGCACCCGTTGCCATAGGGCCACCCCATGCCAGGTCGATTCTCACGTCCTTCAGGTACGGGAAAATTTTCAGCATGAGGTTGCGGTTCCATGCCTTCAGATCCTGAGGGATGTGCTCGACGAGGGGCGTCGCGGCACCGAACAGCAGGCGGTTTTCATTGGTGACACGGTAGTAGTCGATGACCGGACGAATATCGCTGTAGGCGCCGCGTATCGGGCTGATGCGGTTGATCATTTCGTCCGACAGCGGTTCGGTCATTAATTGGAAGGCGTAGGTGTTCAGCGTGGTCTTGTGCAGCTCGGGCTCCAGTTTGTTGAGGAAACTGTCACAGGCCCAGAGCAACTTCGAGGCCTTCACCGAACCCCGGCCGGTGCGCACCGTGATGCGCTCGCCATAGCTGACTTCCAGCGCCGGGCTGTGTTCGTAGATGCGCGCACCGTGCCCGACCAGCGCCTTGGCTTCGCCCAGCAACAGATTCAATGAATGTACGTGGCCACCGCCCATGTGCAGCAACGCACTGGTATAGGCGTCGGAGCCGATGATCTGTTTGACCTCGGAGCCCGCCATGAAGCGGATTTCGTCCTTGGTATTGATCGACTTGAAGTCCTTCTCCCAGGCACGCAGGGTTTTTTCCTGGCGGGCGTTGAAGCCCATGTAGCCGTAGCCGTTGCAGAAGTCCGCATCGATCGAGTATTTGGCGATTCGGTCCTTGATAATGCCAGCACCCAGCTCGCTGATTTCAAAGATCTCGCGCAGCCCTTGCTCGCCGACCTGGGTCTTGATCTTCTCCAGGTCGTGACCGATACCGGCCATGATCTGTCCGCCATTGCGGCCAGTGCCACCGAACCCCAGATATCGAGCTTCGAGCACCACAATGTTGGTGATGCCTTTTTCAGCAAGTTCCAACGCGGTATTGATGCCGGAAAAGCCGCCGCCAATCACCACGACATCCGCTTCCACATCCTGTTCGAGCGTGGGGAAACTCAGGTTGTATTTTTTGGTTGCCGAGTAGTAGGTAGGCGTTTCGATATTGATCATGGCGCAGCCTGGAAAAGTGAAGGGAAACTCAACTGCAGGGCTTGCAAGAAGCTCTGTACCTGTTGAGGTGTATTAACTGCCTTCCGACCGGTAGGTGTCTTGATCCTCTATGCCGCCGGTTTTGATCGTGGCTGCCAAGGCCCGGATACATCGACATCGGCGCAGTGCTGGAATATAGTTCACATATTAATAATCATCGAATTCGAACCCATTCAATGCCCAAGTCGCGCCCATCATTGACACTCACATTGCTCCAGGCTCGCGAAGCCGCGATGGGGTTTTTCCGTCCCTCGTTGAATCAACACGGCTTGACCGAGCAGCAGTGGCGGGTGATTCGGATCCTGAGTCAGCACGATGAACTGGAGATCAATCGCCTGGCTGAGCTGGCCTGCATCCTCAAGCCGAGCATGACCGGTGTGCTGGTGCGCATGGAGGCGGCCGGCATGGTAGAGCGGCGCAAGGCGCAACAGGATCAACGCAGAGTGCTGGTAAGGTTGGCGCAGAAGGGCGAGGCTTGCTTCAACTCGATGAGCCAGAGCATGGAAGCGAACTATCAGCGGTTGCAGGCGGGGTTTGGCGAGGAGAAGTTGCAGACGCTACTGACGTTGCTCAACGAGTTGAAAGCGCTCAAGCGTTAATCAGCACCAGTCCCCAGCAATGCGCTGGGGTGGTTGGTGATTGTCATACAGGCATTCCAGGTTTGGTCGATGCCGTCAGTACACGCCACCGGAACTGGTAGGCACAGGACCCTCCTTGAATGTGGCAGCCAAGGTTTGCAGGCCACGCATCAAGACGGTGGTGTCAACGCCCACTGCAACAAACGCCGCACCCAGTTCGATGTAGCGCTTGGCCAGTTTCTGGTCCGCGCTGAGAATGCCGGCCGCTTTGCCGGCCTTCTGGATGCGCAAGATGGCGTCCTCGATAGCAGCCTGCACTTCAGGATGCCCCGGGTTGCCGCGGTAACCCATCGAGGCACTCAAATCCGCCGGCCCGATAAACACGCCGTCGACCCCGTCTACTGCCGCAATGGCATCCAGATTGGCCAGGCCCTCGCGATTTTCGATCTGCACGAGCAGGCACATTTGTTCGTCGGCTTTGTCGAGGTAGCCTGGAATGCTGTTCCAGCGCGACGCGCGTGCCAGTGCACTGCCGACACCGCGAACACCGTTGGGTGGATAGTGGATTGCTCGAACCAGCTCCCGTGCCTGGTCCGCGTTTTCAACCATCGGTACCAGCAACGTCTGCACACCGATATCGAGCACTTGTTTGATCAGTGCCGTGTCGCCGATGACCGGGCGAATCACCGGATGGCTGGGGTAGGGCGCCACGGCCTGAAGCTGGCCGAGCATCCTGCGCAGATCATTGGGCGCATGTTCGCCATCGATCAAAAGCCAATCGAATCCGGCGTTGGCGGCCAACTCGGCGCAGTAGGCATCTGCCAGACCAAGCCAAAGGCCGATCTGCGCTTCACCGCTTTTCAGGCGAAGCTTGAAGGTGTTGATGGGCATGTCCATTGTGGAGGCCTCCAATCAAACGAAACGACAGGCAATCGAGCCCAGCATGTCGTAATCGACATGGAAGGTATCGCCAGGGTTGGCCGCCACAGGGCGGGTAAAGGAACCACCGAGGATGATCTGCCCTGGCTGCAGGGTGACGTCGTAGGCCGCCAGTTTGTTCGCCAGCCAGGCCACGCCCTTCGCCGGGTGGTTGAGCACCGCTGCGGACACTCCGGATTCCTCGATCACGCCGTTGCGGTAAAGCACCGCGGGCACTTTGCGCAGGTCGATCTCCGTGGGACGCACGGCACGGCCACCCATGACCACGCCAGCGTTGGCGGCATTGTCGGAAATGGTATCGAACACTTTGCGGGTCACTTTGCTGTGCGGATCGACCTGCTGGATGCGCGCATCAATGATTTCCAGCGCCGGTATTACCCACTCGGTGGCGTCCAACACATCAAAAACCGTTACGTTCGGGCCTTTCAGGGGCTTGCCGAGAATGAACGCCAATTCGACCTCAACGCGCGGGACGATAAAACGCTCGAACGGAATGTCAGTGCCTTCTTCGAAGAACATGTCATCGAGCAGTGCGCCGTAATCCGGCTCGGTGATGTTCGAGGACACTTGCATCGCCCGGGAGGTCAGGCCGATTTTGTGCCCGACCAGTTTGCGGCCGTCCTTGATCTTTTGCGCCACCCAGGCACGTTGAATGGCGTACGCATCTTCGATGGTGATATCTGGATGGTCCAGGGAAAACTGACGGACCTGCTCGCGTGTACGCTCGGCCTGGTCGAGGCGGGCGGCGGCTTGCTGAATGAGTTGTTGATCAAGCATGACAATGATCTCTTACTGAGGATTGACGATGGCGGCCTGGGTGCGCAGCACCAGAAAACCACCGAGAGCGATGAGCAGTGCCAGGACGTACAGCGCCAGGCTGGAACTCTGTGTTGTGTCGCGCATCCAGCCGATCAAATAGGGTGCGAAGAACGATGCGATGCTGCCAAAGGAACTGATCAGGGCAATGCCTGCGGCCTGGGTGCTGTTGGACAGGAACGCCGGGGGCAGTTGCCAGAACATCGGTAGCGCGGCGCTGGCGCCCATGCCGGCGACGATCAAGCCTCCCAGCACCAGGGGCGGGTCAGTGGGGGCGAGCCCGGCGACGGCGATACCGGCAGCAGCCATCAGCAGTGGCACACAGAGGTGCCAGCGGCGTTCGCGCTGACGATCGGATGAGCGTCCGCAGCCAATCATGAAGAAACAACCGGCCAGGTAAGGCACGGCACTGAGTAGGCCGACCTTGCCGTCGCTGCCGCTCCCGGCACCGTGAATCAGTGTTGGCATCCAGAACGCCAGGGTGTTGACCGCCAGCATCACCGCGAAATACACCGCCACCAGCAGCCAAACTTGCGGGTTCCGAAGGATGGCAGAAAACGATGTGATCGATTTTCGGTGTTCTTCCCTGTTCAGTTGTTCGCGCAGTTGCTGCTTCTGCTGCGTCGTCAGCCACCGGACTGTCTCGAAGCTGTCCGGCAAGCATTTGAGGACTACGAGCCCGAGCAGAATGACCGGCAACCCTTCAATGACGAACATCCATTGCCAGCCGCGCATGCCGCCAAAGTCGTGGAAGTGTTCGAGAATGCCGCCTGAAAGAGGACCGCCGATGACACCGGCCATGGGCACGGCGATTGCGAATAATGCAGTGATTTGCGCTCGACGACCGGCGGGATACCACCGGTTCAGGAACACCAGAATGCCTGGGAAGAAACCCGCCTCGGCCACCCCGAGCAAAAAGCGCAGGACATAGAATTGCGCAGCGCTGTCGATCAAAAACATGCACGTGGACAACGCTCCCCACACCACCATCAGCGTGGCAATCCAGCGTCGCGGGCCGACGCGATCAAGGGCCATGTTGCTCGGTACGCCAAACAGCGCGTAGGCAACGAAGAACAGCCCGGCGCCGAAGCCATAGACCGTGTCGCTGAAACTCAAGTCAGCGCTCATCTGCATCTTGGCAAAGCCAATGTTGATCCGGTCGAGGTGGGCGAAGAGGTAGCAGATCAACAGCAGCGGCATCAGGCGCCAGGTGATGGTGCTGTGAGTGCGGTCGTGTGCATCGGTGTCGAGGGTGTCGGCGGTATTGGCTGTGCTCATGGTTTTATACTTTTTGTCTGAGAGGCCGTTGAAACGAAAGGTGGTTTGCCTTAACGGGCCTGAGCCTTTAGAAAGGCGTGCACGTTGTTTTCCTTGAAGTTGAGCTGCTCGTGCAGTTCGATCATTTCAAATGACAATGCCAGCAGGCGCTGGGCCTGTAGGTCGGCGAAGTGCCCGGTGATCACCTCAAACAGTTGTTCCGCGACTTTTTGGCGGGTGGCCAGGTCGCGGCCATGGCCAACCTTCAAGGTCATGTGCACGAAGGCGTAGTCATGCTTGCCGTCGGCCATGCGCCAGGTGTCCAGGCGTACGCCTCGGCTGCGGATGCCGCCCAGTGGAAACACGCCGCTGTCGCCCAGTGTTTGGTGGACTTTTTCGAACAGGCCAGGCAGGTCGGCTTGCTGTTCAATGTTGTCGGTGTACTCAGCAATGAAGTGGGGCATGAACGGCTCCTTGCGGGCCGCGCGGGAATGCCGTGCGGCCGGACGGGTTAAACGGGGAAAATGGCGTTGATCTGGCCGGTGCCCGAGCTACCGAAGGGCTCGGTAATGATTTCGGCAGGCTTGTTGTAGTCAGCTCCGCCGAGCAAGCCGAGGAGCATGGCGGTGTCATGCATCTTGCCTTCGCCGAAGCAGTGCTCGGCATAGTCCGGGAGCATGGCGCAGAACTCTTTCCATCGGCCCTGGCGCCAAAGCTCCACTACGTGCAGATCGACTTGTTTATCGAATTCACGGGTCCAGTTATGGATATTGGCTTCGGCATTGCGGTCGTCGGAAAAGCGGTGCGAGAGTGATCCTGAGGCCAGCACCAGTACTTTGCGGTCACTCTTTTCGATCGCTCGGCGTACGGCGGCACCGAAGGTGAAGCTGTCTTGCAGGCGATGCCAGGCACACCAGGCGGCAATCGAAACGACATTGAATTTCTGTTCTTGCGGTACGCCCATGTGCATGTAGCGCATCGGCACCAGGGTTCCGTATTCCAGCTCCAGGCTCGGGATGTTGTGGGCCAGGGTGCGCACATCGGCAGCGTTGGCTTCAGCGGCGATCAGCTCGCCCAATTCAGGGCAGCCCGGGTACTCGTACTCCATGTTTTTGATGAAGTGCGGCAGTTCGTTACTGGTGTAGACACCTTTGAAGTGTTCGCCACCGTTGACGTGGTAAGCACTGTTGACCAGCCAGTGCACGTCGAACACCACAGCGGTGTCTGCACCCAGTTCACGGGCGCGACGGCCGATTTCCTTGTGCCCTGCAATCGCCGCTTCACGACAGCCATGGTGCTTGCCGGGAAGCTCCGACAAATACATCGAGGGTACGTGGCAGATTTTCGCAGCCAGGACGACTTCGCCCATGATGATTCTCCTGAAATTGTTGTTATGCGGTTCAACTCGGCGTTAGGTGAAACCGCGAAGGGCCAATGCGCGGCCCCTTGCGGGTTTCAGCAATCGGTAGTGCGTTTACAGGCCCCAGCGTGGAATGTGATGGCTGCCCATCGAGATGCAGACGTTTTTGATCTCGGCGAACACTTCGAAGCTGTATTGGCCGCCTTCACGCCCGGTGCCGGAACCCTTCACACCACCGAATGGCTGACGCAAGTCACGCACATTCTGACTGTTGATGAACACCATGCCAGCCTCGATACCATAGGCCAGACGATGCGCCTTGCCGATGTCCTGGGTCCAGATGTAGGACGCCAGGCCATACTCGGTGTCGTTGGCCAGTTGCAGGGCTTCGGCCTCATCCTTGAATGGAATCAGGCACACCACCGGGCCAAAGATTTCTTCCTGGGCAATGCGCATCTTGTTGTTCACATCGGCGAACACCGTCGGCTGGATGAACTGGCCCTTGGCGAGGTGCGCAGGCAAGTTGGCCGGACGCTCCAGGCCGCCAGCGAGGAGGGTGGCGCCCTCTTCGATACCGATCTTGATGTAGCCGGTGACCTTGTCGTAATGGGCCTGGGTGATCATCGAGCCGACCTGGGTTTTCGGATCTTGCGGGTCGCCAACGATCAAGCGTTTGGCGCGAGCGGCAAATTCGGCGACGAACTGCGGATAAACGCTTTCCTGGATGAAGACCCGGCTACCGGCGGTGCAGCGTTCGCCGTTCAGCGAGAAGATGGTGAACAACGCCGCGTCCAGCGCGCGTTCCAGGTCCGCGTCTTCGAAAATCAGCACCGGCGACTTGCCGCCCAGCTCCATGGAGTACTTTTTCAAGCCTGCGGTCTGCATGATCTTTTTGCCGGTAGCGGTGCCGCCGGTGAAAGAAATCGCACGTACATCGGGGTGCCGAACCAGCGCATGCCCCGCTGTGGCGCCATAACCCTGAATGACGTTGAGGACACCGTTGGGAATGCCCGCTTCGACGGCCAGGCGACCCAGTTCATTGGCGGTCAATGGCGACAGTTCAGACATTTTCAACACAGCGGTATTGCCCAGTGCCAGGCACGGCGCGGTCTTCCAGGTCGCCGTCATGAACGGCACGTTCCATGGCGATACCAGGCCGCAAACACCCACTGGTTGATAGAGGGTGTAGTTGAGCATCTGGTCATCGACCGGGTAGCTGTGCCCGTCCATGCGCGTGCAGACTTCGGCAAAGAAATCGAAGTTATGCGAAGCGCGCGGAATCAGTACATTTTTGGTCTGGTGAATCGGCAGGCCGGTATCGAGGGTTTCCAGTTCGGCCAGGTGCGGCACATTTTGCTCGATCAGCTCGCCAAGCTTGCGCATCAGGCGGGCACGTTCCTTGGCGGGCGTGCCGGCCCATTTTGGAAACGCTTCCTTGGCCGCCGCTACAGCTTGAGCGACTTCCTCGGCACCGCCGCTCGCCACTTCACCGATAGCCTCACCGGTGGCCGGGTTGTAGTTGACGAACACGTCTTTGCTTTCGACCTCACGGCCGTTGATCCAATTTTTGATCATGGTGCTCAAGCCTCTTTCCGGGCGGAGAAGAACTCCGCTTCGCTGACAATTCGATTAACCAGGCGACCTACGTCTTCAACTTCCACAATCACTTCATCACCTGGTACCACATCAGCCAGGCCTTCAGGCGTGCCGGTTGCGATCATGTCGCCGGGCTGCAGGGTCATGAAGCTGGACAGGTATTCGATCAAGTAAGGGATGTCGAAAATCATGTCCTTGGTGCTGCCTTCCTGGCGCAGTTCACCGTTGATCCAGGTGCGCAGCTTCAGGTTGCTCGGGTCCGGGACGTCGGCGACGTCGACGATCCACGGGCCGACGGGGGTCGTGGCGTCGCGGTTCTTCACCCGCAGGTTGGGCCGGTAGTAATTTTCGAGGTAGTCGCGAATCGCGTAGTCGTTGCACACCGTGTAACCCGCCAGGTATTCCAGGGCGTCTTCACGTTTGACGTTGCGTGCCGGCTTACCGATGACGGCAACGAGCTCGCACTCGTAGTGCATGTAGGCAACGTTATCCGGACGCCAGGTCACTTGGTTGTGGCCGGTGTAGGTGCCAGGCGATTTGATGAATGCCAATGGCTCGGTGGGCGGCTTGAAGGCCAATTCTGCGGCGTGATCGGCGTAGTTCAAACCAAGGGCAAACATGCTGCCAGTGGCGGGTGGCAACCACTGCACCTGATCTTCAGTCAGCAGGCGGCCGTCGGCCAGGCGTACGGTGTTGTTGTCTTCGACATGGACGAGGTGAACCTCACCTTCAAAGCTTATACGGGCGTGTTTCATGGAGGCTCCTGTTACTCGGCTACGATGTGGTTGACGAGACGGCCAAGGCCGCCGATTTCGACTTCGACGGTGTCGCCGGGTTGAACATCGACACGGCCTTCCGGCGTGCCGGTAATCAGCACATCACCTTCATGCAGCGTCATGAATTCACTGATCTCTGCAATCAGTTGAGGAATGTTCCGAACGAAATTGGCGGTGTTGTTTTGCTGGCGAATTTCGCCATTGACGTAGAGCGTGATGGCCAGGCTGTGCGGGTCGGCAAACTGAGCGGTCGGCACCAGTTCAGGCCCGATGGCACAGAAACCATCACGGCATTTGGCTTTGACGGCGGGGCGGTAGTAGCTGTCTTCCGGCAGGCTGAATTCATTGACGATGGTGTAGCCGGCCACGTGGTCGAGTGCTTGCGCCGCGTTGACGCGGCTTGCAGTCGTGCCGATGACCACGGCGAGCGACGGTCCAGGCTGCAGACGTTCGCCATTGCCTGGGTGCACAACCTTGGCGCCATGCTGATTGCGCGTGTTAGGCGTCTTGATAAACAGCACAGGCTTCACCGGCGGCTTCTGATAAGGCGGCTGTTCGAATTCGGCGAGGCGCTGCTTCAGCAGTCCCTGATAGTTCAGCGCGACACCAAAAAGGGTGCCGGTCGCGACGTCATGCAAGGCACGGCTCATGCTTTTCTCCTGGGAGAGCCCTGAGGGCCCATGATTTTGTTAATGTGTTAACAGTTATAATTAATATGTTAACTATCGTCAAGCGTGTCAGACTGGTTGTGCAGTGGTTGCCACAGCCAATTCGGTGCAGGATGGAGGCGACTGCAATGCATGAATCAGAATAAAAACGAGTAGCCAGCAATGACTGACCGTCAACCGATCCCGAACATCAACATTGGCCAGGTGTACGACCAGCGCTACAGCGACGCTGAAGTCCATTACGACAAGCTGGGTAACCTGGCGGGTTTCTTCGGCCGCAACATGCCGGTGCATCGGCATGACCGGTTCTTCCAGGTTCACTATGTGAAAAGCGGCACGGTGCGGGTGTATCTGGACGACCAGCAATACGTGGAGTCCGCGCCGATGTTCTTCCTGACGCCACCGACCATCCCCCATTCCTTCGTGACCGAGGCCGACAGTGACGGGCACGTGTTGACGGTGCGTCAGCAACTGGTGTGGCAATTGATCGACGCCGATCCCAGCCTCGCGCCTGCTGGGGCGCAGTTTCCGGCGGTGTGTGTCGCGCTGTCTCGCCTTGGGCCGGAATACGCCGCTGAGGTGCGCCGTCTTGAATATCTGTTCGAGGAACTGAGTGAGGAGGTCGTGACTGAGCGCCCGGGACGCAGTTCTGCCCTCGACGGCTTGACGCGATTGCTCATGATCAGTCTGCTGCGACTGTGCCCTAACTCGTTGAAGGCTTCGCCAGCACGGCACGAAGACCTGAGAATCTTCCACCGCTTCAATGAATTGATCGAAGCCCACTACCAGCAGCACTGGCCTTTGTCGCGTTACGCTGAAGGCATCGGGGTTACCGAAGCACGACTCAACGATGTGTGCCGACGAATTGCCGACCTGCCTTCCAAGCGCCTGATCATGGAGCGCCTGATTCAAGAAGCGAAACGACTGTTGTTGTTTACCGGGGGCTCTGCCAATGAAATCTGCTATCAGCTCGGGTTCAAGGATCCGGCCTACTTCAGTCGATTCTTCCAGCGCCACGTGCAGTTGACACCGGGGGAGTATCGCCAGCGCCAATCGGGTTTGCGTTGAATAGGGCATAGGCTTTTTGGCTTTGGTCGGGTTGATCTTGTACGGATCATCATGACCACCGCAGCGCTGCGACAGAATGGCTTTTACGGGGAACCGATTGCACTTTTCACAGGCGCATTGCTGCCAGGCAATGTCGGGTTGAGCAAAGTCGTAAAATGGTTAACAAGATAATAACCGAGCCTTGCTCGGCAGCTTGCGCCTGATGGCTGGCGACACTAAGCTGCCGACTCGCCCATTCAAGTAGTTCGATTATGGCTAACCCCAGACCTTCACTGACGCTGACCTTGTTGCAGGCTCGCGAAGCCGCAATGGCTTTCTTCCGCCCGGCTCTCAACAAGCACGACCTCACCGAACAGCAGTGGCGGATCATTCGGATACTGCGTCAGCAGGGCGAACTTGAAAGCCATCAACTTGCACATCAAGCCTGCATTCTAAAGCCGAGCATGACTGGTGTTTTGACTCGTTTGGAGCGAGATGGTCTGGTGCGTCGGCACAAGTCCAGCGAGGATCAACGGCGGGTTCTCGTTGCGCTCACGGAGCGCGGTCAGCAGTGCTTTGTCTCAATGAGTGACGGCATGGAAGGCAACTACCTCAGGATTGAAGAGCAATTTGGTGCGGAAAAAATGCAGCAGCTTCTGGCTTTGCTCAATGAGTTTAAAAATATCAAACCTTGACCGGCGCCTGATAATACAATCACAGTCGCTAACTACCCTTGTACTCCTTGTTGCATCAGCTTACTGATATCGGTTTTCAAGGGCTACGGCAATAGGTATGCCAGTCCAGAAGGATTGGTCGCAATCCATTATGCTAAAGCGCCCGACTCAGCCTGGATTTTGACTTGAGGTGCGTATCTTCGCCTTCATCGCCGTTAACTGCCCAATTCAGGAGCGCCGGGCACTCAGTTGCCACGGCGGCAGCAGATTGGAGTATTTCGCTTGAGCAGTGACATAGATGGGCTTCATTCACTTAAGTTGAGTGAAATACGCTTTATTAAAACTGTTATAAATCAAATGCTTAGAATCATCGTTAGCATGGGGTGCTAGGGGTCGAGTGTTCGAATCACTCCGTCCCGACCATTTATTCTTAAAGAAATCCAGTCACTTAGCGGTGACTGGATTTTTTTATGATTTATAGTTTTTGCGCGGAGCTGATTTTTGCCCCACTTTTTGCCCCACTGAGGATTTCGATTATCCGCTGGTCGAGAGGGAGGGGAATTAACGTAGAGTGCTCCAACGCGGGGTGTTCAAGAGCATCGGGTGCGAGGCGTGCACGATTGCATCGTTAATAGGGAGGAACGTTTTCCTCTTCGGGTATGAACCTCCACGTATCCGCCACATATCTCCAAGCAGAGCCCGTAAGAGACTGGCTCTAAATCTCTACCGCGGGTGGCAGTGAGCGCTCTTTCAGGTGGCTGAAGGCATAACGGGTACGCAGGGCAGGGTCATAGGCGGGGAACGGCACGATTGCCCCTGCGCTGATTTCCTGCTCAAAAGTGCCTTCGCGGCGAGGATTTCTTGTGCCCGAGCTGGTTGCACGCCTCAGACCATCTTTCCACCAGACAATACGCTCGAATAGTCAAAGATTGGGTGGCAGCCATTGGCCTTGATCCAACCATGTACGGTACTCACACGCTTCGGAGAACCAAGGCTTCTTTGATCTATCGCAGGGCAAAGAACCTGAGGTCCGTCCAACTCTTACTAGGTCATACGAAGCTTGAAAGCACTGTTAGGTACCTGGGAGTCGAGGTCGATGATGCCTTGGAAATGGCGGAGCAGACGGAAGTCTGACCATTCATTGTGACGGTCGTGCTAGGCCGTCGCTACTCGTTCCACTATCGGTCAAATGTGCCTATAAAATCAGGGACCGATTCAGATCAGAGGGCAGCCTTAGACTGCACTGAGTGATCCTAAGACTGGCGTATCCTCATTATGGAATCTGTGATGGCTTGAGCATTTGTGTCCAGCGTTTCCATGGCCGATATCGCATTAGCGGCAACACTGCCAACCCCATTTTCTAAAAGCCACTTGGTTATTTCTTCTATTGCTGCACCTAGGGCGTGTTGATTGTGGAGTAGCAATGTCAGAGCGTCAGCCGTCGCGATCTTGCAGTCTGAGCTATCTAGCATGACGGTCATCCTTGAGAAATGTTGCCGGAAGCCTAGCTCATCTCACGCTGGCTGAGACTGGTGGCTAATTACCTAGTTCTATCTAGCTGTTTGCATTCAACATTCACCTGAATTGCGCTTGCTCACGCTCCTAATTTTTGACCGGTAGAGGACGACCTAAAGTTGACTGTGGCGACAGGCAGAAATCGGCCGATTCTGTTGAAAAAGTAGCTCCCCTGTCTGGCCTGCGGCAAAATCTCTGCATTGGCCAGCAGGGAAGCACGCAGCATGATGGGACAGTTATCGAGTGGGCAGGAACGGCTGTTTTACTCGTTCAACCTTGAAGACCACATCCCCGCCAATCACCTTCTGCGTAGCATTGATCGGTGTCTCGATCTGAGCGACTTGCGCCATTACCTCGCCGATTTTTACAGCCCAATTGGGCGTCCGTCGATTGACCCTGAGTTGATGATCCGCATGCTGATCGTGGGCTATTGCTACGGCATTCGCTCAGAGCGTCGGCTGTGCGAAGAAGCCCATTTGAACCTGGCGTATCGCTGGTTCTGCCGGTTAAGCCTTGAAGATGAAGTCCCCAATCACTCGACCTTTTCCAAAAATAGGCACGGCCGTTTTCGGGACAGCGATTTGTTTCGCTGGCTGTTCAACGAAGTGCTGCGTCGTTGCATGGACGCCGGCCTGGTCAAGGGCGAAGGCTTTGCCGTGGACGCCAGCATCATCAAAGCGGATGCCAGCCGGCAGCGCGGTGTACCGGGTGATGAACCGGTCAACTGGAACGATCCGGCCCTGAGCACCCGCGCCGTGCGTGAGTATCTTGAGGCACTCGATGAAGAGGCTCTGGCCGAAACGCTACCGAAGCGCCTATCGCTGACTGATCCTCAAGCCCGCTGGACCGCAGCTCCAGGTGGCCCAGCGTTCTACGCTTATTCCACGAATTATCTGATCGATACCGAGCACGGCGTGATCATGGACGTGGAACCCACACCGGCTCATCGAACCGCAGAAGTCGAGAGCACCAAGACGATGATCGAACGGGTCGAAGCGCAGTTCGACATCAAGCCGGAGCGCCTTATTGGCGACACCGCTTACGGCACCGCGCCGATGCTGGCCTGGATGGTGGAGGAAAAAGACATCGAGCCGCATGTGCCGGTGTGGGACAAAACCGAGCGCAAGAACAACAGTTTTTCGAGCAACGATTTCCACTGGAATGAAGAGGCTGAGGAATACCGCTGCCCGGCCGGAAACCCATTGCGCAGCGAATGGCGAGCCTTCAAAAATGAGCGTTCACACGTCACCAAAGCCAACACCATTATCTTCCGATCCCGGCAGACCGACTGCGTTGCCTGTCTGATGAAAGCCAAGTGCTGCCCGAACACTGCGTGCCGCAAGATCGCCCGCAGCGTCCATGAAGCCGCGCGCGATGTGGCTCGGCGAATCGCAGCGACACCTGGGTACGTGCGCTCTCGCCACGAACGTAAGAAGGTCGAAATGTTGTTTGCCCACCTCAAGCGCATCCTGAAATTGGATCGCCTGCGACTACGTGGCATGAGTGGCGCGACTGATGAATTCACGCTGGCCGCTGCGGTGCAGAACCTGCGACGGCTGGCCAAATTTACATCTCAAGGGCCACCTGCCACGGGATAGGTGCGCCTGCACGAAGCAAAAAACCTCAAATTAACCCAATAACAGAGCAGCAAAGGTCAACGAAGAGCCGAGAAACCACTCGATGTGGTGAGTAGGTTCTCCGATGGTGGTCGTGCCTTAGTTCAGGCCAGCTGAAAATCCGACTTTTTCAACAGAATCAACCCAAAGCAGACATTATGTGTCTAGCAAATCCGGAGCAATTCACTGATGGGGAAATCAAATCCGGCCATGGGCTTTTTGGGCTTTCAAACTGGCTATTCCCGGGCTCCTTACGTAGCGGCAAAGGTGCGGCTGCGATTATCAGTTTGAACCAGTCGGCACGGCTTAACATCCATGAACCGTATGCGTATTTAAAGGGCGTGCTCACGCGCCTGCCGACGCAGCGGGTGAGTGAAGTCGATCAATTGTTGCCGCATAAGTGGCAACCGGTTTCATCACGCAAGGCGTGGTGTCGGACGCATAAACCTAGCCGATAGCTGTGACAAAGGCGGTGTTTTTCACTTAAAAGTACGTGGACACCTTCGCCATTATCGCCAGGATTTCCATGCGTCAGAGAACTTCTTGCCCCAAACCTTTTAAAGCCCAAGTCGTCCAAGAATACGTACAGCCGGACGTCTCAATGAAAAGCGTAGCTTTGCGCCGCAGAATAAGCGCCAACCTGATTTGAAAATGGATACCTGCCTATCGTGACCGCCAGACGCCGACGTTGCCCGCTTGGTGCTACGGTGATGGCTTTTTAGCAACCAATTCGAGATATCCATATGAAACCCAATCCGACAATCGATAACGTATTACGCGTCGCGTTGGTTACAGGATCCACTTCCGGTATCGGCGCAGCCATTGCACGTGTACTAAGCCGTGCAGGCTATGCGGTGGTGCTCCATTCGCGAAATTCTGCGGATGCGGGACGCGCAATGGTTGCCGAAATGAAGCAGGCTATTTACGTGCAAGCTGATCTTGCTTTCGAAGCTGACAGGGTCAGGCTTATTAACGAGGCGATCGCCGCGTGGGGGCAGCTCGACGTATTGGTCAATAACGCCGGTATTAGCAGAGTCATTCCGCACTGCGACCTTGCCTCGGCCAACTCGACGGTGTGGCACGAACTTAACGAGGTTAATGTCGTGGCGCCGTTCCACCTAGTCGCATTGGCCGAGTCGGCATTACGCGATGCCGCCCGTGACCGTCGAGCAGGTTGCGTCGTAAACATCAGTTCGCATGCCGGTATCCGTCCTAAGGGTGCATCGATTCCCTATGCGGTAAGCAAAGCTGCGCTTAATCACATGACCCGCTTGCTCGCGGTATCGCTGGGGCCAGAAATTCGCGTAAACGCTGTGGCGCCTGGCTTGGTCGACACGCCTCTGACCGCAGAGTGGACAGGTGCTCAAGAGTTGTGGCGAACTCGTGCACCTATGCGCAGGGCCGCTAGCCCAGACGACATCGCAAAAGCTGTTGTAATGCTGGTCGAGTCGGACTACTTAACCGGCGAGATACTCCTCTCAGACGGCGGGTTGAATCTGACCTAGGTTTAGCGTGCTCCGGTGTAGCAGGTGAGAAGACGAGTCACTCTGTTTCGCCGACTCGCCCAAAGGACGGATACCATAGCTTTTCAGGGCGGGCTAGAGGACACCGCCGGACGGATACAGATTACCGAGTTGCTGCCGCATAGATGGGCGCCCGTTTAACCACGCAAGGTCTGTTGGGCGGACGTTTGCTGTCCAGGGCCTGGCCAGAAGGCTTTAGAAAATGCATAAGGGGACTTGAAACTTGAAACTTGAAACTTGAAGCAGGCTGCAGCTTCCGCTCTCTAGATGCTGACCGTTCAGTTGGAAGAGTTGTTCAACTGCTGAAGCTCAAGTTGTTTGGCAGCACTGGCTTCGAGGTTTGCACGCTCTTCATCCAGATACCGATAAATACTTTGGAGGTTGGCGATTTTCTGTTTGATTTCCGCCATCTTCTTTTCAATTAGCTTGGCGCCGTCAGCACAATCGATCAGCTTGTTCCGTTGCGCATCCAGAATCTCGCCTATTTCCCCCAGGGAAAACCCCATGCTTTGCGCGCGCTGGATAAAGTCCAGATCCTGCAGAGTTTGCGCTGTGTAATCGCGATAGTTGTTAGTTCGCCGCTGTGGTGAGATCAGGCCGATTTGCTCGTAGTAACGTAGCGTATGGCGGCTGGCACCGCTGCGGGCCTCGAGTTCGCCGATTTTCATGAAAACACCGCTTGACCATAGAGTTGGGTTGATAGTTTACGCTTGGTTCCTCACCTTAAACAAGGAACAGGGAAATGAGCGTGGAGTGCTTTGTCACGGGGGGTACCGGTTTCATCGGTCAACATTTGGTGGCGAACCTGAGTGCAAAAGGTCACACCATTCGGGTGTTGATGCGTCGCCCGGAGCGACTAGCTGCACTGCGTGAGCAAGTCGACAATTTGGGAGGGTGTGCAACCCGGGTATTTGCCGTAGCTGGCGATCTGGAACGGGACAACCTCGGGCTGAGTCTTGCTGACCGAGAAGTACTAAGGCACGCCAGCGTCGTATTCCACCTGGGCGCCCACTTCGCATGGGGGCTTTCAGTGGAGCATTCTCGTGCGGTAAATGTGGAAGGGGCAAAGCGCGTGGCGCTGTTGGCGGCTGAGCAAAAAAGCCGGCTAGTGATGATCGGCGGCTACATGCTGAAAAATCATGAACATCTGCAACGCATCGGAATTGATCCTCGTTATCCGGAGCTGACGAATTGGCCTGCCGTCTACCGACATGTCGGTGGTTACGAGGGGAGCAAGCTGGAGGCGCATTTTGCGACCCTGGAGGTCATGTCCACCAAGGGCGGGGAGATTACCGTTGTCCACCCCGCGACGGTTTGTGGCCACAGCCGCACTGGGCATATCCTTGACGGTCAGCCGCTGGTGGAGCTGATACGAAACCTTGTGCAGAGAAAGCTGACTGCAGTGCCCGGTACCGCCGAGCACTGGCTGCCACTGGTCACCGTGGATTACCTGGTTGAGCTGGTGGCGGTTTGTGCTTTTGATCCTGCCATGGTGGGCCAGGAACTGCTGGCGCTTGATGACCAAACACCGAACTTGCGAGAACTCCTGGTACAGGTGGCACAACCTTTGGGCTTAAAGTCTCCCAAGCATTACATTTCACTCCGATTGTTGAAGTTGCTACTGAGTATTCCTCCCGTCGCGCGGTTTTTGAATACAAAACCCGAAGCCTTGGACTTTATCCAGACCACTCGTTTTGATACAGCGGCGGTCGAGCAATTTGCCAATATGCATGGAATATCCAAACCGGATATACGTCAGTCTTTGCAGCACACTGCAATGTTCGTCAACTCAAATTGCATAGCCAAGGGCCAGGCCCTCTGACTTCTCCCTTGGCGGCGACAAGAAGGCGAATGGCATCCTACTGGACGATCCAGCTTATGCCACAATAAATACTGGGGTCGATGGGATCTTCGTATCCTCAAACTTTGCGCCGTCGATGTAGGGCGGCATTCTATCGAACGACAATTCAGCGACAGGGATCGTCATCAATGCAATCTACTTTCAGCAAAGGCGTCATATTTGCACTCTCCGCTGCGGCACTGAACGCTACGATCGGTGTACTCAGCAAAGTACTCATGAGTAATGGTTTCACCGCTAGCAGTGTCGCTGTCATCAAGACCGTACTGGGATGCGTGCTGCTCTCGATCTTATTATTTGTCCTCAAGCGCCCGGCGGCGTCGACCAAATGGACTCAGGCGGCTATCTGCGCATTCCTTGGCATCTTTGTGCTGTTCCATTTCGAAACGTCCGCCTATCGACACTACGCTGCGGCAGGTGTGGTGGTGGTGCTGATGGCCAGTGCCTCAATTTCCTCGATCATTCTGGGGCGCATTTTTCTCAAAGATGCCATCACCGCGAACGCGACCGTGGGCGCCGCACTGGCTATCGCCGGGATCGCGGTGATCTTCGGCGCCGACCTGCAGCAGGGCTTTACCCTGCAAGGTGCTGCGCTAGCCTCCATGGCCGGCTGCGGCTATGGGGCGTTTTCGGTTGCCATGAAGCGGATGGGCGTGTCGGGGGGACTGCACTTCACCCGACAATTGTTGTTCTTTGGCAGCCTGTACCTGCTGATGCCGGCCGCGGCCGATGATTTCGTGATCGGCGAGCTGTCGCCGCTGGCGATCGCCGCGCTGCTGGCGCTGGCCGCGCTGCCGACAATCCTGGGCTTCTTCTGCACCACCAAGGCCATCGAGTATCTCAAGCCATCCCAAGTGCAGGCGCTGGAACTGACCGAGCCGCTGTTCGCCGCCCTGCTGGCGTTTGTGGCGCTCAATGAAGTACCGCGCGAAAGCCTGTACGCGGGAGCGGCACTGATCATCGTCGGCCTGTGTTTCTCCAATGAACTAATCCGCTTGGGCAGCAAAGCATCCGTACCTTCGACCGAGTGAGCTATTTTCGGATCCTGATTACTTTAGCAACCAGTGGTTTTTAAGTGTTTTGAGCTACTGACCGCTTCTGGCCGTTCTCTGCCGATCATGGTTACAAAGCGTGCTGGTCAAATCCGATGCAATCGGTGGTCAGAACGAATGCAAATGACTGGTCAGGTCGAATGCAAGCGGGTGATCAAGTAGAGTGCAATTTCGCAGCTGAATATCGGATTAGTGTTGTGGGGACTTGTAAGGGGTGATGATGGGGCTCAACAAACCAGTGCAGGACCTGAAGCGCGATCTGCAGGGTGTCGCCTCTGATCTGAAGTGGTCGGCCGTGGAGTTAGTTCGGATTGCCGAGCGGCTAAGCCACGCAGGTAATGGACCAGACGCTGAGGCGCTTCGAAGGATGATCACAATCTTCCAGCAAGGTGAGAATCGGTTAGATGGCTGGATTAAAGAAATCGGTGCAGGCCAGGTAGTCCCGCCGGCGAAGGCTGACCACTGCCAATGATCGCGGAAGGGATTGGCAGGAGGTTGTCATGGCACTTAACAAACCCAATCAAGAGTTACGCCGCGACTTGAAAGCCGCTGCATATTCCCTCGAAGAAGCTGCCCTGGAAATGTTCAGGCTTGCAAAACAGCGCGGGGATACAGAGCTTCTGGAGGCAATGGAGACGATCGAAAAGCTGCATGAGCAAGCTGATCGGCTGACTGCTTACACAGATGAGGTGAAGGCGGGAAGGATTGTCCGGAAGGCTGAATAGCCATGCGTTCTGGCGGGCGTATTCGCGCTAGATCCTGAAATACAAGCAATGCCCTGCAAACGGTTACTCAATGAAGAAGAAGCTGACGGACAGTAAAGCAGCAGTGACTGCTGCTGAAATTGAGCGTTCTATCCAAGCTCTGAACAAAATGGCTGAACGCCTATGGGGGGATGGCCGGGAAGCCGAGGCGAAAGCTCTCCTCGATGCCTTGGACGCGTTAAACCGGGCGCTTGATCGGATCAGGACTGGAGAGAGTCGCAGGGTTCTCCATTGAACGGCACAAATTAGCTGGCGGGTTATGAAGGCGAGAAGGATTGTGCGGGGGAAGGCGGAGTAGGCGCGTGGTATGACGGCGAGATGTTGTAGCGGCCTGGCGGTCGTACCGATGTAACTCAAATGCCCGGTTCAGAGCTTACCGCCAATACTTTGGGTCGCTCTTTAACTTTTCTCGCTCAAGGCGGCGAAGCTCCTCCAAACCCTTGGATCTACTCTTGATCTCGGTCCACGCCTGCGCGAATACCGGTAGATTCAAGTTCGCTTCAATTTCCTCCAACCAACTTTGCCATACATCCGAAACAATGCGTCCACGTGCTCGGAGCGAAACTTGCTCGTTGATCAGATCAACATATCGATACAGTTCGTCGAAGGCCTCTTCATATTCGTCGTCGTTTAAGCACTCGCCCATTAAAGCTTTCTTCGACAGTTCACCGGCCAATTCGCGATATTCCTTCCCCAAGGCGTCTTCGAATTGCAGCTGCGCGATCTCACGACTGGTCTTTAGCTAGTGTCGTGCGTATTGGACTGATAGAACTTGGTCTGGCGAAACCACTCCAGAACCTTGGCTTCCATAGGGCTGGACTGATCGGTGTGTTCGGCAGAAGGTATTCTATTGGCGTTCTCAAGAATGTTCGCATAGTGGTTAAGCGCTTGTCCGATGGCGCCGCGAAACTCATTGAGTGGCTTGGAGTGAACAAACCAAATCATTTCCTGAGCGCGGCTAAAGCCGACGTTAAGACGCTGTACCTTGAGTTTTTGCTCCACTGCCTGTTCTGCGTCACTCAGTTCAACCGGGAAGATATAGTTGAGCGCATCCTCATCAGCCGTCGCTACCATCGAGTAGAAAATGATGTGCCGTTCCTCTCCCTGGCAGCTGTCGAAGGTCATAACCTTCAACCGCAACAGACGTTCGAAGTCTGCCCCGCGGGGGTGATTAAACAGCTTCTTCGACAGTAGGGTCTGCTGTTCACGAAAGGGCGAGATAATGCCTACGGTCGGTGGCGATTCCTCCTCGATCAGCTCAAGAAGGCGGTCAAGAATGAACTCCGCCTCCGCTTCATTGGTACCTCGTGTCACTCTCTTGTCTGTCGTATCGACTATGTCGAATCGGATGACTTCGTCGACCGGGATGCCGCGGATTTTGATGGCCTGCAATTGGTGCCCATAAAACGTGCCCGAGGAGTATCCGATTAGCTCCTGGTAAGAGCGGAAGTGCTTGCGCAGCATGACTGAGTATGAGGCCGCGTGATTGCAGAATTCCAGAATGGAACGTTTAACGTCGAACATGGACAGCCGCTGTAGGGCGTCGGCTGCGCCGCTGACGTGGGTCGTGAAATAGTTTTTCAGCTCATTGCGGTACTTATCATTCTGCTCAATGCTGGCATTCGCCGATTTCACGTTTGAAAATTGTTTGTCATCGCCCAGCACGACGACCTTCTTCGCGCGTAGTAGCGCCGGTAATGCTTGGGCGACTGAGACCTGTGAGGCCTCGTCGATGACCACCACGTCGAACATGTCAGGGGCCAATGGCATGTATTCACCAAACTCGCGAATACTGGCGATGATGACCGGGAAGCTCTCGCGTACGTGCGTGAACTTGTCTTCTGGAAATTTTTGTCGGTTAGCGATTACGCCAGCTAGCGCCCGTGCGTCTGAGCGGTAATTCTCCATGAAACTCAGTAGGCGAGTGTCTACGTGTGCGTTCATGACCGAGGTGTTGAGGCGCTCGAGCTGGGTCTTGGTGCCGGCATAATCATACTGGGGCGCCGATGCGAAGGCCTCCCGAGTGCGCAGCCAGCCGTGCAGGAACCGAACGGACAGGGGCCAGAGACGGGCATCATCCTTTGGTTGCTCAAGCAGTACATCCACTATTTTGGTATCGACACGACGCAGAATGGCCATGGCTTTTGCCGCATTGCCTGCGTTGAGTTTTGGCGTTTTTCCTCGGGTAAGCAGCCGATAACAACCCTCGAATTCGTCTTCTAGATCTTCGCTCTGAAGCTTCAATCGGAGCTTATTTGCCGCCTCAACGAGGTTGGATAACATTGCTTGCCGTTGCTTGAGCTGCAAGGGGCTGCTGACGGGTAGGGCATTAAGCTGACGTTCAACTTCGCGCACCTGTGCGCCACGGAACAGGTAACCGAACAGAGGCATCTTCAGTTGACCATAGCTGACTAGAAGTCCGCCAAGCGTGCGCAGTTGGGAGGACGACATCGACTCGAACAGATCCCATGGGGCGTCAGAATGTTCCTGAGTGAAGGCTGCCAGTAATGCATCCCTTCGCGTTCTGTTCCAAAGGCTTTGTGGGTTAAAGTCTCCCTCCGAGAAGACCTCAAGAAGATACTGTTCCACCCCCGTTAGGTGCTCGGTGATGCTCTCGAGCTCTGAAATCAGACCGGCTCCACTTGCGCGTTTCAACACTTCCAGTACTGACGGGGCAAGCTCAGCGAGCTCGGTTTCGTCTTTGAGCATTGCTTGTACGCTGGTCATTTCGATGGCGCCTAATGTCGCCACAGTCAGCTTGATCTGTTCCTTCAGGTTCTCCGACCGACTTTTTCGCTCCTCTTCGAGCCGGGGCTGATTCGCCTTCATTGCCTTGGCGTAGGCCCCGATCTGGGTCACAGCCTGATTCGAGGTCAGTTTACGGAAGTTATGGGCTTGCTGGCCGAGCCGCAGTATCGGATTCGGGAAATCACGATCGTGGCGTACGCGTGACATGGCTTCCGACAGTTTGTCGTAGACCACATCCAGCGCTTCGGTCTTATCCGATAACACCAGACAGGAGCGCTGATTAAAGGCGCAATCGGCGGCGATTGCTGTGATCGTATGGCTCTTGCCGGTACCTGGAGGGCCGGAGACAACAACGATCTTTCCTTCAGGCTGTCGCACGGCAATCAATACTTTGCGTTGCTCTTCGTTCAGGGGGATCGGTGAGTCGAAGACCATTCGATCCACCATCGGAAGCGCATCCCAGGTGGTCTCCACAGCAGCAGCGATGGACTTGGGGTTCTCGCGCAGTACACCACCAACGATGCCCTCGAACAGTTCAACCACGGCCGATCCGCCATGCTTAAGTGCTTCGAGGATCTCTTCGTAGTCGTTGAGCAATGCCTCGTCCGAACGTTCATACGCAGCCAGGGACAGAGAGCTGGACAGCCCAACCGCAATTGTCGAGGTATCGGTAGCAGAGGAGGAGAGGCTGATCTTGCCACCGAGGTCCAAGGCATTGGCTACGCGCTGGAACAGGACGCGGGCCTCTTCGTATATGGACTGCTCGGGTTTGATGTAATGGATTCGTTCGGGGATCGGAGAAACCCATGCGCGTTCAAGCCCAGCAGCCAGCTCCTGCAGAATAAAGTCGATAGCCTTGCGGTTGGTATAAAGCTGGTTAAGCAGCTTTAACTTAAAGCCGGCCCCCTTTTCCTCCCTCTGTACCTCAATGGGAAGAAAGAAGAGTGGGTATTGGTTTCCACCGTACTTCACTGCACCGATGTATAGGTAGAGCTGCATCCCGTCGCTGGTGGCAACATAGGTCTCAAGATCGCGGAATTCGTGGTAGGCGTCAGCCGCCACAAACCCTTCAAAGAACACCATCAGCGCCTGACGAGTTCCTTCAAGAGTCAGGAACTGTGGGATCGCCTCCTTGAGCGGGGCTGAGTCCTGGGTGGCGAGCAGCTTGGCCAGCAGCTCTGGGAGGACTCGGGATAGGTCACCGCAGACACGATCAACGAGGTCCTTCTCCGCGGCGAATAATGAGTCCATTACCCAGTACGCCTGATTGCGCAGTGGACCATCCAGGTGAGCAATCAGGGGCTTGATGATGTGCTCGGCGACTTTGCTGCCCAAGTGGTTTTGGACTGACTCCACCCACAACTCCGGGTCTTCTATCGCTTTTGCGTAGGACTCTGCGGCTAGTTCCTCCACCGAAGTATGTACAGTTTGTAGGGATGAAGCAGGGATGGCGTTTACTTGCTCGTGGATCACTTTGCGAAGCACATCACTGATCGGACGCGTATAACGCCGTGGGTCGATCGTCAGTGACAGGTCCTCGCTAGATGGACGCCCCAATAGATTCCATAGGTCGCGATCCAAGGAGGGGTAGGGCGAGGTACGCATCCCCGATCTGAATCCGGTGTCGGTGGTCAGCACGATTCGGCGGCGCGGAGCTTGTTGACGCTTGAAATCCGAGTCTAAAAAGTCGCGGAAGTACTGACTGATCCGCGTGGCGACCGGCCGAAGTTGCTGCCCCAGAGCTTCCATTAGATTCCCCTAAAAACGAACACTGGACTTCGCTGCTCGAAACCCCGTGAAATCGGTATCGAGAGCAATCCAAAAAATGACAATGAGATGGGCGTCACAATACTGGCTCTGGCTCGACCGCGCCAACACACTTGCGTTTCCGCTACCGCCCGACATATCGAGACCGCAAGCAGCTAACCGGAAACGGTCTTTACTAAGCCGTCACAAGTGCGTCAAAGTACAGTGGGCCATCATGGTAAGGAGACAAGAGCATGCCACGAGGCGCAGCTTTTTTTGCAGGGATGACCAAGGCTCAGTTACGAGCCTGTATCCGGTTACGACTGAAAGAGCGGGAGCTTGAGGAGGTCTTTCAAGACGACTTGATCTCAGACCTTATCGCCGAAAAACACTACTACTGCTCTGTCCACGATCTGCGGCCGAGCCAATTCCGCATGCTGTATCGACCTGGTGGCGGCTATGACTTTTATGGTCTGTTTGATCCAAGTAGATGGCATAAGGTGTCTTGGTCTCAGTGCTTAGATCCAAGGGATCAAAACGACTGGATTCAATCTGCACTGCGCCTGGCATCAGCGCCCTTTTTATCCGCTCGAAGGCTTGCATTTCCGATCTGTGAGCGTTGTGGCGTTCTTCCCTCTACCGAAGTGGATCATGTGAATCCCGAATTCCAATCGATAGCCCGTCAGGCGATGCAGTTTATGACGACGTCTGAGTTTCGCAACGCATTTCGTGGTTTCGATTGGTGGAGCGACCAACCTTTCACATTACCTGTAGACAACTCCGCTCTCGCCTACACGCTACAGGCGCATCAGAGCGCGACGCTACAAGCCGTGTGTAAGGATTGTCATCTGCAAAACGCCGCTGACCGTAAGACGTTGCGGGCGGATCCGCCTAAAGCGCTTCATGGGCGATCCCTGCGATGAAATCCTCAGAAATCATAGCAAGGGTTCGCGGAGGCGTTTTTACACACTCTGGGCCGTTTTTTGCCTGTCGCGAAGGACTGCAATCGACCGATTCTGTTGAAAAAGTAGCTCCCCTGTCTGGCTAGCGGCAAAATCTCTACATTGGCCAGCAGGGAAGCACGCAGCATGATGGGACAGTTATCGAGTGGGCAGGAACGGCTGTTTTACTCGTTCAACCTTGAAGAGCACATCCCCGCCAATCACCTTCTGCGCAGCATTGATCGGTGTCTCGATCTGAGCGACTTGCGCCATTACCTCGCCGATTTTTACAGCCCGATTGGGCGTCCGTCGATTGATCCTGAGCTGATGATCCGCATGCTGATCGTGGGCTATTGCTACGGCATTCGCTCAGAGCGTCGGTCGTGCGAAGAGGCCCATTTGAGCCTGGCGTATCGCTGGTTCTGCCGGTTAAGCCTGGAAGATGAAGTCCCTAACCACTCGCCGTTTTCCAAAAAACGACACGGTCGTTTTCGGGACAGCGAACTATTTCGCTGGCACTCCACGCGCGCATGGGGCTGCCCTTGCGATGCTAAGAAGTAAGATTGAGGAAAGGATTGTCAGTAGGGACAGGGGCTCAGAAGAGTTTCAGCATTTTGCAACATGTAGCCATTGAGGGAAGCCCTCCGGCGGGGGGCCTGCACTGTGCAAGTCCATATGTTCTGCCCGTTTGGTCGTTTGAGATGTACGCCTAAGTGCTCAAAGTGACGTTGAGTGCGCCGCCAAGCATCGGTCTTGTCGTCACCTGCAGATAGCTCAGGGTGCTCCGAAGCGTAGCGCTGGAAAATGCCGGGTGTGACCAGGTAGAACGTGCCGTCGACTGTGTGAATCTTTGCCTTACAGTCGTTGACGAGCAGGCGATGGCTTTGGATCCCCTCGCGTAGCCAGTCGACAAAGGCCAGCCCTGGTGCCTCGCGGGGTGACGCAGTTGAGGATTTCAGTCCTTGAGCGCTCGATTCATCCTCGTGCTCAACCGTCTCTTGCAACATATCCATCAAGTCATCGAGATAGTCGAAGTCATGGTTCGGAGGTAAGGGCTCTGGCGTTTCCTTGGCCGAAGTTGCTTGTGGCCGATCCAAGGCCGACTCGATAGCTTCACCGCCGCGACAGCATTCGAGCGGAGGCAAGTCCATGCTGTTAGGTATCAGCAAGTGAGGCGATAGCTATTTGCGCACATTGCTGGTTCACGGTGCGCGAGCGGTGGTTCGTTACGCCGAAGGTAAAGCCGACCCCTCATCGGATTGGCTGAAGGGTTTATTGACGCGTCGTAACACGAATGTGGCAGTCATTGCGCAGGCCAACAAGAATGCCCGGATTGCTTGGGCGCTGCTGGCCCACGACCGCAGATTCCGGTCTGGTTACACCCCTGCTGTCGCAGGCGCGTAACCAGACCGGTGGAGTCAAGCGATGATGCGTTAGAAAGGAGTACTTCCAAGGTTGCCCAGGCAATCATGACGTGATGGCAAGACAGGTCGGACCGGGATCGGGTAACTCTGCCCTCTCACAGGCGCTTCGAGCGCGTGGTGGTGATAAGAGCCCGATCAGCGAATTCCATCAGGGACAGAGGCAGAGCCTCATTCAAAGTCCGGATGTATGGCTGCAATCTCAACCCCGTCTGTGTTGTCACGAATTGAAAGCTCGGCAAACGGGGGGCGTCCATATATGTGAGAGGACGGCGGATGTAAATCCGCCTCCTCCTCGATTTTGCGGTTTAGAAGTCGAGGCTGACTCCGACATTGATACCTTGTTGGGTGAAGTCGTCGTCCTTGCGGATGTTGTAGCTGGCGCGCAGTGCCAGGTCCTTGGTGAGGTTGTGGCTCACCCCCAGGTTGACACGTTGCAAGTGACTTTGCGGGGTGTAGCCTTCCAGCGTGAACTGGTTGTTCGGCAGGCTGTTGAGGTTGATGTCTACATCCTGGGTGTCGTCGTTGTACTCGCGCTCGATTGCCGCTTCGCCGAACACCTGGGTTTGCGGGGTGATCTGGTATTTGCCCTGCAGGCCAGCGCCCAGGCGCCGGGAAATACGCTCCTGATCGGCAAAGGTCAGCGCCGTGGAATTGTTTCCGTCCTCCGAGTAGCCATCGACTTGTACCTTGGAGAAGTCGGCGCTGACAAACGGCGACAGGTGCCAGGGGCTGCTGGCTTGTTGCGCAATGTCGTAACCCACGCGTGCGCTGAAGGCTTCGACGTAGCCGCTGGTATCGCCTTTTTCGCCGCGTTCGTTGACGCCCAGCTGGAATTTACGCTTGAGGCTGTCGTAATCCAGATGCCCGGCCGTCAACGCCGCATCGGCCCACACCCGGTTTTGCTGATACTGGGCGAATGCCGTGCCCAGGTAAGTGTTGAGCTTGTAGTCGGAGTCATTGTTGCCGGCTTCGAGTTTCTGGTTATAGAAACCCGCCACCAGACCAACACGCCAGGCATCGTCAAGACGATAGCTGCCACCGATGTTCACGTTGGCTCCGTTGCCATCGGCGCTTGCCACGCTGTCCTGACCGTCAAAGTCCTGATGCTGTCCGCCGCCGGAAACAATGGCTCGCCATTGGCCGACACCTTGCCAGTTTTCCCAATCGGCCAGCCACTGATTGCGCAATTCATCCTGGTGCGCGCGCACGGTGCCCTGGGCCATTTCCGGCAGCAGGGTCAGCTCCCACGGCGCAGCCAGCAGGGAATACGCGTAATCGGCAATCAGGCGCTGCCCGGCTTCGGTGGGATGCACGGAGTCGTTGTAGATCAGCTTGGTCGGGTCCGGCGTGGCGCTGTGAATGCCATAGCGGGCGTTTTCCATGCAGCCTTTGCCGCTGAAACAGGTGGCCATGAGGTTCTGGTCGGTCGCCAGGCCGAATTGTGCCGGATTGGAAAAGCCCTCCTTCAAGAGCGCCGGAATGTTGAGCGGGATGACTTCGGCATCGACCGTCCGCAACTGCCGAACCAGCTCGGTGTTGAATCGGTTGCTGAGCTGCGAGGTGAACGCCTGCAGCGGACTGCCGTTGATCAACGGAGTCAGGCTGAGATCCGGTAGCAGCCAGACAATGATGTAGCGTGCACCTACCTGTTGCAGAGCTTGCACGCTGTCGACCAGGCGGTCGGCCGCTGCGTCGGCTTGATCGAGACTGGTGGCACCGCCCTGATAGAAGTCGTTGGCGCCCCCCGTCAGATAGTAGAGGGCGTGCGGGTCGGCGCGAAAGTTGTTGGACGCCAGATAACCGGGGCGGCTACGGTCGCCGGCGGTCGAGGTAGTGGTAATCGAATCGAGAATCTGGTCGGTGCGATAACCGCCGACCGCCCAGTTGTTACCATCAGGCAGACCTTCGCTGCCGCGGGTGGCCGAAGTCGAGCCAGCGAGCTGATCGTCCGAGAACCCCAGTTTGGCTCCCAATATTTGCGGGGCGACGGCGGAGTACTCTTCCCCACTACCATCCAGGTAGACCGGGCCCGTGCGGTTGGTAGCGCGATAAGTCGCTCCTGCGGAACCGCCGGGATCGACGATCTGCCCGGAACTGCTGAGGCTGTCACCGAACACGACAAAATTGGAATAGGGAGAAGGATCTGCGATCGCTTGAGCACAAGCCAGAGACAAAAGACCGCTGGTGAGCGGTACGAACAACGTCTTTTTGATCATAAGCAAGTCCGTTTTATTATTGTTGTAGAAAGCGAAACGACAGTACAAAAATCTGTTGCGTATTGGCTATGGCTATGGCTATGAGCCATGCAGCTTTCTTTAAACAGAAAATTCAATAAGTTGAAATCCTGCATTTGGTCGGTTATGTAGCGAAAATCTCTGTTATCCAGGTTCAAACCTGCTTGTCTGCTCGTGACTGCCCACATCACAAGGGAAACATAGTTCGGAGTCTCCCGATTTTGTAGTCTGCGTGAGTCCGTTTTAAAGGGTGGCGGTGAAGGTGAGAGATGGATGGTGACTGCTTGTGGTCGAGGGTCGTACCAGTCCGAAGCTGAGCGCGGTGAGTTTGATTTGTATAAAGGCGCGGCGCTCCGTTACCGTCGCACATTGCATCAATGTTGTCATCTGGGTCAGTGCCGTCCACCGATTATGTGGCGCACCACATAATCGGGACATCATCGAAAGTGGGATGTTTACACACGCATCAAAGTTGACGGCGCAATGAGGATAAACTCATCCATTACTTCAATTTAGCCAAGTCATGATCAACCGCTTCGAGCTGCTTATCCTGGATACGTCCGTCGGAAAACGGCTGAATATCTTTTAAAGTCATTCCACGAAACATACTCGCTTGCGGATGATCTGCCAGGGAAGGGAAATAGCGGTCCATCACCACACGTGTCTTGGGATTATCCAGCAATTCGCTTATTGGCGTTGTCGTTGTGCTGTACGTTGGCGTGTTTTCGGCGAACGCCATCGACTGAAGCGAAAGTCCCATAACAAGCAACATCGCCCCGGTAATTTTGGAAATATTCATGATCCTTCCCTCTTATGGTTGTTTGATAGTTGAAACACAGTTGAAGTGGTAGCTACTACCACTATTGAAAAACTCTACTGCTAACATTCGGTGGCCTCCAGCAGCCTGTAGATTGGCGCGCTTGCTCTGTCGACACTAAAAACGAGCGCTAGCGTCGCACTGACCGTAATCACAGCTTACCTTTCGGCTTGTAAAAAATTGCCTTGGAAGCGTCACGGCATGGTTACAAACAGAGCGGCACTTTGGGGTCTGTTCAGGTCCGAAAAAAGAGCCATATCACAGCATCGGCGTGGGCTTCGATGGCTTCTGGTGCCAGTGCATCGCGACCGTGGGTGTACTTCAATTCTGCCGTCAGCAGATAAGGCATCTGCACAACCGAGACGATCATGTACAGAAGCATCAAGGGATCGATATTGCCAATACCGTTCCCTTGCTGGGCATCGGTAATCATTTGCAGCGTGCTTTCATGGGCTGGTCGGATGAAGGTTTGCGCGACCCACTTCAAACGCTCGGATCCAGTGATGGATTCCTGGACCATCAGCCGCGCGTGCTCGGGATGGCGTGCGCAGTATCGAACATAGTTGCGCACGTATTCCTTGAGGTCGTCGAGATTTTTATCCCCGGAGGATAGATCGAGCGGAGGCAACTCTTCACGAAGACGTTGGAACAGGTAAGTAGCGCTTTCCTTCCAGAGCGCATCCTTGCTGCCGAAGTAGTAGCGAATCATCGCGTGATTTACTCCCGCCTGGTCAGCAATGTCCCTGAGGCTGACCGCTTCAAAGCCATGGGAGGAGAACTCTTCGAGCGCTATTTCCAGGATGTGTGCGCGAGTCTGCTCGCTTCGGTCCTGTTTTGTAACCCGAGGCACGTGCATTGCGACTTTCCTTCTGATGGTCGTTCACCTTGGCTAAGCGTTTTTACTCGCCATTCCAGATGTTGACAATGTACACGACAATCGACATATTTATCCAGTCGGATAAATTTTTCTTGCAAGACAGCCATGGTTCCTTAGCGGAGCACGTGGTAGACGGCCAGGGCAGACCTGGAAAGTGACCATAACAACAAAAAAGGCGTGATCTGTTCCGATTGCTTCAGAGCTTGAACGCTGCTGCAGGGAGCAATCAGGTGATGCATCAGTTGAGCGGCTTAGCGCCATAATTAAAAGGTTCCAGCGATGAAAGACATCACATTTCCCTCGCGTCCTGTCTCAGGTGAGCTTCTGCCATTTCGCAAAAGGTGTTGCGTGGTCGCAACATTGGGTTTCTGCGCCCTGAGTGCGGTGATGCAAGCCCAGGCTTCCCCGGCTGCGCCAAGCTCCGCGCGACAAAACATTGTCCTATTGATTGCCGACGACATGGGCTGGGGTGATCTCTCCAGCTACGGCAACCCAGTGTTCGAAACTCCGAATATCGATCGCATGGCGCAAGAGGGCCAGCGCTGGACCGACTTCTATGTGAGTTCGCCGATCTGCTCGCCGAGCCGTGGTGCCATGCTCACGGGGCGGGTCGAAACCAGAACAGGGCTTTATGGTGTGAGCAATTCGGTGGTGGTCGAGAATGACCCGAACAGCTTCCTGGACAAGGAGGCCACGATCGCCCAAGTGCTGAAGGGTAATGGCTATAGCACTGCCTTGTTTGGAAAGTGGCATCTGGGAGATGCCGCAGCGGCCTATCCGACCAGGGTTGGATTCGATGAATGGTGGGGAACGCCTATGTCCAACGATGCTTATTTCGTTGGCGGCGTGACTAATGAACAACTACGGAAGCGAGCAATGAGCGGTGAGCCGCTCAAGAAAATCTTTGGCGAATACCTTGCCCAGGCAACTGCGAGTTTCAGCCAGCCTAAGAGTGAGTTGTGGAATACCCCGCTCATCAGCAGCAAGCGGGTAGGGACGGGTACTGACGCTCGCTACGAAGACCAGGAACTGGAGCGTCCTATCGACCAGAAAACCTACAACCGTCGATTGACAGATCAAGTCGTCGATTACGTGGGCAAGAAACACGATCAGCCCTTTTTCGTCTGGGTCGGATACGAAAAGCCGCATTTACCGCACTTCGCCGGGCCCGAGTTCGAGGGCAAGAGCAAGGGCGGACGTATTGGGGATGCCATCGCGGAACTTGATCACAGTGTCGGTCGAGTACTCGAGGCATTGCGAAGTGGTGGAAACGACAAGGATACGCTGGTCGTGTTCGTGAGCGACAACGGCCCTTGGTTATGGTTCGAGGCACTGTCTGGCTCGGCAGGTGTTCTGCGTGAGGGCAAGAAGTCCACTTATGAAGGGGGCGTACGGGTACCGGCTTTGTTCTGGCAGCCGGGTACCATCAAGCCTTCTGTAGTGCATGGCATTGGTTCTACCTACGATCTGCTCCCCACATTCGTGGCGATGGCCGGCGCCAAGTTACCCGTCGCTGAACTCGATGGTATTGATCTCTCTGTAACTCTCACAGGCGGGAAGGATAGTCCGCGCCACACGATGCCTTATTACTTGGGCGGCAAGCTGATGGCCTGGCGAGACGGTGATTGGAAACTCAATATCTATGAGGCGAGTTCACATTTCGGTGGACGAAATGGAAAGCTTCCCCAACCGACCCTTTACCACTTGGGTCGCGACCCAGGTGAAAAATATGATCAGGCGGCCAATGAGCCAGCCATCGTCGAACGTCTGTTGCGTAGTGCCCAGGATTTCGAGCAATCGGTCGCCAAGGCAGAGCCAGGTTTCGATCGGATTCTAAAAGCGTCCAAGTAATTGATTTGGTCCCTTCGAGGACTAGCAGAGCAATCAAGAGGCCAATGGGTCAGGTTCGTGCGTGAATCGCCGGAATTACAACAACAAGAAAAAAGGTGGTGAAGATGAATGCAATTGGATGCAGGCCGTCCTCTGGCTCCATACGAGCGATTCCAAATCGGCGAAGCGGTAATTGCCCAAATTGGGCCACAGCTGTTGTGGCGATACTTGTCGCGCTGCCGCTCTCAGTTGTACACGCTTATCAATTCAGTTCTGGGGACTGGGGGGGATCTCTCGATACAACCATTTCTTATGGCGTCAACTACCGCGCCGAGGGACAGGACAAGAAGTTGATTGCTGCCGCTAACGGCGGCACTGGAACGAACGCTAAGCGAATCAATTCCGATGATGGCGACTTAAACTTCAAGAAGGGAGAGTTATTTTCTGAAGTGGCAAAGGTCGTCTCAGAGCTAGGATTGAAGTGGCAGGATCAGTACGGACTCTTTTTGCGTGGACGTGCTTTCTACGATTTCGAATTGATGGACGACAATCGTCGGCATCGGCAAATAACAGCGGGTGGATTAGATGAAGCCGGATCCAACGTAGAGTTATTAGATGCGTTTGTGTACGGTAGCTGGATGTTCGGTGAACGTAGTCTCAATGCTCGAGTTGGGCGTCAAGTCATTAACTGGGGCGAGGGGCTGTATTATCGCAACGGTATTAATGCGAGCAATCCCCTCGACCTCAATGCGCTGCGCGCTCCAGGGTCGGAGGTAAAAGAGTCGTTGATGCCGACCTTCAAGATCTATACCTCTTATCAGTTAAGCGAAAGTCTCACATTTGAAAGTTACTATCAGCCAGCTTGGGCTAACGATAAAACCAAGCTTGACCCCTGTGGCTCCTATTTTTCGACAACAGATGTTTTCGACGAAGGCTGTGATTATCTAGCGGTTGGCGCATTCGATAACCCCTCTGTTCCCGGCGCTTCTCCCTTTTTGTTCGTCCCGCGAGCGCCGGATATTAAAGCGGACTCGGCTGCGCAGTTTGGTGTCGCCTTGCGATGGTTTGCACCAGAGCTTAATGACACTGAGTTTGGACTGTATTACCTGCGTTTCAGCGATCAATTACCGCGGCTTGGCGCGACCGTTTCCCGCAGGTTAGGCGGCCAGCCTGTTCCTAGTACTGGGACCTACTATGCCGAGTATCTGGAAAATCGCGAGCTGTATGGCCTCAGTTTCAATACCACCATTGGGGGCGAAAACATTTTCAGTGGGCAATCGCTTTTTGGCGAGGTGAGCTATCAGCCCGATGCACCCATCAGCCTGACAACCGGCACTATTTTAGCGGCGGCGCTGCTTGATCCGGCAGGTCCCCCCTTCGGGACCAGGGTCGAGAACTACCGAAAGAAGGATATGTATCAGGCTTCGCTTGGGACTATCCGAACCGGACGTGGAGTGCTGGGTTCCAACTCGACGACTTACATCGCCGAACTGGTGGCTAACCGGGTGATGGGAATCGAAACCGATTTGGCCTACGGGGATGTTACAAGCAGCGCTTATGGAGCGACCGCCAGTGCCTCAATGACTTACAACGACGTGTTCAGGGGGATCAACGTCATTCCGTCGTTGAGCCATGCTCGAGCATTCAATGGTGTTGCGCCCACCTTAACCAACGGTCTCAGCGAGCGAGCGTGGAGTACTTCGGTAGCGGTCGACGCGAGTTACCTGGACGCGCTCTCTTTCGGTGTTCGGTATGTCGACTACACCGGCGGTGCTACTGGTGATCGTGATTACCTTTCCTTCAATGTTAAATATAGTTTTTGAGGGCCTATCATGTTCAGATTGGAATTTCTGTCTACCGGCGTGTTGATTTCCGCTTTGCTGGCATCTTCGATGGCATATGCCCATGTAGATGCCGTTCAGGCTGCTCGACTCGGCAAGGATCTCACCCCGATAGGGGGAGAGAGGGCGGGCAATACTGAAGGAACTATCCCTGCATGGGACGGTGGTCTGGCCAAGCGTGTCGACGCGTACGATTCTGTGGTGGGCTACAAGGATCCTTTTGTCGCCGACAAGCCGTTGCTTACGATCAGCGCAGCCAATGCCGACAGGTACGCCGACAAGCTCAGTCCCGGTCAGATGGCAATGCTAAAACGCTATCCGAAAACCTGGAAATTGTTGGTGTATCCGACGCGTCGTTCGGCTTCCTATCCAGAGAGTGTGTACGAAGCGGTCAAACTCAATGCACTCAACGCCAGACTTGTGGAGGACGGCAATGGTGTTGCCGATGCCAAGAATGTCGTACCGTTTCCTATCCCGCATTCGGGGTTGGAGGTGCTCTGGAATCATCTGATGCGCTACCGGGGTGTGGGTATTAAGCGCCACTTCGCCAGCGCACAACCACAGATCAACGGCGACTATGTTATGAAGAAACTGTCGGACATTATTCTGTTCAATCAGGATGTCACCGACAACAGCAAGAGTAACGGCAACATTCTGGTGTACACGTTGCAGTCGACTCTTGCGCCGGCACGTCAGGCTGGTGAAATAACACTGGTGCATGACACCGTCAACCAAGTGAATACGCCACGCTTGGCATGGAACTATGCAGTAGGTCAGCGCCGAGTTCGGCGCGCACCGCAGATTGCGTATGACAACCCGTCGAATGACGGACTGACGACTATCGATAATAACGACATGTTCAGCGGGGCGCCTGATCGCTATGACTGGCAACTGATTGGCAAAAAGGAAATGTATGTTCCGTACAACAGTTTCCGCCTTGCTTCCAAGACGAGTAAGTACAGCGACATCATTAAACCTGGTCATGTAAATCCAGAGCTCTTGCGCTACGAGTTACACCGGGTATGGCATGTGCGTGGTGTGCTGAAGGAAGGCCAGCGGCACATTTACAAACAACGCGATCTGTTCCTTGACGAAGACACATACCAGATCGTAGTAGCCGACCACTACGACAATCGCGGCGAAATTTGGCGGGTCGCTGAAGCTAACACCATCAATTACTACGACCAGCCTTTGGTGTGGGTGACGGGCGGGGCGACGTATGACCTGATTTCCGGGCGTTACAACATCGGCGGCTTGGCTAACGAGGAGGTGCCGTTTGACTTCAATGCATCTTTGTCTCCGGCGGATTTCTCGCCTGGGAAGCTGCGCCAAGATGGTGTTCGCTGAGCGACCAGGGCATGCGCCAGGCTCTGGCGAAGCCATCGACACGTGCTCATCAGGTCTGTATCTAAACGGACGAGTTCATTGAGTTCGCTCAGCGCAAAGAACCGCTGAAAAAATGGGACCTGACATTGCGTAATGAAGATAGGAGAGGCAGTACATGGTAATGCACACCAGTCCCCCGGAAGGCATGGTTTATCTGTCCGGTGGCATTTTCAGAATGGGTTCTGATCGCTTCTATCCTGAAGAGCGACCTGTCCGCAAAGTGCATGTCGATGAATTCTGGATCGATGCTACACCGGTCACCAATCGACAGTTCTCCATCTTCGTGGAGGCCACTGGATACAAGACCTTCGCCGAGCGCGCGCCGGATCCTGAGGATTATCCCGGTATGCCACTGGAGATGGCTAAAGCTGGTTCGCTGGTTTTTGTGCCGCCGAAGCCTTCCGTGAACCTGGTGAGCCCGGCGCAATGGTGGATCTTCCGTTTCGGCGCCTGGTGGCGAGAACCACTGGGTCCGGGAAGCTCGATTGAAGGACTGGAAGACCATCCGGTCGTACATATCGTCTATGTGGATGCTGAAGCTTACGCTGCCTGGGCTGGTAAAGCGTTGCCGACCGAAGCCGAATGGGAATATGCGGCTCGCGGTGGCAACGATGGATTTGACTTCGCCTGGGGTGACTGTCTCGCCCCGGATGGACGGATGCTTGCAAACTATTGGCAAGGCCGCTTCCCCGTTGAGAACCAACTGTTAGATGGTTGGGAAAGGACCTCGCCGGTAGGGACCTTCCCGGCCAACGGCTACGGTCTGTTCGACATGATCGGTAACGTATGGGAGTGGACAGCCGACTGGTTTGCATCGCCCTCGGCAGGATTGCCGCCGACTGCGCATTGTTGCGTACCAAGCAATCCGCGTGGTGGTCGGGAAGAGGACAGCTACGACCCCGATACTCCCAACCTACGCATAGGTCGCAAGGTGGTCAAAGGCGGATCGCATCTTTGCGCACCGAACTATTGCCAGCGATATCGCCCCGCCGCGCGTATTCCGCAAGCCGATGACACTTCAACTTGTCATGTTGGTTTTCGCTGTGTCTGGCGTGCGCCGTCATAGCCTGAAGCAATAGAAGAGAAAAAGGGATGGTCGCTGCGTGGCCATTTCATAAATGGTCGAACATCCCTGGATGGGGGTGACGGTCGGGTGTTCGCTTATCGAAAGCGTTCATCGCATCGATACATCAAGTATGGGAGCGTTCATGTTGAAGAAAAATAATAAGAAGACCGGCCTTGCAGTCAGTGCAAGCCTATTGCTGTCGTTCACCCAGGCTGGGCTTGCCGCTTCAGCCCAACAAGATTCGTCAGCGGATGATCGAGCCCGTAAAACCGAGCAGAAAATGACCAATGCAGAGCGATATTCGCTCCTCTATAGCCTTATGCCTGTCCATCTTGTGTTCGGAGGGAGGGATAAGCGGGTTTCAGATGAGGTGCCGGTCGGTGCGGGCTATGTACCAGGTGTGCCGCGCTTGGGTGTCCCTGCGTTATCCATGACTGATGCCAGCTTGGGAGTGACCAACCCCCACAACTTCAGAACAGGTGACTCAGCGACGGCATTGCCGGCGGGACTCGCTTTAGGGGCGACCTTCAATCCGGAGCTCGCTAAAGTGGCAGGGGCGATGCTGGGGAGAGAGGCTCGTTCCAAAGGTTTTAATGTACTGCTCGGTGGAGGCATGAATTTGGCACGCGATCCGCGCAATGGACGAAACTTCGAATACATCTCGGAGGATCCTCTGCTCAGTGCGCGTATTGCCGCCGGTGCGATCAATGGTACCCAGAGTGAAGGAGTGATCTCTATGGTCAAGCATCTCTCACTGAATGGCAACGAAACCAACAGGCATTGGCTCAATGCCGTGATCGATGCGGCTGAACATCGAGAGTCTGATCTTTTGGCTTTCCAAATGGCGATAGAACTGGCCCAGCCCGGATCGATCATGTGTGCCTACAACAAGGTAAACGGCGAGTATTCCTGTGGTAATGAACATCTGTTGAATGACGTGTTGAAAAAGAGCTGGGCGTATAAGGGCTGGGTCATGTCCGACTGGGGGGCCGTTCAGGACTGGTCCTATGCACTTAAGGGGCTTGATCAGGAATCCGGGGCCCAGTTGGACAAGCTTGCCTGGGGTCAGGAGTGGTTCAACGAACCGCTTCAAGCCGCCCATGCCGAAGGCAAGCTACCGGATAAGCGTCTCTCGGATATGGTGCAAAGGATCCTTCGCTCGATTTACGCAGTGGGGGTCGACAAGCCGGTCAAAGAAACTCCTATCGATCTGGATCAGCATAACCAGATTGCACTTGAGGTGGCGAGACAGGGGATCGTTTTGCTGAAGAACGAAGCAGTATTGCCTCTTCAAAGCGAAAAGCCGATGCGTATCGCGGTAATCGGTGGCTTGGCGGACACCGGCGTTCTGTCCGGCGCTGGTTCGAGTCAAGTAATCCCGCGGGGCGGCTTTGCCACGGTCATACCTGTGGGTGGACAAGGGTTGATGGCGAACCAACGGAAACAGAGTTTCCTCCCCTCGGCTCCTAAATCGGAGCTGCAGAAGCTTATGCCGAAGGCTAGCATTACCTATGATTCAGGCGCTTTTCCCGTGGAAGCCGCCATACTCGCCAAGCAGTCGGATGTAGTCGTCTTGTTCGCAACGCGCCACGAGGCTGAAGGGTTCGATAGTCCTGATTTGTCCCTGCCTTTTGGTCAGGATGCGTTGATTGACGCCGTTGCCAGCGCCAATCCCAATACCATAGTTGTTCTGCAGACCGGCAATCCGGTGGCCATGCCATGGCACACCAAAGTTAAGGCAATTGTCGAGGCTTGGTACCCAGGGCAGGCGGGAGGGCAGGCGATCGCCGAAGTTCTAACCGGCCAGGTCAATCCATCCGGCCATCTCCCGATGACGTTTCCAGCAGATATCGGACAAACACCACGACCTGAACTTCCAGGCTTCGGTACGCCGTTCGGCACCCCGCTGACGGTCAACTATTCCGAAGGGGCCGAAGTGGGCTATCGATGGTTTGCAAAGAAGGATGAGAAACCCCTGTTCGCTTTTGGTCATGGTCTGAGCTACACCAGTTTCGCTTTCGATGATCTTAAAGTCAGTGGGGGAGAGACGATCACGGCGAGTTTCACCGTGACGAATACCGGCAAGCGTAAGGGTATCGATGTTCCACAGCTCTACCTCACCGACGCGGCAGGTGACAAACGAGTTCGTCTATTAGGTTTCGAGCGATTGGAGCTAGAGCCAGGTGAGGCTCGTCAGGTGTCGGTCAAGGCAGATCCACGTTTGCTAGCACGTTTCGATACAGCGTCTAATCAGTGGCACGTTAATGCGGGTGAATATCGTGTGGCGCTGGGCGAATCTGCGCAGGCGCTACTTTTGACGGCAACGACAGACCTGGTCGAACAGCGTTTCGTCGATTGATCCCTCCGCCGGCTCACGGTGAGTCGGCTGGAGGCACGAACACAAGTAGTTATCTGGGTCAGCATCGCAACCCATTCGATTGCTAATACGTTGTTACGGCGGAAGAAGGAAACAACATGAAACCGCGGAAACATTTGCTGGGGGTAGCTATCGCTGCTTTCGCTACGATGCTTAGTGTCAGTCCAATGACCTTGGCAAGGGAAACAGATAAAAAATCTCCACCGCGCAATATGGTCTTTATTCTGGTCGACGATTTGCGTTTTGATGGTATGGGTTTCTTGCAGTCAGAATTGCAGACTCCCAACATCGATCAATTAGCCAAGGGAGGGGCTTATTTTCCCAATGCTGTGGTCACTTCGGCGCTTTGCTCTCCGAGCCGCGCGACGATTTTGACAGGGCAAACGGCGCGGACTCATGGAGTGATCGACAACAATAATTCATCAGAGGAAGGTCTGACCTTCTTTCCGCGTTACTTGCAGCAGGCGGGATATCAGACGGCCTTAATCGGTAAGTGGCACATGGGGGCGGAAACCGACGAGCCGCGCCCAGGTTTTGACAAGTGGGTGAGTTTCAAGGGGCAGGGGAACTATTTCCCGACTGACTTCCTGTCGCCTGCAGCGATGAAGAGTGGGGTCGTGCACACGCTCAATATCGATGGCAAGGTGGTTCCTCAGAAGGGCTATATCACGGACGAACTTACCGACTATGCGATGAATTGGTTGGAGAGAGAGCGCGATACTTCAAAGCCGTTCTTTCTCTATCTCAGCCATAAAGCAGTGCATAACTTTCCGAAGCCGCCGGAGCGTTATAAGGGGCAATATAAAAATGCCACTTTTAAACTGCCGGATAGCGCAGCCGATACACCGGAAAATAAGATCGGCAAACCGATGTGGGTGCAGAATCAGCGTAACAGTTGGCACGGTCTGGATTTTTTCTATCACTCGAATGTGAAGATGACGGATTACTTGAAAGATTACTATGCCACGTTATCCCCCGTGGATGATAGTGTGGGTCGGATTATGGAGTACTTAAGGAAGAATAACCTCGAAAAGAACACTATGGTGGTGTTCTATAGTGATAACGGTTATTTGATCGGTGACCATGGTTTGATTGACAAACGTAATGCTTATGAGGGTTCGATAAAGGTACCACTGGTGGTGTATGCGCCTGGGCTGATTCCTGCGGGAGTTACCAATCCCGTCAGGGTGCGTAACCTGGATATTGCCCCGACACTCCTGGATGTCGCGGGTGTTGAGGCGCCTCCTCAGTTTGAAGGACAAAGTGTACTGAAGGTAGCTAGTGGCCGGCTACCGGTTGGGGATTGGAAAGTCCCGGACTTTGTCTACGAGTACTACTGGGAATGGACTTATCCGATGACACCAACCACTTTTGCGATCCAGCGCGATCAAATGAAGTACATCCAGTACCAGGGTGTATGGGATATCGAGGAACTCTACGATTTGGAAAGTGATCCGCGTGAGATGCACAATCTGATCGATGAACCACGTTATCTGGAAACCAAGACTGCTCTGCGCAAGGCATTGTTCGAACAAATGGCCAATGCCGATGGCAAGCACGTAGTGCCGTTCACTGAGAGATACTCAAGAGGTGCGGTGCGGCGTCATCGTGAAGGCCCGGGTGCGGCACCGTTTCCCGATCAGTGGCTGGTTGAACCTAACCGCTTGGACCGATTCAACGACCAACTTGCAGATACCCCGGCCAAGCTAAAGGCGGAGCAAGAGGGGCGGATTTATTTTCCAGATGCAGATGACACACGTTCGCAGCGATAGCAAGTGAGGGGTCTACCGAATTCAGCTGTTTTTTATATGGTTGAATTCGGTTTTGAAGTAGTAATTGGTACTCAATAATGTGGTTTGCCATCAGAGATAATGAAGGGGACTAACTAGGTGCCGTTTAGTCCCTTGGTTGCTGTGTAGGTTTAGTGCTTTGAACTCTGATCTCATCAGTATTCCGATGCGCCAGGTGCACATTCAGCAATGGCTTCGGAAGTTCGAACTGTATCTCAATGCTGTGAATCAAATCTCAAACCGTGGTGCCAGCGTCTAAACACCTGATAAGGAGCCCCTGATGATCAGTTGTACCCAACTGACTCAGGCCATTGGCCTGGGCTTGAGCCTGCTCGTCACCCAGACGCTGGCAGCGGTGCCGGCCGATCAGATCAGCCGGCTCGACAAGGACCTTACGCCCATCGGCGCCGAGCGTACCGGTAATGCCGATGGCACTATTCCGCCCTGGACCGGCGGTTTACCCAAGGATGTCAGTCAGCGCGACGCCAATGGTTTTCTTCCGGATCCCTATGCCGCCGACAAGCCACTGTTCATCATCACAGCGCAGAACGTCGAGCAGTATAAAGACAGGCTGACTCCTGGGCAGTTGGCTTTGTTCAAGCGCTACCCAAACAGCTATCGCATCCCGGTTTACCCAAGCCGCCGTTCGGTCAGCCTGCCGCAGAAGTACCTGGACAGCACCCGCCTGAATGCAGTCGATACCCACTTGGAGAACAATGGCGATGCCTTGCAGAATTATCGCAGCAGCGGATTGCCCTTCGTTATTCCGCAGAACGGTCTGGAGGTTGTCTGGAACCATATTGGTCGCTACCGTGGGCAGTCCTTCCAGCGTCTGGTGGTGCAAGCCTCGCCGCAGGTCGACGGTAGCTTTACGCCGAGCCTGATCGAGCAGCAACTGGCCTATCCGCAAGGGTTGTCCGATTACAGTCCGGGTGAGATGGCAAACATTCTCTACTTCTTTCGTCAGGAGGTCCTGTCCCCGGTGCGTTTGGCCGGCAATATAGGATTGGTGCATGAGACGATCAACCAGGTCGAGGAACCGCGAATGGCCTGGCAGTATTACGCTGATCAACGTCGCGTACGGCGTGCCCCTCAGGTTGCCTACGACAGCCCGGATGCCGAAGGTATGCGGACCACGGATGATTTCGACATGTTCAACGGCGCCCCTGATCGCTTCGACTGGAAGCTGGTGGGTAAAAAGGAATTGTACATTCCCTACAATGCCTATCAGTTGGGCTCACCCAAGCTGCGCTATGACGACATCATTAAGCCGGGTCACTTGAACCCCGAACACACCCGTTACGAGTTGCACCGCGTCTGGCATGTAACCGCCACGCTCAAGCCGGGGCAGCGACATGTCTACTCGCGGCGCGATCTGTACATCGATGAGGACAGCTGGCAGGCCGCTGAAGCGGATGCGTATGACAGTCGTGGCAATCTGTGGCGCGTTTCCGAGGGGCATACCAGCTTCTTCTATGACCAGCAGATGCCATTGTTTAATGCTGAGACCCATTACGACGTGCAGTCCGGACGTTATGCGGTAAACGCTCTCTACAATGAACAGAAGAACGCCTACCAGTTTGATCTTGATTTCAACCGCAAGCAGTTCACGCCCAGTGCACTGCGAAGCAGCGGTATTCGCTGATTCCAAGCGTGTAGCCTACGGTGCCCATTTTGGGGCTTCAAAAGGTAGATCCTGATCTGTCTGGCGATGCGCTCAATCATCCGAAACTATCGAAACTGACGTGGAGCTGCGCGCCGTTACTGATTAAGAAAAATGATGTGCAAGTCTATGTGGTTTTGTTCAATCAGCGTCTTTTTGTCTCAAAGAAGCATGGCAAGCGTGCGGTTGTCGTTTAAAAGGCGTGATTCAGCAGTGTTATCGAGCTACTTAAATGTATGGGCGTATTGTCGATCAGCGCCAACACGTCATATCCAGTAATGCAGGTTTGGCGGCTGCTTTGGCAAGAAATTACGGGGAAAAGTCGTGCTTAATGAGCGGGTTGTATCCATTGTGAATGTGGCGGGAAGTTTATCGTGAGTCTCGCTCATCCTACAGGTCCATCGCTTGAGTGCGATTGGGAAAACGCTTTGATCCGACTACTGCGATCAAACAACCATCAACTTTTTCGCTGGACAGAGCACCAGGGGCGCGAGCTTCTTCTGATTCAGCATCCGCGTTGCGAAGCAGTGTTCAGCCGAACGGGTGGGCAGCTTTTGCATTTCCGTCCGCGTGGAGAACGGTCGCTGCTATGGTGTGCCACACGCTGGCCTAAAGTTGGGGCAATTCGGGGGGGCGTACCAGTCTGTTGGCCTTGGTTTGGTCGCCACCCTGTAGAGCGTGGTTTGCCCCATCATGGTTGGGCCCGGCTCACCGACTGGCAATTAATCAAAAAACAAGCAGACAGTCAGGGGGTCCAGCTGCATTGGTGTCTGGAACTGCACGATTGGCGAGTGGAACTGAAGGCAGTATTGGGTGATGAACTCCATCTGCAACTCATCACTAGCCACCGTGACTCGGAGCCCTGTCTTCTGAGCCATGCCTTGCATGCGTACTGGCGTGTAGCGGATGTTCTGGAAGTCACCCTGGATGGCCTCGATGGTGCTCAGGTACATGACCTGTTCACACAGGAAGCGTTTACCCAGCAGGGAACCGTCAGAATAGTGAATGAGCATCATCGAGCTTACCGACAAGGCGCAGTGATGCACCTCGGCGACCCGGTTTGGCAACGTCGCTTGTGTATTGATGGGGCGAGTAATATGAACACTGTAGTTTGGCATCCGGGTAGCATGCCACTCAGTGATGTAAGCAGAGTCGAAGGAAGGGAATTCCTGTGCGTCGAGGCTGCGAGATGCTTGGAGGACAGTCTAGTGCTGGCACCAGGCCAAGAGGCGCGGCTTGAACTAAGAGCGAGAGTGGACTGAAAAAGCCCTTCCTTTAACCGGAAAATTCGATTGTTGGAAAAGGAGCTTGGCACTTCCCTGTTTGATTTACATGGCTGCCGAGCAGTCCTTGTTATTGTTTGGGCGATCCACTGTAGGGAGCGCTTCGGGCCGTAGCCAATACCAGAGCGGAATGCCAGCCATCGCATTGGGTGGCTCAGCCCGGTTGAATCGCCAGGATCTGCGCCTCAAGCCAAGTCAGCGCCGGGTCGTGCTGACGATGCATCAGGCGTACCAGCTCCAGATCAAAGGGCGGCAGCGCGAACGGCAGTTCATACAGCTTCAGGGGCAGCAGCCGGGCGAACTGCAGTGCCAGTTGCGTCGGCAACACGACACAGAGTTCGGTCGCAGCCACCAGGTGCGCGGCTTGCAGATAATTGGGCGTGGTGTAGACGATCTGTCGCACGAGGTTCTGCTCCGCCAGCCATTGGTCGACCATGCCTCGGGTCTGGCCACCATGGACCCACACGTGGCGCAATTGCAGGAAACGCCGCAGGTCCAGGCCATCACTCAGACACGGATGGTCCTGACGCACCGCGACTCGCAGTGTTTCGCTGCGCCAGAGCTGGCGGGTGAACCTTGCTGGCACGTGGTCAAAACGGCCCAGCACCATGTCCAGTTCACCTCTATCCAGCGCCTCGGCGGGCAGGCTGGCAGTCAGATGGGCAACATCGATGCGCAGGTGAGGCGCCTGCGTCTGCAGGCCCGCCAGTAAGGACGGCATGCACAGTTGTTCAACAAAGTCGGTCAGGGCAATCCTCAATTGGCGATGGCTGCGCTGTGGGTCGAACGCGTCACCGGTGGACAGTGTTTGCTCGATTTGATGCAAGGCGGCGCGAATAGGTCCTTCCAGCGCGAGCGCTCGAGGCGTCGGGCACATGCGCCGACCGACGCGCACAAGCAGGGGGTCGCCCAGCATATCGCGCAAGCGCGCCAAGGCGTTGCTCACCGTGGGTTGGGTCAACGCTAGGCGTTGCGCTGCGCGCGAGACATTCTGCTCACGCAGCAACATGTCGAACACGCGCAGCAGGTTCAGATCAAAGTTTGAAGTATTCATGCTCGGAATATATGGCATATGAAAATGAAATTTCAAAAATACTTGAAGCCTGCTTAGGGTGACGGCTGTTCATTTTCCCCAATGCAGGAGCACCGCGTGTGAACACCCCTTCCAATATTCAGCAGGTCGCCGTGATCGGCGCGGGCACCATGGGCCGGGGCATCGTCATCAGTCTGGCCAGCGCCGGGTTGCCGGTGCTGTGGCTGGAGAGCAATACCCTGGCACTCGACGCGGGCTTGGCGATGATTGAACAAACCTGGTCGCAGCAGGTTGGCAAGCAGCGCATCACTCAGGTCGAAGCTGACGCCAACTTCCAGCGAGTACGCCCTGTGCAAAGTTACGCGGCACTGGCCGAGGCGGACCTGGTGATCGAAGCGGTGTACGAAAGCCTGGAGCTCAAGCAGGAAATCTTCCGCGCACTGGACGCGCACCTCAAGCCCGCGGCGATTCTGGCCAGCAACACCTCGGCGCTGGATATCGACGCGATTGCGGCAGTCACCGGGCGTTCACAGCAGGTATTGGGTCTGCATTACTTCAGCCCTGCCCACATCATGAAGCTGTTGGAGATCGTTCGCGGCAAGGACACCGACAGCCAAGTGCTCGAAGTGGCACGCAGCCTCGCCCGGCGAACCGGCAAAGTAGCGGTGGTGGCGGGCAACTGCCCCGGTTTCATCGGCAATCGCATGCTGCGCAGCTATGTGGCCGAGGCGCGAAAATTACTCCTGGAGGGCGCATTACCTCAGCAGGTGGACGAGGCGCTGCAGCAATTTGGTTTCGCCATGGGCCCGTTCCGCATGTATGACGTGGTCGGCATCGATCTGGAGTGGCGCGCGCGTCACCTGGCCGGGCAGGGCATGGACGCGCCCTTGGTGCAAGTCGACAACGCCTTGTGCGAACTCGGCCGCCTGGGACAGAAAACCGGTGCGGGATACTACCGCTACGCTCCCGGCAGTCGACAGGCCGAGCATGACCCACTGGTGGACGAATGGGTGCTCAAGGTTTCTCAGGGGCTGGGCTACCGCCGCCGCGAGATCGACGCACGGGAAATCCTCGATCGCTGCCTTTTGGCACTGGTCAATGAGGGCGCGAAAATCCTCGAAGAAGGCATTGCGGCCAGCAGCCATGACATCGACCAGGTTTGGCTCAACGGTTATGGCTTTCCGATTGAAACCGGCGGACCGATGAGCTGGGCGGATGAGCAGGGCATGAATTCCCTGCTGACTCGACTGGAACGTCTGCAAGGTCTTTTCGGCGAGCATTGGCATCCCGCCCGTCTGATCCCCCGATTGATGGCCAACGGCAAACGCTTTGCCGATGTCGGGGAGGGTCGCGTATGAACTACCAGGCACCGCTGCGCGATATGCGCTTCGTATTGCATGAAATGTTCGATGTCACCGGGCACTGCCAACACCTGGGTCTGGACCTGGACCGCGACACCCTTGACGGCATCCTGGAAGAGGCGGGGCGCTTCACCGCAGAGGTGATAGCCCCGCTCAACCGCAACAGCGACGAGCAAGGCTGCCAATTGCTCGGCACTGAAGTCAGCACGCCGGATGGCTTTCGCCAGGCCTATCGTCAATACGTCGACAACGGTTGGGCGAGCATGACCGGGCCGATGGCCTACGGGGGGCAAGGCTTGCCGCAAATGGCGTCGGCCTGTGTCCACGAGATGTTGATGGCGGCGTCATTGTCGTTTCGAATCTATTCAGGGCTGACCGAAGGCGCGGTCCTGGCGGTGCACCGCCATGGCAGCGAAGCGCTCAGGCAAACCTGGCTGGGCAAGATGGTCAGTGGCGAATGGACCGGCACCATGTGCCTTACCGAGCCTCAGGCCGGCACCGACCTGGCGTTGCTGCGCACCCGCGCGCAGCCTCACGCCGACGGCAGCTGTCTCATCACCGGCAGCAAGATTTTCATCAGCGGCGGCGAGCACGACCTGACCGACAACATCATTCATCTGGTGCTGGCACGCTTGCCCGATGCCCCGGCCGGCGTGAAAGGCATCAGCCTGTTCCTGGTGCCCAAAATCCTCAGCGATGGCCGACGCAACGAGCTCAGCTGTGGCGCGCTGGAACACAAGATGGGCATCAAGGGCGCATCGACCTGCGTCATGAATTTCGACGGTGCCCAGGGCTGGCTGGTCGGTGAGCCAAACCAGGGCCTGTCCTGCATGTTCACCATGATGAACGATGCGCGATTCCAGGTCGGGTTGCAGGGATTGGGGATCGCTGAAGCCGCTTTCCAGGGCGGCCTGGCGTACGCCCGTGAACGCCTGCAGTCACGCTCGCTGGCCGGTGCCGTGGCGCCGGAAAAAGTCGCCGACCCCATCATTGTGCATCCGGATGTGCGGCGCATGCTGCTGACCCAGAAGTCCCTCACCGAAGGTTGCCGGATGCTGGGTGCATACACCGCACGACAACTGGATCTGGAACACAGTGCGCCAGAGCCCGAGGATCGTCGCGCAGCCATTCGCCGCGCTGCGCTACTGATCCCGATCGTCAAAGGCTTCTTCACCGATGTCGGCCAGGAAGTTGCCAGCCTCGGCGTGCAACTGTATGGCGGCCATGGCTACATTCGCGAATGGGGTATGGAGCAGTTGATGCGTGACAGTCGCATCACCCAGCTCTATGAAGGCACCAATGGCATCCAGGCGCTGGACCTGGTCCGGCGCAAGCTGATGGGTGATGGCGGTGCCGAATTGCACGCGCTGATCGATGAGCTCGCTCAGCACGTCGATGCGGCTGCCCATCAAACCCGGTTGCAGGACATGGCGGCTGCAGTCCGTCAGCGCCTGGAAGAATGGCGGGAGTTGGCCAAGACCCTCATCGAGGCCTGCCAGCGGGATCCGCAGGAAATCGGTGGGGCCTCGGCGGATTTCCTGGCGTATTCGGCTTACGTCCTCCTGGCCGGGCTCTGGCTGCAGGCAGCGGTTCGAGCAAATGAAACCCTGGTGAAAGGGACCGGTGAAAGCGCCTTCTATCAAGCCAAGCTGCAGACCGCTGACTTCTACTGGCGGCGCGTATTACCCCGAGCAAGCGCACACCGGGAGTCACTGCTGGGCGGTGCAAACTGCCTGATGGCGATGCCGGCGAGCGACTTCAGTTGCTGATTGCAGACGTATTACAAAAATCAGGAGTCGCTGACATGCAGCCTTTCAGCTTTGCCACTACGGCGCAGATTCTCTGCGAAACCGGCGCCGCGCAGCGCCTCGCCAAGCTGTGCGGGGAGCGCGGTGCGCGCCGTGTATTGATCGTCACTGACCCGGGTATTGCTCGCCTGGGAATGCTCGATGATGTATTGCCGGGTTTCACCGTTGCCGAAATTGCCGTGGCGATATTCAGTGACGTGACCGCAGACCCCGGCCAGAAGTGTGTGCTGGACGCCGTGAGTCGGGCACGGCAACTCGGTGCTGACCTGATCGTCGGTTTTGGCGGTGGCAGCTCGATGGATGTCGCCAAGCTTGTCGCGTTGTTGGCGCATCCCCAGTGCACTCAGCCGATCACCGAGTTGTATGGTGTCGACAAAGCCAAGGGCCAGCGCCTGTCGCTGATTCAGGTGCCGACGACCGCCGGGACCGGCTCGGAGGTGACGCCCATCGCGATCGTCACGACCGGCGACACCACCAAGATGGGCGTCGTCTCGCCGTTGTTGCTACCGGATCTCGCCGTGCTCGACGCCGTCTGTACGTTAGGCCTGCCGCCAGCCGTGACGGCGGCGACGGGTATTGATGCCATGGTGCATGCGATCGAGGCTTACACCAGCAAGCTCAAGCGCAATCCGCTGTCCAGCCTCTTGGCGCGAGAGGCGTTACGGCTTTTGGCCGCCAACCTCGACCAGGCCGTGTACAACGGCAGTAACCTGGTCGCGCGCCAGGCCATGTTGCTGGGTGCGTGTCTTGCCGGCCAGGCATTCGCGAACGCGCCGGTGGCGGCGGTGCATGCCCTGGCGTATCCGCTGGGTGGGCACTTCCACATTCCCCACGGGCTGGCGAATTCGCTGGTACTGCCTCATGTATTGCGATTCAACCTGCCCGTAGCGGTGGCGGATTATGCCGAATTGGCGGTGCCATTACTGGGAGGCAGGCTGCAGGCGGGCGATTGCCAAAGTCTTGCCGAACAATTTGTTTCTGAACTGGCGCAATTGGGGGCTCGCTGCGGCTTGCCAGTCACGTTGCATGAAGCTGGCGTTCATGAGGGGAGCCTGGTGCAACTGGCCAGGGATGCCATGCAACAGCAACGCCTTTTGATGAACAACCCTCGCGAAGTCAGCGAAGCCGATGCCTTGGCGATCTATCAGGCTGCCTACAGATGACAGACTTCAGGCAGCGCGATAGCTACAGGCACTTCAACACAATCACCACCCGTTGGCACGACAATGACATCTATGGACATGTGAACAATGTTGTCTATTACGGTTTCTTCGACAGTGCCGTGAACCGCGTGCTGGTCGAGCACGGCGGGCTGGATATCCATAACGGTCCGATTATCGGCCTCGTGGTCAGTTCCAGTTGCGACTACCACGCTTCGGTCGCTTTCCCGGAGTGTATCGAGGTGGCGCTAGCGGTGAGCAAACTGGGTAACAGCTCTGTGCACTATCAGCTCGCGGTATTCCGTGAAGGGCAGCCACTGGCCTGTGCGGTCGGGCGGTTCGTGCATGTTTTTGTCAAGCGACGTGAGCAACGCCCGGTCCCGATACCTGAACGCCTGCGCCGGGTGTTGAGTGAGTTGATGTGTGATTGCCTACCTTCCTCGAACAAGGAACTTGAATCATGAAAGATGCCGTGATCGTATCCACAGCCCGTACGCCGATCGCCAAGGCGATGCGGGGGGCGTTCAACGATCTCAAGACCCCCAGCATGACGGCCATCGCCATTCGTACCGCCGTTGAGCGTGCCGGTATCGAGCCGGCGCAGATCGAGGATCTGGTGCTGGGTACGGCGATGCAAAGTGGCACCGCGGCGATCAATCCGGCGCGCTTGTCGGCTCTGGCCTCCGGTTTGCCGATGTCGGTGAGCGGTAAGACGATCGACCGCGAGTGCGCATCAGGTCTGATGGCCATTGCCATCACGAAGGTGGTTTTACACACTCTGGGCCGTTTTTTGCCTGTCGCGAAGGACTGCAATCGACCGATTCTGTTGAAAAAGTAGCTCCCCTGTCTGGCTAGCGGCAAAATCTCTACATTGGCCAGCAGGGAAGCACGCAGCATGATGGGACAGTTATCGAGTGGGCAGCAGCCCCGGGCTGGTTGAGTTTGAACTCGTTCTTCACAAGATGGCGTAAGCCAGTCAGCAGGTGATGCTGAAGCGACCGAGTGGGCGCCTGTAGTGCCTTGGTGGGATTGGCTCCGATGTTCTGCGCGGTAGATACCCGGTCAGCTTGCAGCACCAGTTCCCCCAGCGTCGCGGCGTATTCATAGTGGTTGGCCAGCAACGACAGCAGGTTGCCCCATAGAGTTGGGTACCGGCCTCCGAGTTCACTAAAGATCTACCAGGTCGGGGGCGCTGCGTAGTTGCACACCCTACCAACCCACCTTACTTAGTTCCTCTTGTGGAGCTTTGCCCTGCGCCGTGGACAGAATCTGAAGTGATGATTCGAGCGCATGAGATCTACACCGCAGCAGGGCAGAGCCCTGTCGTTCTATCCCGAGAGATCCACGGCTTCTTGTTGAACCGAGTCCAAGCCGCAGTCCTCAACGAATGCTTCAAATTGCATGAGGAAGGCTTTGCTAGCTCTGAGGATATTGATCGGGTACTCAAAGATGGACTCGCCCTCCGCTGGTCATTTATGGGCCCCTTCGAAACCATCGATCTCAACGCCCCTGCCGGCGTATCTGACTATGCCAAACGCTACGGTCAGCAAAATCGCGAAACGATCAATTCCGAAAATGCTTTTGACTGGTCGGAATCAGCAGTCGCCAAAGTACATGACGAGCGCCGCCAAAAACTTGAACTTGAAGGCATTGCATTGCGATCCGCTTGGCGTGACCGCCGCCTTATGGCTCTCGCTGCGCACAAGCGTCAAGCACCAAATTCCTGACGGCATCACTTCATCCTGAACACCAAAATAAAAGTAACCAGGAGGTCATCATGGCTCGTAAAGTCATCATCACTTGCGCGGTCACCGGCGCAATTCATACACCTTCCATGTCTCGTTACCTGCCGGTAACACCAGGTCAAATTGCCGAAGCGGCGATTGGTGCCGCTGAGGCTGGCGCCTCAATTGTTCACCTACATGCTCGTAACCCAATTGATGGCAGCCCCTCTCAGGATCCGGAACTGTTTAAGCAGTTTCTGCCGGCTATCAAAGAGGCTAGCGATGTGGTGATCAACCTGACTACAGGTGGTGCACCGACAATGTCGCTTGAAGATCGACTTCGTCCAGCACATCAGTTCAAACCGGAAGTGGCCTCGCTGAACATGGGCACGATGAACATGGGTCTTTACCCAATGCTCAATCGGTTTAAGGAGTTCAAACACGCTTGGGAGGAACCATATCTCGCCGGCAGCCATGACCGCATTTTCAAAAACACATTTACCGACATAGCCCACATCCTCGAGTCATGCAGTGAGAACGGTACCCGTTTTGAAATCGAATGCTATGACATTGGGCATCTCTACACCGCAGCACATTTCATTGATCGTGGCCTCATCAAACCCCCGTTTTTGATCCAATCGGTTTTCGGCATTTTGGGCGGTATCGGCGGGCACCCCGAGGACGTCCTGCATATGCGGCGCACAGCTGATCGTCTCTTCGGAGATGACTATCAGTGGTCGGTTCTTCCAGCAGGAAAGCAGCAGATGAGCATTGGTGCTCAATCAGCCACGCTTGGAGGACACGTGCGTGTGGGTCTTGAAGACTCGCTTTGGGACGGGCCGGGCCAATTGGCAAAAAGCAACGCAGATCAAGTCTCGCGTATGCGCAAAATTCTCGAAGGGCTTTCACTTGAAGTGGCGACACCTGCTGACGCGAGGGAAATCCTGAAGCTCAAAGGTGGCGATAACGTCAATTTCTAAGCGCGGGCACTCACCCCCCATAAAGTCTATCTAGAGGATATTTTGATAATTAAAGGTCGCGGCACAACACCCGCGCCTTAGCAACTTATCCTCATGAGGAGAAAATGAACCATGTTAGCTACGACCCATACAAAAACACAAAAGGGACAGTCGCTGAACGCTTTAATGTTTCGCAAACTAATGCCGATGTTAATCTTTGCTTACGTTATAAGCTTTCTAGACAGAACTAACATTTCACTTGCCAAAACACACATGGCAGTAGACTTGGGTATTTCTGCTGCCGCCTACGGTTTTGGCGCGGGGCTCTTCTTCCTTACCTATGCACTGATGGAGGTACCCAGTAACCTGATCATGCACCGGGTAGGTGCCCGACTCTGGATCACCAGGATCATGATCACCTGGGGGTTGTTGTCTGCCGGTATGGCCTTCATTACCGATGAGACTACGTTTTACATTGCCCGCGCGCTACTGGGCGCAGCTGAAGCCGGATTGTTCCCAGGTGTAATGCTCTATTTAACCTATTGGTTTGGTCGTGAGCAAAGGGCACGAGCCAGTGGCTATTTTCTAATCGGGGTCTGTCTCGCGAACATCATCAGCGGGCCGGTTGGCGGGATGCTGTTAGAGATGGATGGAATCTGGGGTTGGCACGGCTGGCAGTGGCTGTTCTTCTTGGAGGGAATTCCAGCTGTTCTATTCTCCGTCGTGATTTGGCGCAAGCTTCCGGACGGCCCATCTACGGCAAGTTGGCTATCAAAGGAACAAGTCACTGAAGTAGAGCAAGTTCTGAAGAAAGAACATGATGAAGAAATCGCCTCCGGCAATGTAGGTCATTCTTTTAAGGGCGTTCTTAAAATCCCTCAGATTTGGCTTGCGATCGCGGTGTACTTCCTCCACCAAGTTAGCGTGTATTCGGTGATTTTTTTCTTGCCGGGCATCATTGGAACGTATGGAGGCTTGTCATCGTTACAAATAGGATTGTTAAACTCAATCCCATGGATCGCAGCAGCACTCGGGGCAGCGTTTCTTCCAAAGTATGCAACTACTCCGAAAATTTCACGCAAAATAATGTTCGGTGGGCTGCTTCTGATGTCGGCTGGATTGACCCTCGCGGCCTTTACCACTCCATTGATAGCTCTAATAGGATTCACTCTTACGGCATCGATGTTTTTCGTTGTTCAGCCTGTGATATTCCTCTTTGCCAGTTCAAGACTGGCGGGAGCAGGTATGGCGGCGGGTCTGGCGTTAGTGAATACCTTTGGTATTACTGGTGGTTTCTTCGGCCCTTCACTTCTGGGCTTCGTTGAACAAACTACTGGGAGCACGAAGAATGGGCTCATTATTGTAGCGGCTCTTTTAACGCTCGCGGCATTCCTGAGTCGGAAGCTACGTCAGGCACAAGAAACGATTACTACAAAAACGCGGGACAACATTGTATTGCCCCAGGCTGCGCCGTGTATTACTGATAATGCGAGGACAAAATGAAGAGTACATCCCTGGCACTTAAACTACATCCCGACGATAATGTTGCAATCGCACGCGCTTCGGTACTTCAAGGAACCGTGGTTACGGAGTTCGGTAATATCGTGGTGCTCGCCGATGTGCCCGCAGCGCACAAGTTCGCCCTTGCACACGTAAACCCTGGTGATCCTGTTGTGCGTTATGGCCAGATTATTGGCTTTGCTACTAAACCCATTGAGCCAGGCGATTACGTGCATACGCACAATCTGGAGATGGCGACGTTCGAGCGAGACTACGCGTTCGGCGAGGATGCCAAAGTCGCGTCGCCTGCAGCCTCTCCTGTGACATTCCAAGGTTTCGTCCGCGCTGACGGGCGAGTAGCCACTCGAAACTACATTGGTGTAGTGAGCACTGTGAACTGCTCCTCCACTGTTACCAAAATGGTGGTTGAACACTTCTCGCGAAACGGTGTGCTGGATGCTTACCCAAACGTGGACGGTGTGGTGCCGATCACTCACAGTTTCGGTTGCTGCATAGAGCACAATGGCGAGGGGGTGAACCAACTGCGGCGCACGCTAGGCGGGTTCATCAAGCACGCCAACTTCGCTGGCGTGGTTGTCATCGGCCTTGGCTGTGAAGCCAATCAGATGGGCGCGCTGTTCATGGCCCAGGGCATCGAGACCGGCAAGCTTATCGCTCCCGTGGTCATCCAAGACGTTGGCGGAACCCGCAACGCAGCGGATGCCGCCATTGCCGCCGTGGAATCGATGCTGCCGGTTGCCAACGAGTGCCGACGCGAGCCGGTCTCGGCGCGGCACCTGACCGTGGCGCTCCAGTGCGGCGGTTCAGACGGATACTCGGGCATCACGGCCAACCCCGCCCTCGGCGTGGCTGTCGATATGCTCGTAGCGCAAGGTGGAACGGCCATCCTTAGCGAAACGCCGGAGATCTACGGCGCTGAACACCTGCTGACTCGTCGCGCTGCAACCCGTGAGGTCGGCCAAGGTATTGTCGACCTTATCAAATGGTGGGAAAGCTACGCAGACCGCGAAAAAGGCAGTATTGATAACAACCCCACGCCTGGTAACAAGGCCGGCGGCCTGACGACCATTCTCGAAAAGTCTCTAGGCGCAGTTGCCAAAAGTGGCTCCTCAGCACTCATGGGCGTTTATCGTTACGCCGAGCCCATTACAGTCCGAGGCTTGGTGTTCATGGATGCGCCTGGCTATGACCCGATGGGAGCCACTGGCCAAATCGCCAGCGGCGCAAACCTCGTTGCGTTCACCACCGGACGCGGCTCGTGCTTTGGCGCCAAACCTGCTCCTTCGATCAAGCTTGCAACGAATACCAAAATGTACACTCGCATGAAGGATGATATGGACATCAACTGCGGGGATGTCATGGATGGCGATGCCACCCTTGAATCGAAGGGTAAAGAGATTTTCGACATGCTCATACGCGTGGCTTCTGGGGAAAAATCTAAAAGCGAGGCGTTGGGCGTCGGCAATGAAGAAACAGTTCCTTGGATGATCGGCGCTCAGATGTAATGAGCGAACAAAACAGGCGTCCTGATATCAGGGCGCCTTTTTTTAAACCTTGTTGATGAGGTTAATCAACTTCGACAGGCTTGTGCGCATCGGCAACGATCAGCGCCCCTGTATTCAGGATAAACTCGGCAGCACTTTTGATGTCATCTTGCAGTGATTCACAGGCGGCAACGGAGTCACCCTTCTTTAAAGCATCAACCATCGCTGCGTGATGACTGGCTTGCACTCGCTGAACCACACGCTCAGTGCCAGATCGTAGGTCATAGTTGATGATAGGGCCTATTCTCAGCCATAGGGACTCAACTATCTGGAGCAGGATGGGCATGTCCGCCTGATTATAAATTGCGAAATGCAGTTCTTTGTTCAGCGTAATCAGCCGTGACTCATCGGGAGCGCCTTTTGCAAACTCTGCGCAAAACGCCTCGTGTATCTTTTCAATTTCAGCCAGCGCCTGCGAATCAACAAGCTCCGCAGCACGAGCTGCAGCTTGCCCCTCCAGATTCAGTCGTATACTGGTGATTTCCCGGAATTGGCTGACCGTCAGTACAGGAACGCGAATATATCGATTAGCCGCCATTTCAAGCGCTTGCTCAGCGACCAACCTGTGAACCGCCTCTCGCACTGGCATGACGCTAACACCTAGAGCGTCCGCGATAGATCTGAGGGACAGCTTTTCCCCAGGCATAACGCGTCCGCTTATCAGCAGATCACGCAGCTGGGCATAAACGTCCGCACTGAGAGTCTGGCGGATCATGGGCGTTACGAGTGTGGATAGGTTCATGGCGAGAATTATAGGCAGGTTCGATCAGCCGGCATAGGAAAATGAGACAACTGTGATCACGGATGTGCCGGTATAGAAAATGACGGAATTCGGGAGAAACGAGTTCTCTAGCACACGCACAATAAGCGTCTCGCTACCAAGGTCGGTGGCGAGACGTGTAGGTCTGACTAATCAAAGATACTCGACATTGCCGTCGATGCTGATCGCTTGTCCTGTCACATTGTTAGCAGCAGGAGAGCATAGAAATAAGGCCATTGCTGCCACATCTTCGGGTGGGGTCATCCGGCGCAATGAGATTTTCTTCAATGTTTGTTGGCGCATCTCCTGCTCTGAAATGCCTAACTGTTTGGCGCGATCACTGATGACGCGATCCTGGCGCGGGCCCTCGACGATGCCTGGCAGCAGTGCGTTGACTCGAATGTCTTTTTCGCCCAACTCGGCTGCCAATGACTTCATAAGACCAACGATGGCCCACTTGGTCGCGGCGTAAGGAGTCCGCCAGGCATAGCCTAAGCGCCCCGCGACCGATGAAATATGAATGATGTGTGCGTGTTCTGACTTCGTTAGGAGGGGGACAGCATGATGAGCGAAGCGATACTGCGCATTGAGATTGATGTCTATTGTCTGTTCCCATTCTGCATCGCTAATTTTGTCGATTCCGCCGGTCGGCCCTGCTATGCCTGCATTGTTGATAAGTACATCCAGCCCATCCACCCAATCCTGTTGTATCTCGAAGACTCGCTTAATTTGAGCAGAGTCGGAGACGTCAGCTAATGTGGCCAAAGCCTCTGGATAGCGCTCACGAAATTGTGCGATCGCCTGCTCACTTACATCGCATACATGGACTCTTGCCCCAATTTCGAGATATGCAGCCGCGATCGATTCGCCAATGCCTGCTGCCCCACCGGAAATCAAAACTCTCAATCCGGTATAGGGTGTCAGCCGCTTCATCACGTTCATAGCTAATGCGTCCTGTCTTATTTTTGTTCATGAGTTCTTTCGTGGCTACGGAGTGCGTAGACAAGAAAACCTCGTTAAGTGATATGTGATCACAGTTTGTTTGTCAAGACAGGCTTGCCGCAGATTTGCAGGTGATTACCGGAGAGGGCGCAGACTCCTACTCCGGCTCAGCATTGCTACCTGCCGGCCCGATTAATCTGCGAGAGGCAGCTGGCAGCGACTGCGCTTCCCGCAGCACTTCATCGTTATCGAATCTGGGCCATGGTCGGGTAATCCGTATAACCTCGCTCCTCACCCTGATAGAAGGTGGTCGGGTCTGCGTCATTCAATGCGACACCCTGTTCGAATCGCTCTACCAGATCCGGGTTGGCTAGGAACGCAGTGCCAAAGGACACCAGATCAGCATTTCCTTCTCTGAGGGACGTTTCTGCGCGTTCCGCGTCATAGCCCCCATTGGCGATGTAGGTGCCTCCGAAACGACGCTTCAGTTCTCTGAAGTCGAATGAACCCGCACCGACTTCTACTACGTGAATGTAGGCTAGCCCGTAGCGACTGAGCATTTTTGCTGCATAGTTGAATGTCGCTTGGGGATCGCTGTCGCTCATGGAGAAGTAATTAAAAATCGGTGACAGGCGAACGCCCACGCGGCTAGCCCCGAATACTTGGATGACCGACTCCACAACCTCCTTAAGAAACCGAGCGCGATTTTCTGCAGAGCCGCCGTATGAATCGGTTCGGGTGTTGGTGCCATCGCGCAGGAACTGATCGATCAAGTAGCCGTTCGCGCCATGTATTTCCACACCGTCAAAACCTGCACGCTTCGCGTTTTCAGCACCTTGGCGAAAATCCGCAATCACACCAGGAATTTCATCCAGACTCAGAGCCCGTGGCGACTCGTAAGGCTTCAGTCCTTCAGGCGTGTAGATCTCGCCATCAGCCTTGATCGCTTAGGGGGCTACCGGCAGCTGATTATCGAGCTGTACTAGGGAGTGTGACAGGCGCCCAACGTGCCAGAGCTGGAGAAATATCCGTCCGCCCTCTGCATGCACGGCGTCGGTCACGTGTTTCCAGCCGGCGATTTGCTCGCTGGTGAAGATGCCCGGTGTTCTCATGTAGCCTTTGCCTTGAGTCGAGACCTGGGAACCCTCAGTAATGATGAGGCCGGCGCTTGCACGTTGACGGTAATACTCGACTACTGTGGAAGTTGGAACATCACCTTGGCCAGCCCGGCTTCGCGTCAGAGGCGCCATCACCATATGATTTTTCAAGGGTAGGTTGGCGATTTGAGCGGGGGACAAAAGAAGGTTGAGATTGCTCGCTGTCATGACGTGCCTCAGTATGATTTGGGGTGTTGGATAGTTATCGTCGAGATGATTTTCACGCCGGCTTGAGCGGCGCTAGTTGAGCCGTCCTTGTTGCCGCAGCCGTGTGCCAATCCGCTGTATTTCCGTTTCTCCCTGCGCCAGAGCTGCCTTGCTCGTGTGAACCGAGTAGTGACCCGTTACTAGGTCGTACGGATGCTTTACCGCCGAGCCCATCACGAAAGAGCAATCGCCTTTCGCGATGAAGTTGATGCGGTGCTCTGACTCTTCGAACACGGCTAATTCGCCGGCATTGATCAACCCACCTGCGTCCAGACTTCCAGAACTCACAGCGAGCCAAGCAATGTTGTGGCCGGATGGAGGGGTGTAATGCCAGTGCTCACCGTCTTTTAAACTCACGGCGAGATAGTTCATTTCACTCGGCACTTCAATCAGGCTTTGGGCTGCCCCGTAACGTCCCAATAGCAAACGCGCGGGGCCCACTTGAGGAACTTGCGACGGCGCAAGGTAGACACTCATCGCGGGTGCGTTTTCAAGAGATGGTGGCAATGCCACCCAGAGCTGGAATCCCTGTATTGCGGACTCGCTTGCTAGCGTAGCGTCGTGCCACACCCCATTGCCGGCCTGCATCCACTCAACACCACCCGCGAGCAGTAAACCGGTCGCCCCAGTGGTGTCCTCATAAGAGACATCCCCTTTTGTCATGAAGGTAACCGTTGCGATTCCTGAGTGCGGATGCATGCCGAAACTCGACTTACTACCACTGGCGTTCAGGCTGAAAATGTCCAGGAAAATAAACGGTTTCAACAGCTCTCCTAGATCACCTGGACTCATAAGCCTCGTTATGGGGCCATGTGTGGTTCCTTCAGTACGATGGACAATGGCGCGTGGTCGAACTACTACGGTGGCGGTCATATGCTTTCTCTTTGTTCTCCCTTGCCGACAGACGATGTCGTCGAGCGGAGTTCCGGCTGGCTGGACTGGATGTGGATTAACTCGTGATGCCGAAAAGCCTTGACGGTCAGCCCGTAGGAGATTCCGGCAAGTGAAGGTCAGCTGCAGCAATGACTGAAGGATATGCGTCTATTGATTGCTTTATTAGATGGCATAATTGGATTGAACTGATCCATTTTTGGAGTGGGTGGCAGCAAGATGATCGATCTGAATGACGTCGCATTGTTTGTAAAAGTGGTGCGCAGCGGCAGTTTCGCTGAGGCAGCACGGCAGCTTGGAATGCCCTCAAACACCTTAAGCCGGCGGGTTCAACAGCTTGAGGCTCAACTCGGTACAAGGCTGCTGCAGCGCTCCACGCGCAAGCTCACACTCACCCAGTCTGGCGAGGCTTTTCACGAGCGATGCTGTGGAGCCGTGGATGGACTGATTGACGCAAGTGAGCAGATGATGACAGGAAACCAAGAGCCGAGTGGCACCGTGCGCATCGCGGCAATGGCTGACTTTTTCGACTTTTTTCCTATGGATTGGGTAGCCGACTTTCTCGAGGCGCATCCACGGGTACACGTCGACTTTGTGCTGAGTGATGCACGCGCCGATTTGATCGCTGATCGTATCGACATTGCGTTTCGAGGCGGAGCGTTACAAGACTCAGGATATGTCGGTCGCCAACTCCTTGGAGCTGGTAACGAAGGTCTGGTGGCCAGCCCGAATTACCTTAGAAAAAGAGGCGTACCTGATTCGCTTGGAGATTTGGTCAATCATGATTGTGTAACTTTTGGTCATCCTAGTGGCGTCACCACCTGGACTCTCCATGGGCCAAATGGTGCAGCGGAAGAAGTGCGGGTCACTAGCCGTTTCAATGGAAACACCGCCCAAGCTTTGCGCAAGGCGACGTTGGCCGGGCTAGGAATTGCCTTGCTGCCGCCCGCCATGACAAAGTCTGATCTTCAGACAGGTCGTCTTGTGTCTGTGCTTCCGCAGTACCATAGAACCGGATACGGCCTGCACGTGCTTTACCCCAGTCGGCAACATTTGCCGCTAGCTGTGTCTGCATTCATTGAGTTGGTTATGGAGAAGCTAGAGGGTCAAGAATTCCCCGTGACGGCTCGTTCCTGATCAACACATTGCCCAAGTATCGTTCAAGCAGTTGTCTTCGAAAGAAGGGGGGCAGGGATGCAGTGAAAAGTCAGGAAGTGCCTGCGCCCGTCCTCAATACCTTTTTTTGTGCAGTTCCAACAGCTCCGCCGGTGAAAGGATGCGGTTTCTTTCGGCTTCGTAGTCGACAGGGGTCAGTGGGGTGATGTCGACCAGTTCCGTCGGATTGCCCTCGACCAACAAGGCCCGCCAAGTTGGCGCTTTCTGGCCCAACTGAGTTGCCATCTTTACGCGCGACGCCATCCAACAGCCAGGCCTTGATCAGGTCCTGGACGGTCAGCGTTTGCACCTTCGTCGTTTTTACTTGTTCGGCCTCTACGTTAGCAGCGGCGTATGTCTATGCCTTGGCGGTTTTCTTATGCTCGTTGGGATTGATCTGCTCATCGGTGAGCGCTCGGGCTTGGTTGCGTACCTTGCGGATGTCCGTCAGTAATTTGCGCGGCCAAGACCCGCAGGCGTACTCTTTGTTTTGCCCGCCCCACCGATTGCGATAGAAAAAGCTGACCGACACACCGTCCTTACGGACTGATATTCAACCGGCTAGATCGCCATCTTCCCGGAGGATTCGGCCGGCATCGTTGGCAGTTAGTGCCTCAAGTTCTTTGATGGTGATTTTGGCCATGAAACGGACTCCCCCTACTTTTACCCCCACAAAAACGTCGGGTCTTGATGGACGTTATTGGACTCTCGTAGAGCAGAACACCGCTGGAGCTCAAGTAAATACTAGCTTGGAAAAATCCAGAGTAAAATTTTGGAAGCTTTCAAGAAGTATGAAAAAGGAGATGGGGTGCTAGGGGTCGAGTGTTCGAATCACTCCGTCCCGACCATATAATTCAAGGGGTTGCGAGATTTTATCTCGCAACCCTTTTTTTGTTTGGTTGTTTTTACCCCTACAAAACGACTGGCTCTGGGCAGAATCTTTTGTCAGGCGGACTTCCACTGCTTTGTATGAAACTCACCATAGCTTCCATGTGTAATCGACATTCACCCGTAGCTCATTGTCGTCCCTGTGGCTGGCCTGGGCGGTAAAGTCGTTGCGGTACCAAGCGTTGCGCACGCGCAGGGCCAGGCCCTTCAACGGAGTGCCCTGCAGCACGTAGGACAGTTCGATATCCTTTTCGCTTTCTGTCAGGTTTGAGCCGCCCAGCTTGGCCAATTCAATATTGTCGCCGCTCACGTAGCGCAGCATGCCATTGAGCCCCGGCAAGCCCATGGCCACGAAATTGTAGTCATACCGTACCTGCCAACTGCGCTCCTTGGGGTTGAGAAACTCGGAGCTCAGAGTGCCTTCGGTGATGACCAGCGGCTCGGTGCCGAACAGGTAGGGCATGGCAGTCTTGCCGGTTAGTTGCATGTAGCCGGCACCGAATTTGTGAGCTCCCACGGCGTACGTCAGCATTAGTGCCGCATTACGGTTGTCTACCGGGCCGGCCTTGGCTGCGCCATCTTCCCCGGTGACGAACAGACGAAAGTCGCTTTTCAGGCTGCCGGGGCCCATCGGACGAGTATCGACAAAGCCGTAGAAGTCCTTGCGGTACAGGTCCGCGAGTTCTGCGTGGTAATACTTCAGCGTCAGTTGCGGCGACCAGGCATAGTCGCCGCCGACGAAAGAAAAACGGTCCGACTCGGCAGCGCCATTGAAGCGTCCGTTAGGTGAACCGACCGACATTTTCTGGTAGTCGGTGGAGTCGCGCAGGTTGATGCGATCCAGCCAGCCAACGTGCAAGGTCAGGTTGTCGATTTCCTGGGACTTGAGGTACGCGCCACGGAAGGTCTGTGGCAGCAAGCGAGTAGGGCTGGCGAAGGCGATTGGCAGGAGCGTACTGATGGTGCCCAGTTGCAACTCGCTTTTCGATGCCCTGACCTTGGCGGTCAGGCCCAGCTCCGAATATTCACTGGCCGGCTCCCGGGTGGTGGGGTTGTACGGCAGCAAGCCAGTGCCCGTGCGATCAGGCGAAGAATCCAGGCGCACACCCAGCAACCCCGAGGCGTCCAGACCGAACCCCACCGGCCCTTCCGTATAACCGGAGCGCACGTTGAGAATGAAACCCTGGGCCCACTCGCGGGCGGCGGCCTGAGGGGTTGCGTTCACGTAGTTACGATCGAAGTAAAAGTTGCGCATCGTCAGATCGGCGTGGCTGTCATCGACAAAATCGCTGGCACACGCCTGGCCGAAGGATAAAACGCAGGTGCAGGCGCTGAGCGCCCGAAGAGAAGTCTTGAGCATGCCGGTGTTCACTTTTATTGTTGTTGGGGGTGAACCCGTACCGTTTCCGGCACGGGGTGTTACGCGGGAGTTGTCAGTCAGGCTGAGCGCCGTTGCGGCGCACTGACAGGTAAAACATCGCCACTGCGGCGATGACGATTCCCGGCGCCGAAGCCAGCATCACCCCGGCCGTGCCGGTGCCCAAGGCGAGCATCTTGCCGGCCACCAGCGGGCCGCTCATTGCGCCGAGTCTGCCGATGGCCACGGCACTGCCCACGCCTGTGGCGCGTACCGATGGGCGATAGAAATGCGGTGCCAAGGCGTACAGCACGCACTGCCCACCGGTTGCGAAAAAGCCGGCGACGAAGCCTGCCACCAGCATGCTCTCCAGACGGCTGGCCAGTCCCAGGGCAGTCAGCGAGGCGAGGATGCCCAGATAGATCAATGCTGACAGTGCCCAAGCAGGCAGGCGGTCCATCACCCAGCCCAACATCAACGTACCGACCGCAGCGCCAAGCTGTAGAGCAAACATCACCCAACTGGCCTGGCGGCCGCTGAAACCCTGGCCGACCAACAAGCTGGGCAGCCAGTTGATCAAGATGTACACAACCATGAGCGTAAAGAAATAACTCACCCAGATCATTGCGGTCGGCAGGGCCGCGCCCTCGCGGAACAGGCCCCGGACCACGCCGATGGGCGCGGCGTCCTGGACGCTTCGAAACTGCGCCGATTCAGGTAGATAAAGCCCCAGCAGAGGCACGATCAACAGCGGTACCAGGCCTCCGACGTAGAACACCACCTGCCAGCCACCGGCCAATTGAGCGATGCCAATGCTGGCCGCCACCGCAGCACCCAGCGGCACGCCGCAATACATCAGGCTCACGGCCATGCCACGCAGACGCGGACCAGCCACTTCACTGGTCAGTGCGATCAGGTTGGGCAAGGCGGCGCCCAAACCCACGCCCGTGAGGCAACGGGCAACCAGCAAGCTGTTGAAATCCCAGGCCATGGCCGTGACCAGCGAGAACAGCCCGAACAGGGCCACCGACGCCATCAGTACACGTTTGCGGCCGATGCGGTCAGCCAGCAGGCCGCCCAGGAAAGCACCGGGCAGCAGGCCGAAAATTCCGGCACTGAAGACCCAGCCCATGTGTAATTTATCCAGCTCGAAAGCGGCCGCCATGCCTTGGGCAGCGATCCCGGAGGCCTGCAGATCAAGGCCCTCCATCAGGGCCACGAGGAAACACAGACCGATGGTCCGCGTCATGTGCAACGGTGTTGTCAGTTTTAGCGCAGTCATGGGCAGTACCCGTTTTATTGTTGTATGGGCAAAACAGGGCCGACCGACCGCTGCGTGGGCGGTCAGCCGGTGTGGTGCTCGGTCAGCGTTTGAGCAGATCCAGCGCGACGTCGACGATCATGTCTTCCTGACCGCCAACCATCCGCCGCTTACCCAGTTCGACGAGGATGTCGAGGGTCTTGAGGTCATACTTCGCGGCGGCAATTTCGGCGTGGCGCAAGAAGCTCGAATAGACCCCGGCATAACCCAGCGCCAAGGTCTCGCGATCAACCCGCACCGGACGGTCCTGCAGTGGGCGAACGATGTCATCGGCCGCGTCCATCAGCGTGTAAAGGTCGGTGCCGTGGTTCCAGCCCAGGCGCTCGGCGGCGGCGATGAACACTTCCAACGGCGCGTTGCCGGCCCCCGCCCCCATGCCGGCGAGGCTGGCGTCGATGCGGTCGCAACCTTCCTCGACGGCAGTGATCGAGTTGGCCACACCGAGTGACAGGTTGTGATGGGCGTGCATGCCGGTTTCGGTTTCCGGTTTGAGTACAGCCGTGAACGCACGGAAACGGTCGCGGATGTCCTGCATGTTCATCGCCCCTCCAGAGTCGGCCATGTACACGCAGGTCGCGCCGTAGCTTTCCATCAACTTGGCCTGGGCCGCCAACTGCTCGGCCGGGATCATATGGCTCATCATCAGGAAACCGACGGTGTCCATGCCCAGCTCGCGGGCGTATTCGATGTGCTGCTTCGACACGTCGGCTTCGGTGCAATGGGTGGCGATGCGCACCACCCGCGCTCCGGCGTTGTAGGCGGCTTTGAGGTCATGCACCGTACCGATGCCGGGCAACAGCAACGTGGTGATCTTGGCGTGGCTGATCACATCGGCCGCGGCCTCGATCCACTCCAGATCGGTGTGCGCCGCGAAGCCGTAATTGAAGCTCGAGCCTTGCAGGCCATCGCCATGAGCGACTTCGATCGAATCGACCTTGGCCTTGTCCAGGGCACGGGCGATGTCCTGCACATTCTGGATCGAGTACTGATGGCGAACGGCATGGCTGCCATCGCGCAGGGTCACGTCGGAGATGTAGAGTTTTTTGCCGGGATTAAAAGTCATGTCGGTCTCCTCAGGCGTTCAGCATCGACTGCGCCATGCGCTCGGCGGTGGCCAAGGCTGCGGAGGTCATGATGTCGAGATTGCCGGCGTAGGCCGGCAGGTAATGGGCGGCACCTTCGACTTCGAGGAACACCGAAGTCTTCAGGCCGGAGAATTTGCCGAGGCCAGGAATGTTCAGCGGCGCATCCTCGGGGATGACGTCGAACTGCACTTTTTGCTTCAGGCGATAGCCCGGCACATAGGCCTGTACAGCAGCAGCCATCTCGACGATAGAGGCTTCGGCCAGCGCCTGATCGGCGGCTTCGGACAGCACAAACACCGTGTCGCGCATCATCAACGGCGGTTCGGCCGGGTTCATCACGATGATGGCCTTACCCTTGGCCGCGCCGCCGATCACTTCGATGGCCTTGGAGGTGGTTTCGGTGAATTCGTCGATGTTGGCGCGGGTGCCGGGACCGGCAGATTTGCTGGCGATCGAGGCGACGATTTCGGCGTAGTGCACCTTGGCCACACGCGATACCGCCGCAACCATGGGGATGGTTGCCTGGCCACCGCAAGTGACCATGTTGACGTTGAGTTGATCCAGATTCTGTTCCAGATTGACCACCGGCACGCAGTACGGGCCGATGGCCGCCGGGGTCAGGTCGATCAGGCGGATGCCGGGTTTGATCGAGCGCAGGAACGCATCATTCTTCACATGGGCGCCGGCCGAGGTGGCATCGAAGACGAAGTCGATGTCCTTGAAGACGTCCATGCGGGTCAGGCCTGCGACACCTTCATGGGTGGTGGCCACGCCCATGCGTTGGGCGCGGGCCAGGCCATCGGAAGCCGGGTCGATGCCGACCATGACCGCCATTTCCAGGTGCGTGGCATTACGCAGGATCTTGATCATCAGATCGGTGCCGATGTTGCCGGAACCGATGATGGCGACTTTCAGCTTGTTCATTTTTATTACCTCTATTGCACGCAAGTCGCCGATTACTCAGCTGTGAAGGCCACACCGACCCGACCAATACCTTCGATCTCGGCCTCGAAACGATCACCGGCAGCGACCGGCACCATCGGCCCGAGTGCGCCGGTGAGAATGATGTCGCCCGCACGCAGCGGATCGCCCAGGTGCGCCATGGTTTGCGCCAACCACACGGCGGCATTGAGTGGATGGCCGAGGCATTCGGCGCCACTGCCGCTGGACACTTCCTCACCATTGCGGGTCATGCGCATGCTGGCCTGGCGCAGGTCCAGGCCGTCGAGACGCCGCGCCGGGCCACCCAATACAAAGCAGCCACTGGAGGCGTTATCGGCGACGGTATCGACGAAGCGGATGTTCCAGCCCTGGACGCGGCTGCCGACGATTTCCAATGCCGGGACGACCCAGCCGGTAGCCGCCATCACGTCGGCAAACGTGGTGTCGGCACGCGGTAGATCACGCTCCAGAATCAGCGCAATTTCAGCTTCGATCTTCGGTTGCAGCACGCGGCCCACCGGCACGGTTTCGTTATCGCCGTAGCACATGTCGGCGAACAGGGTGCCGAAGTCCGGCCGATCGACGCCCAGTTGCGCCTGGACCTTGGGATTGGTCAGGCCGATCTTGCGCCCGACTACACGTCGGCCGCTGGCCACGCCGTGGGCGACGTTGAGCCGCTGGATGGTGTAAGCGGCCTCGGCGTTGTCTTCGCCGATCTGCTCGCGCAGGGGCGCAATGGCTTCGTGGCGGGCTTCGGCCTGACGCAGGTCGGCGGCGAGCTGTTCCAGGGTGTCTTGAATAGGGTTCATGTCAGCCTCGGTGATCAGTGGGTCAGGAAGTCCAGGACCATGCGGTTGAAGGTCTCGGCGTGTTCCCACTGGGCCCAGTGGCCGCAGCGATTGAACACGTGCAGTTGTGCCTGGGGCAGGCCGGCCAGCAGGCGCAGGCCGGTGTCCATGGGCACGAAGCGATCTTCGCGGCCCCAGACGAGCAGCGTCTGGGCGGTGATTTCGTGCAGGCGGTGGCTGAAGTCCGGGAATTGCTTGGGATTGAGGGTGCTGCTCTTGACGAAATTTTCCAGGTGATCGCGGCGCGCCAGGATGTTGTCCAGGCGGGTCTGGAATAACTCTTCGGTCAGACTGCTGGCGTCGAAGACGAAGACGTTCATCATCTTCTTCAGGTTTTCAATGGTCGGTTCGCGGTACAGCGCGCCGATCAGCTTGATGCCTTCGGTAGGTTGCGGCACTAAGGCGCTTGGGCCGCCGGTGCCGCCGCCCATCAGTATCAGTTTGCCGATGCGCTCAGGGTAGGCGAGGGCGAAGGCTACGGTGCTGTGGCCGCCCATGGAGTTGCCGATGATGTGCACACGGTCCAGATCCAGTGCATCAACCAGCCCCTTGAGGGCACGGGCGTTGAGGTCTGAGCGCGAGCTGTCGCAAACAATCGGGTCACTTTTGCTCCAGCCCGGGCAATCCATCAGGATCACGCGGTAACCGGCGGTAACCAACGGTTCGATGTTGCGATGGAAATTGGCCCAACCGCTGGCACCGGGTCCGGAACCGTGGAGCATGACCACGGTTTCGGCTCCCTGACCCACGTCGTTGTAATGCAGTCGCAGCTTCAACTCGCCTTCGCTGATGTCGACAAAACGGCTGGTAGAGGCTTCGGTGAAAGCTGGCGCAGTGGCAGTCATGGCAGTGTTCCTCGGATTCAGTGGTTGTTGTTCAGCGGCTGGGCGCCAAGGGCGGCGAAGCCTGCGATCCATTCGGGAATCGGACGGTAGTAGCGCCCTTCGGTCTGATAAGGGCCAAAGGCGCAAAGGGCCGCGAAGGCGGCGACCCAGGTTTTCACTTCGTGAGTGGACTTGCCGGCCAGTGACGACAGTTCGTCATTGCCCAGGGCATCGAGGTCGCTCAGGCGACCCTGTTCCAGGGTGTCGAGAAACTGCTGATCCCACGTGGGATTAAGCGGATGCAGACTGCGTTGGTCTTCAACGAAATCCCGGGCGGCCTGGATCACGCGCTCCTGGCGCGCCTGTCGCTCATCAGCCGGCAATTGGCGACCGCTGCCCATCAGTCGATCGGCCATACGCGCATCGACCTTGGCCAGTTCCGGCACCGGAGGTTGATGGGACAGTCCCCCGGAAGCCAGGAACAGCACGCGCTTGTTCAGCGACTGCGCCCACTGGCCGATCGCTTCACCGAGCAGGCGAGCACGCTTGAAGCCGGGCAACGGCACGGCGACCGAATTGATGAACACCGGAATCACCGGGCATTCCCTTAAACCGCCCAGCAACAGCTCCAGCGGTTGGGCGAACGCGTGGTCGACCTGCATGCGATAGGAAACGGCAGCGTCGACACCGGCATCCAGGACCGCCTGGGCGCAGGATTCGGCCAGCGCTTTGGGCACATCCAAGGGGCCGGCGGCGGTGTCGAAATCACCGATGGCGTGGGCGGCCATGCCGATGCAGAAGGCCGGCATCACGTCGTAGAAAAAGCCGTTGTAGTGGTCGGGGCCGAAGAGCACGATCAGCTCCGGCTCGAAGCGGGCGATGCGCTCACGGGCATCAGCGATCATGCCATCGACCTCGGCCAGCACGTCGGGCGTCGGATCGACGTAGCCCACCAACGGCGTATGGGATAGGCAATGCAGATAAGCGCTCATGTCAGGCCACCTTGCTGGCGGGGATCGCCACTTCGGGTTGCGGCAGGGCCTTGATTGCCAGGGCCAATTCATCACAGGCCTGGCCGACGGTTTGCGGTATGGCCAGGCCGGCAAGGAAGCGATCCGGACGCACCAGGGCAATCGAGGCCGAGCCGCGGGCGAACCATTCCTTGAGGCGGCCGGTGCTGTCACCGATGCGGATCACCCCTTGGCTGACGTCACTGGCGGCTTTGAGTTGGACGTCCGGTAGTACCTGGATAAAACGCGTGCCCAGTGCTTGCCATTGATCGATCTGTGCAGGCGTCAGGCCCCAGGTCGGGTCGCAGCCCCAGGCGATAATCGCGAAGTTCTCGCCGATCACCTCATCCAGCAACACGGTTTCGCCAGCTTCGGTCAGTACCGGGGGCTGAATGAACATCTTGCCCACGGGTGAGCCTTTTTCGCCGGGTACGATCAAGGCGCCCTCGGTGTATTGCGGCATCGGCTTGAAGCGCATTTCCACGAAGTAGCGTTTGACGGGCGGCACATAGTTGAGCAGCCACGACACACCATCACGCAAGGTGCCTTGCCAGCGTTTTGGCGGTGCCAGCACGTGGCCGGCCAGCACCGAAAGGTCGATCATCGCCTTGGCGTGGTCACGGCGTTCCTGTTCATAGCTGTCGAGCAGGCTGTCGGCGGCCAGGCCTTTGATCACCAGTGACAGTTTCCAGGCCAAGTTGGAGGCGTCGCGCATGCCGCTGTTGTAACCCTGTCCCTGCCATACCGGCATGATGTGCGCGGCATCGCCGGCCAGCAGCACCCGGCCCTCACGGAACCGCCCGGCCAGGCGAGCGTTGTGGGTATAGACGCGGCTGCGGATCAATTCGATGCGATCCGGATTTGGCAGCACCTTGGCCAGCAGCTTGCGCATGTTCTCGGGTTTGCTCAGTTCGGCTTCAGTCTCGCCAGGCATGACCATGAATTCGAAACGGCGAACAGCGTGGGGCAGGGCGGCTGAAACGTAAGGGCGCACCGGGTCGCAGCACAGGTAAACATGGGGCGTGCTCAGCGGGTCGTTGGCGATGTCGACAACGATCCACTGATTAGGCGCGGTCTTACCCTCGAAACTGATGTTCAGACTGCGTCGCACCAGACTGTTGCCACCGTCGCAACCAATCAGATAACGGGCCTGAAGGCGCTCGCCGCGACCGTTGTGATCCTTGAGGTTCAGCACTACGCCGCTGTCACTGTGTTCGAAGCCTTCGAGCTCACGGCCGAACAGCACCTTGACGTTGTCAAAACGCTGCAGGCCTTCGAACAGTACGCGGTCGGCCAAGGGCTGGATGAAGGCGTTGCGGCGCGACCAGCCGAACTCATCGGTCTTGGGCTGTATATCGGCAAAGCAGCGACCCCTTGGGGTCAGGAAACGCATGGCGTGCCAGGGAGTGGTGTGCGGGAGCACGTTGTCGGCCAGACCGACGGCCTGGAAAGTACGCAGGCTTTCGTCGTCCAGACCGATGGCGCGGGGGTAGTCGATCAGGCTGTCGAGCTTTTCCACCAAGGTGACGTTCACACCACATTGGCCCAGGTAATTGGCGATCATCAAGCCGACAGGTCCGGCACCAACGATGGCGACGTCGGTGGTCAGGTCCAATGTGGAAGGAGTGGGTGCAGAACTCATGGTCATCTCCGTACAGCGCTTTTGGATTTCTTGTTGGGCGCAGTATGGAAATCACAAGGCTGGTCGACAACGACAACCCTTGTTAGTGTGCACTGAGTGCACATGATTGATTTACAACAACAAAGGATCCAGCCATGAGCGAGACCGAATACAAAGCCGTGCGTGGTCTGATGCGAGGTCTGGCACTGATCAACGGCTTGAACCGCTTCGACGGCGGCGCCAGCACCGCGCAACTGGCGGAGCAGAGCGGGCTGCACCGCACCACCGTGCGCAGGCTGTTGGAGACCTTGCAGGCTGAAGGTTATGTACGGCGTAGCGAGTCGGATGACAGCTATCGATTGACGTTGAAAGTTCGCGAACTCAGTGAAGGTTTTCGCGATGAGCAATGGATTTCCTCCATCGCCGCCCCCTTGCTCGGCGAGTTGTTGCAGGAAGTCATCTGGCCCACCGACCTGTGCACGCTGGACGGCGATGCCATGGTCATTCGCGAGACCACCCATCGCTTCAGCCGCCTGTCGTTTCACCGATCCATGGTTGGCCGGCGCCTGCCGTTGCTGATGACCGCGACCGGACGTGCATACTTTGCGTTCTGCCCACCCGCCGAGCGGGAAGAGCTGATCGAATTGATGATCGGCCGCGAAGATGAACAATCACCTCTGGCCGCCGACCGTCGTTTTGTCGAGCGACTGGTGGAACACACTTTGGCCAAGGGGTATGGCGAAAACAATTCACACTGGGGCAAGGAGCGCAAGATCGCCGCCATTGCGATCCCGGTCATGCACGAGGAGCGGGTGATGGGCTGCCTGAATCTGGTCTACATCGCCAAGGCGATGCCCATTGAGGAAGCTGCGCGCCGTTATCTGCCCGCGATGCAGGGCGTAGTGAAACAGATTCAGGTTCAATTGGGTTGATGTCGCCTGCGTCTGACAGTCAACTCACAGGGTTCTGTTTTACGGTTTTGCTGAAAAGCCCGTTCGCCACCAGCGCCTATCCGGGGCCTTGCCTGCCTGTCGATAATTCCTCATCACATGTTCGCCGGTGCTGACTTGGTAGTCCGGCCGCAACGTCTGTTCTGTACGGCGCGCGAGAGGTATTTGCAGTCATTCTTCCCAGGGTTTCAGGGGGGAGCGCCTATTAGTGCCTGAATGTGTGTGGGGCCATCGCTGTCCATGTCACGCAGGTAGTAATTCAGGAATCAGAATGCGTGCCATGCGAGCGCTGCGATCCTTGCGGTCTTGCGCAGTGTCTTCGCTGTGTAGCAATGACAAGCTGATTTGATAGGCATAGATCAGATAAGCGCGATCGCAGGCTTCGCTCTGCGTCACGTCAGCTTGTATCAGCAGACCCTCGATATAGTTCAGGCGATAGCGGTCGACTTCGTCGATGGCTTGCCGGGCTTTATCGTCCCGGCGTGCCCAGGCGCGTATCCCCAATTCAATGGCGGCGGCTTCTCGAGCGGTCTGGCCGTGGGAGGGCAGCTCTAGCAAGCGTTGCAATTGCTGGAGCGGTGAAGTGTGCGCTGTACGCAGTTGAAGGATGACATCCTCGGTCGCACGGGACCGCCAGTTGCCCAAAATGCCTTCGAGTAATTCACCGCGGCTTTTGAAGTGGTAGTAAAAGCTGCCACGGGTGATCTTCAACTCCTTGGCCAAAGTGTCGACCCGAACGGCGTCTACGCCGCTGGTAACCAGGACATGCTGTGCGGCATGAATCCAATCTTCTCGAGTGAGACTGGTGCGTGTTGACATTGTGCTAGGGCCTTGTCCAACCAACTGGATGAGTGCCGGGGGCGGGTAGGGCGCCTCGGGCAAGGAAAAACATTCTAACGCCTGGCGGCTTTCCAGGCAGCCGCAATTCGCAGGTGTATTGAACAGTTCTTTTTGTATCCGGCTGACCGTTCATCATAAAGATACATATATGTATCCTAACAGAAAAATCATTTTTCCGCTCTAGCACCTGATTCTGCGCCCAATACTGACATTCATGTATGTATTTTGCGTGTTGACGTGCCCCGGTTTCCTCTCTAGCATACAGATACACATCTGTATCTTAATAAATAAAAACAACCGGAGGCCTTATGGACGGTATTGGAAAAACCCTGCTGGCAGCAGGACACAAGACCAACTATCACGAAGCAGGTCAGGGCGATGCTCTGTTTCTGCTCCATGGCTCCGGTCCTGGCGTTTCGGGCTGGACCAACTGGTCCCGGAGCATGTCGGCCTTCTCTGACAAATGGCGGGTCATCGTGCCGGACATTGCCGGTTTCGGTTTCACCGAGTTCCAGGAAGAGGCCAAGTACGACATCAAATTGTGGGTCAACCACCTGGTCGGCATCATGGATGCGCTGGATATTGCCAAGGCCTCTTTCGTCGGCAATTCCTTTGGTGGTGCGGTCGCCATTGGCCTGGCGGTGTTCGCCCCTGAGCGGGTCGACAAGTTGGTGTTGCTCGGCACACCTGCCGGTGAGTTCGTCCAGACCCCAGGCCTGCGTGGTGCCTGGGAATACGAACCATCGCTGGAGAGCATGCAGCAACTGATGGAGCTGTTTCCCTACGACAAGACATTGATCACTCCCGAGTTGGTCAAGGGCCGGTACGAAGCTAGTGCCCGTGCTGGTTCGCAGGAAGCTTTGCGCAAGCTCATCCCTAGGCCGGCCGCCGAAGGCGAAACACTGGTCAAGGGTTTCCCTGCAGCAGCGCTGGCCAAGATCGTCGCGCCGACACTGGTCGTGCATGGTCGTGAAGATCGTGTGGTGCCGCCGGCGTGCGGGCTGCTCATCGCCAACAGCGTACCGAATGCGGATCTGCATCTGTTCGGCCGTTGCGGTCACTGGGTTCAGAGCGAACAACCGCGGCGCTTCGTGGCGCTGGTTCGCGACTTCCTGAGCGAGTGATCCGACATGAGCCGAAATCTACTGGAGCGAGCGCTGTGGCAACTCTCGGTTGATCGCGCCGCTAAAGAGCGTTTTCGCGAAGACCCCAAAGGCTTTCTCGATCGTTTCGCATTGAGCAGTGAAGAAGTTGAAATGGTCGTGAGTTTCGACGTCGCGGCGCTGCAAGCGTTAGGGGTCAATCCGATGCTGACCATGGGTTTCTGGCAGGAGCTGGCGCCGGAACGCAGTATGTTGCTGTACAAGCAGCGCCTGGGCGCTACCGACGAACAATGCGCAGGCTTTTCCGCCGCGCTCAAGGGGTGAACCGATGGGCAAGATAGTAGGCGGCTTCTGGATGCCGCACGACCCGGTCATGTTTGTCGCCCCTAATGCGCCGCCGCAGTCTCAGCGGAATGCGGTTTGGGGTGCTTTCGAACAGTGCGCCCAGCGTCTGGCGCAGCTGGCGCCAACCTCGGTGATTATCGTCGGCTGCGATCACTACATCCTGTTCGGTACCCAGTGCCTGCCACGCTACGTGATTGGTATCGGCGATGTCGATGGCCCCATCGATCGTCTGCCAGGGTTGGAGCGGGGAACAGTGCTCAATCAGGAGAAGCTGGCCGGTCACATCGACGAGCATGGCGAGACGATGGGTATCGACTGGACGGTGGCACGCAGCTTCACCGTCGATCATTCCTTCTCGATACCCCATCAACTGGTGGTCAAGCCGGCACAAAGCATTCTCGGTTGCGAACTGCCGAGTATCCCTGTGTATCTGTCTTGTGGTGTCGATCCTTACATCTCGCTTCAACGAGCGGCCGACCTCGGTCGCCAGATCCGTGCGGCGGTGGAGTCGTTCGATGCCGACGAGCGGGTGGTCATCATCGGCAGCGGCGGCATCAGCCACTGGGTAGGAACGGCGGAAATGGGCCGGGTTGCCGAGGACTTCGACCAGGAGATCCTCACCCATGGCGTCAATGGCGATCTGCAAGCGTTGTGCGCCTATTCGGATGAAGAGATTTTGCGCCGTGCCGGCAATGGCGCCATGGAGATTCGCAATTTCGCCTGTGCCATGGCAGCCGTCGCCAATCCGACAGGTGAAGTAGTCGCCTATGAGGCGGTGCCGGCCTGGGTTACCGGGTTGGGTTTCTTGCAACTGTTTGCTGGAGAGGAAAAGTCATGAGCCGTGTATTGCTGTGCCAGCGCGATGAGCTGTCGTCGGGCGAGTTGAAAAAAGTCAGCCATGGCGCTGCCGAAGATATCTGCGTGTACAACCTGGGCGGCACGTTCTATGCCACTTCGGACATGTGCACACACGCCACGGCTTCTCTGGCAGAAGGCGATCTGGAAGACCACCTGATCACCTGTCCGGTGCATTGGGGGCAGTTTGATATCCGGACTGGCGAGGCAGTGACTTTTCCCTGTGAAAAGCATCTTCGCACGTACCGGATCATCGTCACCGACAAAGAGGTCTACGCCGACATCGAACATGCCAGCGATGCAGCCTTGGCCGACGCCTGACGTCCGACATGAAGGCGCGTCTTTCTACCCGTATTCCTTGTGAGTCTAGAGCAATGGATAACTGTAAACACATACCACTCAGAACCATTGAGTCCACACCCAGCCTGCCGAACCTTGATCGCGTTTGCGACATGGAAGAAGGCCGTTTGTCTGGCAAGGTGTTCTGGGATCAGGCCATTTACGAGCAAGAACTCGAGAAGATTTTCGCGCGTTGCTGGTTGTTCGTAGCCCATGAATCGCAATTGCCCAAGTCAGGTGATTATCTGGCCACCAGCATGGGCGAGGACGAGGTGCTGGTGGTACGTCAGAAGGACGCATCGCTCAAGGTGTTCCTCAATGCCTGCCCGCACCGCGGCAACAAGATCTGTTTCGCCGAAGCAGGTAATGCACGGGGTTTTATCTGCAATTACCACGGTTGGTCGTTTGGCGCCGATGGCGGTCGCTTGCTGGGTATGCACGAGTCCAAGTGCTACGAGGAAAGCAATTTCGACAAGTCCAAGCACGGACTGCGCGAAGCGCGTGTTGCGACTTACAAGGGCCTGGTGTTTGCCACTTTTGCCGCCGATGCACCGACACTTGAAGAGTACCTGGGTCCGATGACCTGGTACCTGGATGTCATGCTCGACATGGACGAGGGCGGCAGTGAGTTCCTGGGTGGTTGCATCCGCTCCACCATCGAATGCAACTGGAAAGTCGCGGCGGAAAACTTCGTCGGTGACATCCTCCATGGTGGCTGGACGCACGACTCCGCCGCCAAGGCCATGCTGGGTGGGCCGGTGGCCAATGTTGGCGATCTTCCCGAGTCCTACTCGGTGAACTGGAATGGCCACGGCTATGAGTTCGCCACTGATGTTGTTGGTAATGCCGCGACACTTGGCGAGAAAGACATCAACAAGTACTTGCACGTGTTGCGCCCGCAAGTGGCAGAGCGCCTGGGCGAGTTCCGCTCCAAGCTGATCGGTTCGATCTCATCGTTCACCGTGTTCCCCAATTTTTCCTTCTTGCCGGGGCAGAACACGGTGCGCATTTGGCAACCGCGTGGGCCACACAAGATCGAGCTGTTTACCTGGGTCATCGTCAACAAAAATGCACCGCAGGACATCAAGGATAAATGGCGCCGTGGCGCGATGATGACCTTCTCTCCGACCGGCGTATTCGAAATGGACGATGGCGAGAACTGGGAGTACTGCACCAAGACCAGCCGCGGCATGGTCACGCGATATCAGGATTTGTACGTCGGCCTTGGCATGAATACACGCATCGAAAACAGTGAACTGCCCGGTAATGTGTTCAAGGGGCAACTCAACGAATGCAACTCCCGTGCGTTCTATCAGCGCTGGAAAGACCTGTTGCAATCGCCCACCTGGGCGGATGTACCGGATCGTAACGGCAAGATGCGTTGAGGGGATCGAAAATGAATGCTTTGCCAATCGAACAACCCGCTGCATTTGAAGACACGCGCGCCGTCGAGGCCTTCTTGTTGCGTGAGGCTCGCCTGCTCGACAACGAATGCTGGGATGAGTGGCTGCAGTCGCTGAGCGAGACCATCCATTACTGGATGCCCGGTATCGAAAACCGTCGGCGCGAAGACAAATCTGGCCCCTACAGGCTGGAACACATGGCGTTCTTCGATGACGGCATGCGCGATCTTCAGCGCCGTGTGGCGCGGTTTAAACAGCCCTCTGCCTGGGCCGAGAACCCGCCTACGCGCAACGTTCACCTGATCAGCAACATCGAGGTGTTTGCCGGTGAGCAGGAAGGCGAGCTCATTGCGTTCTCCTGCTTCATGAACATCCGCAGCCGCGGCCTGGACGAATCTCACCAACTGGTCGGTCGTCGTGAGGACGTGCTGCGCCGTGAGGCCGACGGGTTGAAGCTGCTCAAGCGAAAGATCCTCATTCCTAACGCGATGTTGTTGTGCAAGAACATCAACACTTTCCTCTGAGGATACGCACATGGGTTGGCTCGAAGGACAAGCAGCACTGGTCACTGGCGGAACTGGCGGTATCGGTAGCGCCATCGTTCGGCGCTATGTGAACGAAGGCGCGCGTGTTTGCGTGATGGCTCGTGACGGCGAACAGTTGAGTGCGCTGCGTGATGAACTGGGCGACGCCATCATCACGGTGCAGGGCGATGTTTCCAGTTACCAGGATAATCAGCGTGCAGTGGCCGCCACGCTGGACGTGTTCGGCAAGCTCGATACATTTGTCGGTAACGCGGCGGTCTTTGATTACTTCACGCGTCTGGACCGCATCGCTCCGGAAGATTTTGAAAGTGCATTTCAGCGTCTGTTCGCCATCAATGTCCAAGGCTACATGCTTGGCGCGCGATGCAGCACCGATGCTTTGCGCGCCAGTCGCGGAAGCATGATCTTCACCCTGTCCAATAGCGCATTCTATGCCGGCGGTGGCGGCATTCTCTATGTCTCCGCCAAGCATGCATTGGTCGGGATGATCCGTCAGTTGGCCTACGAGTTGGCGCCGGATATCCGCGTGAACGGCGTGGCCCCCGGAGCGACCAATACGCCTATGAAGAGCCTGGACGGGCTCAATACGCGAAGTGTTCCGCTCAACCAGATTCCGGGTTTCGAGCAAGGTGCCGCGCAGGCCGTGCCGCTTCAGCGTATCGCTGAACCGGAGGATCACACGGGCCACTACGTGCTGTTGGCCTCGCGTGAAAACGCCGGGTTGACCACCGCCAACATCATCCATAGCGACGGTGGCTGGGAAGTCCGCAGCCCAGGCGCAGCCAGCCACAGAAAGGTCTGAAGCCAGACCTGCACGTGCACCCATAACAAGAGAAATGACCATGAGCGTCAACAGCCGTTCCTTGAGTGCCCCCCAGCAGAAGTTGCTGGATCTGTTTGCCGGTTTACCCCTGCCGGTTCTGGCTGCCCCGATGTTCCTGGTTTCCGGGCCGCAGCTGCTCAATGCTTGTTGTCAGGCTGGTGTAGTCGGCAGCATGCCAGCGCCCAATGCACGTACCGTCGAGCAACTGGACAAGTGGCTGGCGCAGATTGTTGTCGAGCGTGAGGCGGCTAAAACACTAGGCCAGGTCTGGGCACCCTGGATGCTGAACATGATCGTGCACAGCACCTACGATCGATTCGAGTCTGAGTTGGAGCTGGTCAAACGCTACCAGCCGCCGATCGTTTCCACGGCCTTGGGTAGCCCTAAGCGCGTGCTGGAAACTGTTCATGGTTACGGCGGCGTAGTGATCGCCGACGTCATCACCCCAGCCTTGGCACGCAAGGCTGTCGATGCGGGTGTCGATGGTCTGGTATTGGTCTGTAACGGTGCCGGCGGCCATACGGGGAGCTACAACCCTTTTGCCTTCGTAGCGGAAGTCCGTGAGTTTTGGGACGGGCCGCTCGGTTTGGCCGGTGCAGTTTCGAACGGGCGCGACATCCATGCGGCAAAAGTCCTGGGCTGCGATTTCGCCCTGGTGGGCACCCGTTTGGTTGCGGCCCACGAGAGCCTGGTCGAAAACGCCTACCGCGACATGCTGGTGGACTGTTCCATGGATGACGTGGCTACAACCACAGCGGTCAGTGGCGTATTGGCCACCTGGATGAAACCCTCGCTGGAAAAGGCCGGTATCGACCCTGCCGCCGACAACCGCACCGCCATCGATTTTTCCGGTGACATTGCCTCCGCCAACAAGGCTTGGAAACACGTTTGGTCAGCGGGGCAGGGCGTAGGGCAGATCAAGCGCCGCTACAGCGTCGCCGAGTTAATTGAAGAGCTGCATTTGGGTTATCGGGCCAGCCTGCAACGCGCACATTGAGCGCCCACCATCACCTGTTGAGGAGTTATTCCGTGAAGCAAGATTCCATCCAGGCCGCCGCTTCGCTTCTGGCACAAGCGCGCATGATGCGAACCCCATGCGGCCGCATTTCCGAACGCTTTGAAATTTCCACCCTGGCTGATGCTTATGCCGTACAGGAGCTCAATACCCAGGCTGCGCTAGCCGCGGGGCGCCGTCTCAGCGGGCGTAAAATCGGCTTGACCTCTCTGGCGGTGCAAGCGCAGCTGGGCGTCGATCAGCCAGACTTCGGCATGTTGTTTGCCGACATGGAGTACGGCGATGGCGATGCCATTGACAGCTCCCGCCTGATCCAGCCCAAGGCCGAGGGGGAGATCGCTTTCGTGTTGGGGCGTGACTTGCCCAACCCTGACACCACGCTGGGCGAGCTGATGAGCGCGGTGGAGTACCTGGTTCCGGCGCTGGAAATTGTCGATTCGGCGATCGAGAACTGGAAAATCACGCTGGTCGATACGGTCGCTGACAATGCTTCATCGGGGCTCTACGTGCTTGGCAAGACTCCCGTGCGCCTGGCCAATCTGGACCTCGCGCTGGAAGGCATGCTGTTGGAGAAAAATGGTGCTCAGGCCTCGATCGGTGTGGGCGCTGCCTGCCTCGGCAACCCGCTGGACGCCTGCCTGTGGCTGGCGCGGACCATGGCCGAATTTGGTCGTCCATTGAGGGCCGGCGACGTGCTCTTGTCCGGTGCTCTGGGCCCCATGGTGCCGGTGACACCCGGTGACAGCCTGCGCTTGAAACTGACCCGTCTGGGTGAAGTGAACTGCCGATTCGTATGAGTGCTGGTCAATGACCCGTGTCATTGGAAAGGGCGCCGGTTTTTTGAACCTGCACCTGTAACAACAAAAATAATAATGATGAACAACAGACATGTCTGTTGATCTCGTGAGGGCGTGCCGTGTACGACTTTTTCGACGATCCTGCCAAGCTGGCACCTGCTCGAGTGACTGTCGAGCCAGGTGAGGCGGGCAGTTTTATATTGCGATCCCCGGAACCTCTGCAACCCTATGCCCGTTGCATCGGCCAGTGGTTGGAGCGTTGGGCGAGTGAAGCCCCGCAGCGTCCTTATCTGGCCGAGCGCCGCAACGGCGTCTGGTTCACTCTCAACTACAGCGAGGTTCGCCAACGCGTCGGCGCCCTGGCCCAGGGTTTGCTAGAACTCGATACGACGCCCGGTCGTCCGGTACTGGTGTTATCGGAAAATGACATCGACCAGGCCTTGATTACGCTGGCGGCCATGCATGTCGGGATTGCGGTGGCCACCGTGTCGGTCGCTTATTCGCGCAATACACAGAGCGGCTGCAGCAAGCTGAAGTCTATCGTAGCGCAGCTGCAACCCGCATTGATCTTTGTCAATGATGGCGACACTTATCGCCGCACAATCGAACTGATTCAACCGGACTGTCCCGTGGTGGTTGCACGCAACGCCCAGGCCATTCCTGGTGCGCTACCGCTACCCTTGCTTTACCGGGTCGAAAGTGCGCAAGTCATGGAGGCCTTTCTGCGCCTCGATGGCGATGTCCCGGCCCGTTACATGCTGACCTCCGGCTCCACTGGCACACCCAAGGTGGTCATCAATACCCATCGCATGTTGTGCGCCAACCAGCAAGCAATCGCCCAATGCTGGCGATTCCTCGAAGGCAGTGAAATGGTCGTGGTGGATTGGCTGCCATGGAGTCATACCTTCGCCGCTAACCATAACTTCAACATGGTGCTGCGCAATGGCGGCACGCTTTATATCGATGATGGTTTGCCAGTTCCCGGGCGTATCGAGCGGACGGTGGAAAATATCAAATCCGTTCAGCCGACTGTGTTCTTCAACGTCCCTCGTGGGTATGAAGCGCTATTACCTTATCTGGAACGCGACGAGGAGTTGGCGCAAGCACTTTTCGGCCGCCTTGACATGTTGTTCTATGCCGCTGCGGCTTTGCCACAGAACACCTGGGATCGGTTGATGGCCTGTGCGGGAACGGTGCGTGACAATCCCCTGTTCTTTACCAGCGAATGGGGCGCGACCGAAACCTCTCCAGTGCTCACCAGTGTTCATTACCGCTTGGACAAACCAGGCAACATCGGCCTCCCGGTACCAGGCGTCGAAATCAAGTTCGTGCCCAGCGGCGACAAGCTGGAGATGCGCGTACGCGGACCCTCGGTGTTTCAGCAGTACCTCAATGACCCACAAGGCAGCCGTCAGGCGTTCGATGAAGATGGCTTCTATCAGATTGGTGATGCTGGTCGACTACTCGATCCCGAGTGCCCGCAGAGGGGCATCGTATTTGATGGGCGGGTCACCGAAGACTTCAAATTGACCACCGGCACGTGGGTCTCCGTCGGCACGCTGCGCCCACGGCTGGTGAGTGCCTTGGCGCCTTACGCTTCTGACTGTGTGATTTGCGGTCACGATCAAGACTTTATTGGCGCTTTGATCTATCCAACGCCGTCGTTGCGCGCCTTGGCCGATGCCGCTGGCAAGCGAATGACCGTTGAGCAACTGGCTATGCAACCTGCTGTTCGCCAAGCCCTGAGTACGGGCTTGCAAGCACTGGCCAAACAGTTTCCTGCGTCCTCGCAGCACGCGGTGCGCCTGGTCATCCTCGACTCACCGCCGAGCCTCGATGATGGGGAAATTACTGACAAAGGTTACATCAATCAACGTGCAGCACTTGGTCTGCGTGCTGATGCGGTCAAGCGTCTGTATGCCGAAACGCTGGACCCGGCCGTGATCCTTCTCGACGAAGCTTATGGAGAAAGTAAATGAGTTCCAGAAAACTGAAAGTCGCCATCATCGGCTCCGGCAACATCGGCACCGACCTGATGATCAAGGTCCTGCGTAACGCCGAGCACCTGGAAATCGCCGCCATGGTTGGCATCGACCCGGCCTCCGACGGCTTGGCCCGCGCTCAGCGCATGGGGGTGGCCACCACCCACGAAGGCGTTGAAGGCTTGACCCGTATGGACGTGTTCAAGGACATCGACTTCGTTTTCGATGCCACCTCGGCCGGTGCCCACGTCAAGAACGATGCGTTCCTGCGCTCGATCAAACCCGACATTCGCCTGATCGACCTGACCCCGGCTGCCATCGGCCCGTACTGCGTGCCGGTGGTGAATCTGGAACAGAACCTGAATCAGCTCAACGTCAACATGGTCACCTGCGGCGGCCAGGCGACGATTCCGATGGTCGCGGCGGTGTCCCGCGTGGCCAAGGTGCATTACGCCGAAATCGTCGCTTCGATTGCCAGTAAATCCGCCGGTCCCGGCACCCGTGCCAACATCGACGAATTCACCGAAACCACCTCCAAGGCCATCGAAGTGATCGGCGGCGCCGCGAAGGGCAAGGCGATCATCGTGATGAACCCGGCCGAGCCACCACTGATGATGCGCGACACGGTGTTTGTATTGTCCGAAGCGGCTGACCAGGCGCTGGTCGAGGCCTCCATCGTCGAGATGGCGGCCGCCGTGCAGGCTTATGTGCCGGGCTATCGCCTGAAGCAAAAAGTCCAGTTCGACGTGATTCCAGAAGATGCGCCGCTGAATATTCCGGGCCTCGGCATATTCTCCGGACTGAAGACTTCGGTGTTCCTCGAAGTCGAAGGTGCCGCCCATTACCTGCCGGCCTACGCCGGTAATCTCGACATCATGACCTCCGCTGCCTTGGCCACCGCCGAGCGCATGGCGCAGTCGATGCTGAACGCCTGAGGAGACCGACATGACTTTTAATCCCGGCAAAAAACTCTACATCTCCGACGTGACCCTACGCGACGGCAGCCATGCCGTTCGCCATCAGTATTCTCTGCAGAACGTGCAGGACATTGCCCGCGCGCTGGACAAGGCCAAGGTCGACTCGATCGAGGTCGCCCACGGTGACGGCCTGCAAGGTTCGAGCTTCAACTATGGCTTCGCCGCGCACACCGACCTGGAGTGGATCGAAGCGGCCGCCGACGTCATCAGCCACGCGAAAATCACCACCCTGTTGTTGCCGGGTATCGGCACGGTGCATGACCTGAAAGCGGCGTACAACGCCGGAGCACGAGTGGTGCGCATCGCCACTCACTGCACCGAAGCGGATGTGTCGAAACAGCACATCGAATACGCCCGTGAGCTGGGCATGGACACCGTTGGTTTCCTGATGATGAGCCACATGATCCCGGCCGAGCAGTTGGCCGCCCAGGCCAAATTGATGGAGAGCTACGGCGCGACTTGCGTGTACATGGCCGACTCCGGTGGCGCGATGAACATGCAGGACATCCGTGACCGCTTCCGCGCCTTTAAGGCGCAGCTCAAGCCTGAAACCGAAACCGGCATGCATGCGCACCACAACCTGAGCCTCGGCGTGGCCAACTCGATCACCGCCGTCGAAGAAGGCTGCGACCGCATCGACGCCAGCCTTGCGGGCATGGGCGCCGGTGCCGGTAATGCGCCGCTGGAAGTCTTCATCGCCGCCGCCGAACGCCTGGGCTGGAACCATGGCACCGACCTCTACACGCTGATGGACGCGGCCGACGACATCGTGCGTCCACTCCAGGACCGTCCGGTGCGGGTCGACCGCGAAACCCTGGCGCTGGGTTATGCCGGCGTCTACTCCAGCTTCCTGCGTCACGCCGAAATCGCGGCGGCCAAGTACGGCCTCAAAACCCTCGACATCCTCGTCGAGCTGGGCAAGCGGCGGATGGTGGGCGGTCAAGAAGACATGATTGTTGATGTTGCGCTGGATCTGCTGGCGGCACAGAGCCGTTGATCTTTCATCTCTGAGTGAATGAGCAAGAGAAATGCCATGACCTATCACGTAGATATTCAACCATCGGGGCAACAATTCGATCTGGATGCGAGCAAGACCATCCTGGACGGTGCTTTGGCTGACGGGCTGATGCTCAAGCACAGTTGCCGTGAAGGAACGTGTGGCAGCTGCAAGGGCAGGGTGGTGAGCGGCAGTGTCGATCATGCCAACAGTCCGCTGGAGGTTCTGAGCGAAGAGGAGCGCGCCGCCGGATTGGCATTGTTCTGCTGCGCCAAAGCGACCTCGGACCTGACCATCGATGCCCCGGAAGTGACTGAGCTGCGCGGTATTTCCATTCAGCAGACGGCCGCCCGCGTGGCCAGCATCGAAAAGGTCGCCGACGATGTAATGGTCGTGCGACTGATGTTGCCGCCCACGGTAACTTTCAACTATTACCCTGGCCAATATGCGCAAGTTTTGCTCAAGGACGGTAGTCGTCGAAGTTATTCGATGGCTACTCGTTCGACAGTGGACAATCAACTAGAGTGGCATATCCGTCATATGCCAGGTGGCAGTTTCAGTGGCCATGTATTCAATACATTGAAACCGCGCGAACTGCTTCGTCTGGAAGGCCCTTATGGTTCTTTCTATCTGCGTGAGAATGATCAACCGATGATCTTTCTCGCCAGTGGCACCGGTTTTGCGCCGATCAAGGCGTTGCTGGAGCAACTGCGTGAACAGGGTAATAACACACGTCCGGTTTATCTCTATTGGGGTGGCCGGCAGCGCAAGGATCTCTACCATCATGAGCAGTTGCTCGAGTGGGAGGCCGAATTACCCTGGTTGAACTACATCCCGGTGCTCTCGGAACCGAATGATGCCTGTCAGTGGCAAGGCGCTTGCGGATTTGTACACCAGCAGGTCCTGTCCGACTTTGCTTCGTTGAAGCGTTTTGAAGTGTATGCCTGTGGAGCACCGATCGTCGTGGATTGCGCCCGTCGAGACTTTATAGCGCAGCGAGAGTTGCTGGAAACCAATTTCTACGCTGATGCATTCGTATAACCGCAACAACGTTAACTAACGGATTAGAACGAGCTACACCCGAACTTTATTGGGCACGCCTGCGTGGTCGCTCAACAGGTTCGGGGGCAGGTACACGCCAGCAGTAAGGACCCGTTCAATACTAATAAAAATAGAGAAAACCATGAAAGCTCAAGTTCGCGTTCCCTCGAGTATCGCTGTTTGTTTTGTTCTCTCCGTTCTTGCTGGGCATGTAAGGGCAGCCGGTTTCGTTGAAGACAGTAAAGCCAGTCTGACGATGCGCAATTACTACTTCGACCGCGACTACAAAGGCACGTCCGCGCAATCGGCAGCCCGCGAGTGGGCCCAAGGCTTCATTCTCAAATACAGTTCGGGGTTCACCCAGGGACCTGTGGGTTTCGGAATAGATGCCGTGGGGCTATTGGGCGTCAAGCTCGATTCATCGCCGGATCGTACGGGCACAGGTTTGCTGCCATACGACGTGCCCAGCCGAGAACCTCGCGACGATTACTCGGAGCTTGGCCTGACTGGCAAAATGAAAATCTCGAAGACGGAACTGCAAGCCGGGACCATCAGTACGTTCCTGCCAATCGCCTTCGCCAGCCCCACGCGTTTGTTGCCGCAAACCTTTCGTGGTGCCTATTTGCGCTCGCAGGATCTGGACAACCTGACCTTGAATGCAGGCTGGTTGGACCGCATTAATCTGCGCGATTCCACCAGTTACCAAAAAATGACCGTCGCATCGCCCAACGGTCGTTTCAACCCTGCCGCCGAATCGGACCGGTTCGTCTTTTTGGGCGGTGATTACAAATGGTCCGATAGCCTGACGTTGAAGTACTACCACGCGGTGCTGGACGAAATGTATCGCAAGGACTACTTCGGCTTCGAGCAGATACAGCCTATCGGTCCCGGGAAGCTGAAGACGGATGTGCGCTATTTCATCACAGGGGAAGACGGAGCGGCCAAGGCTGGGCACGTCGACAATCGCAACCTGGGGATGATGTTCACTTATTCGGTGGGCGCCCACAGCCTGGGGGCCGGTTATATGCAGCTCAACGGCGCTACCGCCATGCCTTATCTGACCGGGACCGAACCCCTGGTAGTGTCCGAAGGGTCGCTCAGTTCCGAGTTCCTCAACCCCAAGGAGCGCAGTTGGCAAGTGCGCTACGACTACGATTTTGCGGGCGTCGCAGTGCCGGGCCTCAAAGGCATGGTGCGCTACCTGGAAGGCAGCAATATCCAACTGCCGACGGCTTTGGGTGGCGATGGCCTGAGTGAAAGCGAAAAAGATGTCGAACTGTCCTACGTCGTGCAGTCGGGCACATTCAAAGGGGTCAGCTTACGTCTGCGTCATGCCTGGTATCGCAATGATTTCGCCCCGGCGGCTTCCTTCCGCGATGACAACGAGACGCGGGTGAACATCGATTACACCTTGGCGCTCTGGTAGTCCAGGCAGCGCCTGGCCGAACGGGCGCCTGGCCGCGCCCGCCCACCCCAACAAGAACAACAACATTGGATTACTGATCATGCAGCAGCGTGGATGCGACGTTCCGACACATCGAAAACGAATGGCCGCGGCGCCTCTCCCTAACCGTCCTTCCGGTTATTGCACCTACAGCGCTCCGCACTCCGAAGCCACATCCGTCCTGCTCGCATTCCACTGAGGGTCACTCATGGACTTTTCAATTCTGGCATTTCTTACCCAGGACGGGCTGACCACAGGCGCTATTTATGCATTGGTGGCTCTGGCACTGGTTCTGGTGTTTTCGGTTACTCGCACGATCCTGGTTTTCCAGGGCGAGTTCGTGACCTTCAGCGCCCTGACACTAGCCACGCTCCAGTCCGGACTTTTGCCCGGCACGTTGTGGTTGTTGATCGGTTGCTCAATCGCGGCATGCCTGCTCGACAGTGCAATCGCATTGAAACAGCGGCAACCATGGCAATTGCCACGAATCGCGCTCAGCTACCTGGCACTGCCACTTGCATTGCTTGTAATACTCAGCACTTTTGACCTGCAAAGCCTTCCAGGACTGATAAAAATCATTGTCGCACTGGCGATCGTTACACCGTTGGGACCATTGCTATACCGGCTGGTCTATCAGCGCGTTGCCCAAAGTTCGGTATTAGTGCTGCTGATCATTTCGGTCGCTGTGCACATCGTGCTGATCGGGGCCGCCCTGTGGATGTTCGGTGCTGAAGGGGTACGAACTGAGGCCTACAGTGATGCCGGTCTGATGCTCGGTGAACTCTCGATCAGCCTGCAAAGTTTGCTGGTGGTTGGTTGTGCGTTGCTGTTGATCGGCCTGCTTTACGTTTTCTTTGGCCACAGTTTGTATGGCAAAGCCCTGCGAGCCACTGCATTCAATCGCACTGGCGCGCAACTGGTGGGCATTCCCACTCAACTCGCCGGCCAAAGCGCTTTTGCGCTGGCAGCCTTCATTGGGGCAATTTCCGGAATCCTCATCGGCCCACTGACAACGTTGTATTACGACTCCGGTTTTCTCATCAGCCTCAAGGGCTTCGTTGCCGCAATCATTGGCGGTCTGATCAGCTATCCATTGGCCGCCGCAGGTGCCTTCCTGGTAGGCCTGCTGGAGAGTTTCGCGACCTTCGGGGCATCGGCTTACAAGGAGGTCATCGTTTTTACGCTGGTCATACCCGTGTTGCTCTGGCTCTCGCTGAAACACCCCAACATTGAGGAGCAACACTAATGGCCCGTCGTCTCATACCGCTGTTTCTTCTGCTGTTGGTTGCCTGTATCGCGCCTCAGGTATTGCCGGCTTTTTATGTCAGCCTGTTTAACTACATCGGCTTGTACAGTCTGGTTGCATTGGGCCTGGTGTTGTTGACGGGGGTCTGCGGCCTGACGTCGTTCGGCCAGGCAGCATTCGTCGGCATCGGGGCTTATGCCACCGCTGTGCTCAGTACTACGCTGGGGTTATCACCCTGGCTAGGGCTTCTGGTCGGTTTGAGTACGACCTTTGTCGTCGCCTTGGTACTCGGCCTGTTGACCCTGCGCCTGGCGGGTCACTACTTGCCCATCGGCACCCTGGCTTGGGGATTGGCAATCTATTACCTGTTTGGCAATTTGCCCGGGCTGGGAGGTTTTGGTGGCATTCAAGATCTGCCAACCATCGCTTTATTTGGCTGGCGGATCGACAGCGCAGCGGATTTCAGCCTTCTGATCGGAGTCTTGCTGATCGCCAGCATCTGGCTGCTCGACAACCTCCTTCACAGTCGTCAGGGGCGCGCCATCCGGAGCCTCAAGGAAGCGGGCGGCATGGCCGAGGCCATGGGTGTGGACACGGCACGCAGCAAATTGATCGCATTCGTGCTGGCAGCGCTGCTCGCGTCGCTATCCGGCTGGCTCTACGCGCACATGCAACGAGTGGTCAACCCGACACCGTTTTCGGTGAACATGGGTATCGAATACCTGTTCATGATTGTCCTGGGCGGCACTGCAAGCCTATGGGGCGCGCTGGTTGGCGCAGCGCTTCTGACTTTGATCAAGCAGGCGCTGCAGGACGTTTTGCCGCTGTTGTTCGGGCACGCCGACAACTTCGAAATGATTTTTTTCGGCCTGTTGGTGATTGTTGTACTGCAGTATGCCCGAGGCGGTCTGATGCCACTTTTGCGCAATAGCCTGCCGACACTTCGCCCGTCCATCCTGCCCGTCGCCGATGCACCCGCATTGCCCCGGCGCCAGCCGCCCACGGCTGGCTCCCCGCTGCTGATAGCTGAAGGCCTGGTGAAGCGTTTCGGCGGGCTTGTCGCAAATAAGGATATGAGCCTATCGGTCAAATCAGGCGAAATCACAGCGCTGATCGGCCCGAACGGCGCAGGCAAGTCCACATTGTTCAATCTGTTGTCCGGGGTACTGCCTCCCACTGCCGGAGAGATCCTGTTTCTGGGTCAACGCATTGACGGCCTCCCACCACGCAAAATCGCCAGGCTAGGTGTGAGCCGTACCTTCCAACACGTGCGCCTGCTACCGGAAATGAGTGTTCTGGAAAATGTCGCGCTGGGCGCCCATAGCCGGGCAAACGCAGGGCTGCTGCGTTCACTGCTGCACACAGAACGCGAGGAGGAAAAACGGATCCTGGCTGAAGCTGCGCGACAAATCGAACGCGTCGGATTGGAGCAATTCATTCATGCCCCTGCTGGCAGCCTCGCTCTGGGACAGCAGCGCATTGTCGAGATCGCTCGTGCCCTGTGCAGCGATCCCTTGCTGTTGCTCCTCGACGAACCCGCGGCGGGTCTCCGCTATGGCGAAAAACAAGCGTTGGCCGGTCTGCTCGAACAACTGCGCCGCGAAGGGCTGGGCGTGCTGTTGGTGGAGCACGACATGGACTTCGTCATGCGTCTGGCTGACCACGTCGTAGTGATGGAGTTCGGCCAGCGCCTTGCTGCCGGGACCCCCGATGAAATACAGGACAACCCGGCAGTGCTGGCCGCTTATCTCGGAGGGGTGGAATGAGCCATCTACTGCAAGTTCGTAATCTGTCGGTCAGTCATGGCAAGGTCGAAGCCGTGCGCAAGCTCGACCTGCATGTCGAGGAAGGCCAGATCGTCAGCCTGATCGGCCCGAATGGAGCGGGTAAAACCACCTTGATGGCAGCCCTCATGGGCTTGCTGCCCGCTAGCGGCGAAGTGCGCTACTTGGGCCAACCCCTGTTGGCCCATAAGGGCGTTGCGCAACGCGTTGGCATGGGCATGGCGCTGGTGCCGGAAAGCCGTGAATTGTTCGGCCCGATGAGCGTGGAAGACAACCTGCGACTGGGCGCATTCAGTCGGCATCGTCGCGGTCTGCGGGATCACGACCAAAGCCTCGATGAAGTGTTCGGTTTGTTTGCGCGACTGCATGAACGTCGGCACCAGGCCGCCTGCACGCTCTCCGGCGGTGAGCGTCAGATGCTTGCCATTGGGCGCGCATTGATGGGCAAACCCCGATTGCTGATGCTCGACGAACCCAGCCTGGGTCTTGCTCCGAGGGTGATCAACGAGACGTTCTCGATTATCGAGAACCTGCGGCGCAGCGGCGTTTCGATTCTCTTGGTGGAGCAAAACGCAAGAGCTGCGCTCAAGATTTCGGACTACGGGTATGTCATGGAACTAGGCGAATTGGTTCTGGAAGGTCGAGCTGAAGACCTGGCGCAGAATCCAAAAGTCGTTGAGACCTACCTCGGCCGTAAACCCACTACATTCGGCCCCCCAAAAACCGAGGTGGTCGATTCTTGATAAAAGCAAAAACCTGCTGATCAAAGTCCCCCGCACATAGAACAACAACAAAACCACCTGGAGCTTCCATGAAACGCCACATCGCCTTGTTTTTAGCTGCATCGATGACAACAGCCGCTCATGCCGACCTCTCGATCGGCATCATCCTTTCGACAACCGGGCCCGGTGCCTCTCTGGGCATTCCAGAACGTAACACCGTGCAACTACTGCCCAAACAGATCGCCGGTCAAACCGTTAATTACATCGTCCTTGACGACGGTAGCGACAGTACCGCGGCCACCAAAAACGCTCGCAAACTGGTGAGCGAAAATGCGGTTGACCTGCTGATCGGTTCCACCACGGTGCCAACCTCCTCGGCGGTCGCCCAAGTCGCCAAGGAAAGCAGCACAGCGCAGATCGCCCTTGCTCCTTACGTCCCGCCAAACAACGAAAATCGCTGGATCTTCACGATCGCTCAAACCAATACCCTCATGGCCAAGGCGCTCATCGAGCACATGCAGCACAACGGCGTAAAAACACTGGGCTACATCGGCTTCAACGACGTCTGGGGTGAGGACTGGTTCAAGGCCCTCGGCGAACTGGCTCCCGCAGCCGGTATCACACTGGTGCGCGATGAGCGTTTCAACCGTACTGACTCCTCTGTCAGTGGCCAGGCGTTGAAAGTGATCGGCATACGACCTGACGCAGTGCTGATCGGTGCTGCCGGCGCTCCTGCTGCGCTGCCCCATACCGAACTGCGCAGGCTCGGCTACAAGGGCGCGATTTACCACACTCATGGCGCTGCCAATAGCGCCTTCCTGCGGATCGGGGGCAAAACCCTCGATGGGGCCATCCTGCCCGTCGGTCCGGTAGTGGTGTGGGACAAGTTACCGGCCAATCATCCCTCCAAGGCTATCGCGAGCCAATACGCCCAAAGCTATGAAGCACAGTTTGGTCCCAATAGCCTTTCTCCTTTTGGCGCCTATTTGTATGACGCCATGCGCCTGCTGGAAGCCGCAGTTCCGGGTGCACTGCAAGCCGCCCAGCCCGGAAGCCCCGAGTTCCGTCAAAGCTTGCGTGATCAGCTTGAAAAAACCGACAACGTTGCCGGCACCCATGGAGTTTACAACTTAAGCCCAACTGACCACTTCGGGCACGATGAACGCGCCCGTGCGCTTGTCAGCGTGCAAAACCAGCAATGGGTTCTACTGGACGGTCCTCAATAAAGACATTTATCTAGTCCTGAAACAGGTATGCACCTGTTCCACCACAATGCCTGATGCACTCCATCGGGCATTGTGTCTGGGCGCCAGTTTGTAGCGCCATGTTTGGCAAGCGTCTCACGCAGTTGCCTCCGATCAGCGCTCGAACATCGTGTTCGGACACACTGTTCACTGCTGTCCTGCCCAGTGCCGGGAATAGGTCCTTGTTAAAGCGTCGTTGCAATTCAGCATTGCCATCTTTACGCGCCACGCCATCCAACAGCCAGGCCTTCGCCAAATCTTGGACCGTCAGTGTTTGCACCTTCGTCGTTTTTACTTGTTCGGCCTCTACGTTAGCCGCGGCGTATGCCTGTGCCTTGGCGGTTTTCTTGTGCTCGTTGGGATTGATCTGCTCATCAATGAGTGCCCGTGCCTGGTTGCGGGCCTTGCGGATGTCCGTCAGGGATTTGCGTGGCCAGGACCCGCAGGCGTATTCTTTATTCTGGTCGCCCCACCGATAGCGATAGAAAAAGCTGACCGACACGCCGTCCTTACGCAGGGAAATTCGACCTGCGAGATTGCCATCTTCCCGGAGGATGCGGCCGGCATCGTTGGCGGTCAGCGACTCGAGTTTCTTTGATGGTAGTTTTGGCCATAAAACAGACTCCCCCTACTTTTCCCCCCACAAAAACGTCGGCTCTTGATGGACGTTACTGGACTCTTGTAGAGCAGAACACCGCTGGAGCTCAAGTAAATACTAGCTTAGAAAAATCCAGAGTAAAATTTTGGAATCTTTCAAGAAGTATGAAAAAGGAGATGGGGTGCTAGGGGTCGAGTGTTCGAATCACTCCGTCCCGACCATATAATTCAAGGGGTTGCGAGATTTTATCTAGCGACCCCTTTTTTATTTTTGGTCGTTTTTCCCCCTACAAAACGACTGGCTCTCGGTGGAATCCTCACCTCTTTCGGAGGAGATGGACGCAAGATTTCTGTGTGCCAATGTGTGAGTTCGCGCCGTTTTTGGCCCTTTTTTGCGCTGCCTTTGGCACCAATCCTGTCTGATATTTCTCTTCCTTTCTCAGTTTTTTCGCATGTCAGATAGCCTTGCCAAACGCCCTGTTTCCGGGCGATTAGGGCGTTTTTCCTCACCTGCTCCGCGGCGCGAAACCCTGGAAGCTCAGTTCCGATTCTTCGTTCTTAAAGGTCACCATCCCAAATCAGCGAAACCGGCTGTACGTCATGCGGGCCGTGCCTTTGAAGACAAACGGAAGCAGCGAAAGTCGGACTTCCGATTGTGCGCTAGGGAAACGGAACAGAGCGCGGGGAAGGCGCATCAATTCGAATTGATTGCTGACGGGCTGTGGGCCTCCTGAAGACCCTTTGATCACAAGGCCCAAGGGCCGATTTGGAATCAAACCATCGCGTCCGAGAGCCTGACTGATACCTCCAACTTCGACGTTTTTGGGCACAAACCGCAGTGCCAAACAGACCGCAAATTCACCCGACTTCTTGCTGTTTTGGTGACAAACCATTTTGCAGGTAGATGGCACCGATTGAGTGCCGCTGAACCCTCGAAAGATCCGTCGGCCGCGGCTTCTAGCGGTCAGCTCGGAATCTCTTGCAAGGTCCTGGTCGGTGCCAAATTGCTGCTAACTCACACAATGTCCCCCGCAGGAAGTTTGGCGATGGAGGGCAGGGATGGACCTAGTTGACGGCTCGTCAGGCAGTCTTCTCCAACTTTTATGCAGCGGCACTGGAGAGTTTAAAGGCGCCCAGGTCAGGTGATACGCGTCTCTGAGGGGCATTCGGCAAGGCTTCTCACAGGCTGTCCGGTTCCCCAGCCATCATTTGGATCATCCATCCAGATAGTATTTACCCTCATGGACTCAGGCGCCAAAAATAGGAATTAATAGTAAAGCCACAGTTGACTATTTAGCTTTCTGGTGGCTACCACACACGCCAGCACCATAACCAGCGAAGAGAAGTCATCTCAGATGACTCTGAAAACCAGAGGCGATTCAATCTGGAGACTTCTCAAGAAGCAAAGTCAGCGGTTAGGCTGGTTTAAAGCAATAAACGGCCAATTTATTGCCGTCGAGGTCGCGGACATACCCGGCGTATCCGACAATTCAGTTAACTGATCGCGCCGCCTCCGTGCCTGATATCGACATGGGAAAACTTTGCACTCGCAGTTGATGCTGGGGTTTTTGGCAGTCGCGCGCGATCAAGGAAAAACTCACGTTATCGGTTTATCGGTTTATCGGTTTATCGGTTTATCGGTTTATCGGTTTATCGGTTTATCGAATTTCGATGGCGCTCAACTTAAGCAGGCGCAGGCGGTGAAAGAGATCGTTTCGCTCCAGCCGCTGTACTCCGCCTTGTGGCGAAAGGCTGCAATTGACCTGGCTCCACGCAATCACAGCCATTAAAAAAAGCAGCCCTTTGGCACCGATAACATCGTTTCTCGGCGGCGCTGCATTTCACTATATTGGCCACCAGATCCGGTGAGTGACTCAACATTCGCCACCCTCAGTGCGAGTAGTCTTTATGAATAAAAAACCAGACAACGCAGGGTTTGTTAATGCGGGTGCGGGAACCCGTGCAGTTTGGGGTGGAGAGCAGGTCAGGCATCCCTACAACGCCACTCAAACGCCCATCGTGGTCAGTGCCGCCTATGGTTATGACGACATCGACGTCTGGTATGACGTTGCGTTGGGCAAGGCGCCCGGCTTTATTTACAGCCGCATGAGCAATCCGACAGTCGAGACCCTCGAGGCAAAGATTCGCGAGTTGGAACTGGCCGAATCGGCCGTGGCTTTCAGCAGCGGGATGGCGGCGATCAGCAGTGTGCTTTACACCTTCCTGGCCTATGGCGATCGGGTGGTCTCGACCAAGGACAGCTATGGCGGCACCAACAAGATTTTCGAAGAGTTCCTGCCGCGTACCGGTGTGAACGTGACGTTGTGCGAGACGTTCGATCACGAAGAAATCGAACGCGAAATCGCCAAAGGTTGCGAATTGGTGTATCTGGAAACGCCAACCAACCCGACGCTGAAAATACTCGATATCGAGCGTCTGGTGGCTGCGGCCAAGCGCGTCGGTGCCATTGTAGTGGCGGATAACACCTTCGCCACGCCATTGAATCAGAACCCGCTGGCGCTGGGTGTGGACGTGGTCATTCACAGTGCCACCAAGTTTCTCAGCGGCCACGGCGACGTGCTTGGCGGCCTGGTGTGCGGTAGTGAATCACTGATGGCCAAGGTGCGTCATTACCGGGAAATCAACGGAGCGACGCTCGATCCGTTCTCCGCCTACATGATCATTCGCGGCATGAAAACCCTGGTGCTGCGCATGCGTCAGCAGCAACGCAGTGCCCGCGCACTGGCCGAGTACCTCTGCGTCGAGCCCTTGGTGGAATCGGTCAATTATCCCGGTTTGCCCGGCCATCCGAATCATGCGGTGGCGTGCGCGCAAATGTCCGGCTTCGGTGCAATTGTCAGCTTTGTTGTGGCGGGCGGCATGGACACGGTCAAGGTGCTCTTGCCACGACTGCGATTCGCCCACTGCGCGGGTAATCTCGGTGCGGTGGAAACCATCTACGGTCCGGCCCGCACCACCAGCCATGTCGAGAACACGCTGGAGGAACGCCTGGCCCTGGGTATTTCCGAAGGGCTGGTGCGGATCTCTGTCGGCATCGAAGACACCGACGATCTGCTCGACGACCTGAAACAGGCGTTCGCATTTGTCAGGGGGGCGGGCAACGAGCCCGCACAATCAAACACGCAGCTTTCAATCAATGAAAGTTGCGCCGAAGTCGCAAGCTGAAGCGTTAGCGTTAAACCTCACTGCAAGGATGTGAGTGGGGCGTTCATGAAGTGGAATAATAATAAAACTTAGTGGCGATCTGTTTTTTCTCTGCCCAGTCAGTCATCGCAGACGTTAATTCGTGCCCTAATAACTTTCATGAGAACAACCATGTCCATAAAAGAAGAACAACTTCACTCGCGTTCCGGTTTTAAACAGGAAATGCAAACACGGCATATTGTCATGTTGGCATTAGGCGGCGTTATCGGTACCGGACTGTTTCTCACGTCCGGGTATACGGTTAACCAGGCCGGTCCCTTGGGCGCGGTGATCGCTTACATCATCGGCGCTCTCATGGTTTACATGGTGATGATGTGCCTGGGCGAACTGGCGGTACAGATGCCGGAAACCGGTTCGTTCAGTACTTATGCCACCCGCTTTCTGGGGCCTGGTACCGGGTATACCGTCGCTTGGCTGTATTGGCTGACCTGGACGGTGGCCATCGGTTCTGAATTCACCGCCGCCGGTATCTTGATGGCGCGTTGGTTCCCGGATACACCGGTATGGATCTGGAGTGCGTTGTTTGCAGGTCTAGTGTTTCTGACCAATGTGATTTCGGTGCGTTTGTTCGCTGAAACCGAGTTCTGGTTGTCTCTGGTTAAAGTGGTGACCGTCATCGTGTTTCTGATGATCGGCGGTGGCGCGATTCTCGGTCTGCTGCACATCGATCAGGGCCACAGTATCGGGTTGAGCAACTTCACTCGCGAAGGACTTTTCCCTACCGGAGTCATGCCGATAGCCATGACGTTGTTGGCGGTGTCTTTTGCATTCTCCGGCACTGAGTTGATCGGTATTGCCGCTGGGGAAACCAAGGATCCGCAACGCAACGTGCCGCGTGCCATTCGCACGACGGTGCTGCGCCTGGCGATCTTTTTCGTAGGGACCATTTTTGTCCTGGCGACGCTATTGCCCCGAGAGCAGGCCGGCCTGGTAGAGAGTCCATTCGTCACGGTGTTCACTTACATCGGGATTCCCTATTCGGCAGACATCATGAACTTCGTGATCATCAGTGCCTTGCTGTCGGCCGCCAACTCCGGTTTGTATGCCGCGTCACGGATGATCTGGACACTGAGTGACCAGGGTCACCTGCCCAAGCGATTCTCGGCACTGACGCGTATGGGCACGCCGCTCAACGCGATTATTATCAGCATGGCGGGTGGGGCTGCCTCGTTGCTCAGCAGTGTGTTTGCCGCCGACACCATCTATCTGGCGCTGGTGTCGATCTCCGGATTGGCGGTGGTGGTGGTCTGGATGAGCATCGCTGCGAGCCAGATTGCTTTCCGCCGTCACTATGTGGCCAACGGCGGTGACATCCGCGACTTGAAATTCCGTGTCCGGGGTTATCCATGGGTGCCGTTGGGAGCGCTGGTCTGCTGCAGTCTGGCGTGTGTCGGGATTGCCTTCGATCCGGAGCAGCGAGTGGCGTTGTACTTCGGTTTGCCCTTCATCGCCTGGTGCTATTTCGTGTATTACATTACCCGCAAAAGCCGCGAGCGACGCTTGTCGGTTGCCCCCTTGGCACAACCGTCCGATGCGTTCTAGTCCGCGTCGACGGGATGGGCAAGCGTGCTCGGTGGAGGGGGCGTCCTAGAGGTTCAAGCCATGAAGCAAAAGACGCTACCCCCATTGAACTGGCTGCGGGCATTCGAGGTGTCTGCCCGCTGTTTGAACTTCACCCATGCTGCCGAAGAGCTGTTTTTGACCCAGGGGGCAGTCAGTCAGCAGATCCGCCAACTGGAAAGCCATCTTGGGGTAGCACTGTTCAAACGCTTGCCCCGAGGTCTGGGACTGACCGAGGAAGGCCAGGCGTATCTGCCGGTGGTGCAGGATGCGATCACGCGGCTGGCAGTGGGGACCAACGAAATTTTTGGTCAGCACAAGCGTCGACCGATCAAGGTGCGTGGCAGCCTGGCGTTCTTCGTGCATTGGCTGGCGCCCAAGCTGGCGGGATTTAGCCAGGCGCATCCGCATGTCGATATCCGCTACATCAGCAATATCTGGGTCAAGGAACTGGACGGTGAGGATGACATGGAGATTCGCTGGGGCCATGGTCAATGGCCCGGCCTGGTGTCGCAGCGCCTGACCTGGGACACGTTGTTCCCGGTCTGCTCGCCGGACCTGATGGCGAGGTCGCCGCTGACGGTCCCTGTGGACGTGTCGCACCATCCGCTGTTGCATGTTCTGGGTTACGAAGAGGGTTGGGGTTACTGGTTGAACATGGTCGGTGCGGACACCGTCGACTCCTCGACCGGCATGCAGTTCGACACATTGATTTCCACTTTGCGCATGGCCGAGTTAGGGCAGGGGATCGCCCTGGCGCGGTCCTCGATGGTGGAGGAGATGCTTCAGGATGGACGGTTAGTCGAACCCTTTACCCAGCGTATCGAAGCCAGCGAGTCTTTTTACCTTGTGCGCGGTTCCGGGGCCGATCAGCACCCCGACGCGGTGATGTTTTCCACCTGGCTGGTCGAGCAGGCACATCGTTTCAAATGAATGGCCGGAGCCAACCATGCGTTATGTGAGTACCCGAAATTCGGCCGTGCAGGTCGACTTCGAACAGGTCGTATTGTCTGGCATTGCCGAGGACGGTGGGCTGTTCGTACCGCTCGAGCTGCCGCTGTTTGAATCGCAGGACATCGCCAACTGGTCGACCTTGCCCTATGACGAACTGGCCTTCAGGGTGATCAGTCCGTTTGTGGGGGAGGCGATCCCCGAGACAGACCTCAAGCGCATGCTCAAAGAGGCTGGCAGTCAATTCAGCCATCGCTCCCTGGCACCTTTGCATCAGGTCGATCGTAACGAGTGGGTGCTGGAGTTGTTCCACGGGCCGACTCGCTCCTCGAAGGATTTTGCCGCGCAGTTGCAGGCACGGCTGGTGTCGTATTTTCTGCGTAAGCGCGGGCGTCGCGGGGTGGTGATCGGTGCCACCAACGGCGATACCGGGCTGGCGGCCATCGAGGCGTTCAAGCACTGCGAGGACACCTGCGTGGTGGTGTTTTACCCAGCGAAGGGTGTCCCCCTGGACCAACTCCAGCATCTGCACGCAGCGGCGCACCCAAGGGTTCATCAGTTTGCAGTCAACGGCAGCTTCGACGAGTGCCAGACCATCGTCACCCAGTTGTTCCGACAATGGCCGTATGCGCAGTACGAGGTGATCAGTTTCAACTCGAGTAACTGGGTCAGTGTGTTAGCGCAACTGGTGTTTTACTTCCACGCTGTGTTGCAACTGGGAGGTGGCCAGCGTCCGATCGGTTTCAGCGTACCGGCGGCGAGCTTTGCCGAGGTATATGCAGGCTACATCGCGCAAAAAATGGGCCTGCCGATCACCCAGATGATTGTTGCGACCAACCAGAATGACGCGTTGCATCAGTTGTTTCAGAAGAACCACTACAGCCGGTCACGAGCCAACAAGACGCTTTCGCCTGCCATGGACCTGTCGATCTTTTCCAATCTGGAACGGTTCCTTTGGGAACTCTACGGACGTGACGGCCAGGCGGTGTGTGCCCTGATGGAGGGGTTCGAGTCCAGCGGTGAGATGGTCATCGCCAACGAGTTCTGGTTGCAGGCGCGGATGATCATCGACTCCTACGCGGTCAGTGATGAGCAGACGCTGACGGAAATCACCTCGCTGTATCGCGACACGGGATACGTCATCGACCCGCACACGGCCACTGGTGTGCTGGCCGCCCGGTTGTATCGGCGAAGCCTGGTGGCGCCAATGGTGACCCTGGGGGAAATCTCACCGGTCAAGTCGGCGGCACTGCTTGGCGAGTTGGGCATCAGTGTGGCGGAGTTGCAACCTGAGGTCCCGACGCAAGGACAGGCGCAGGTTTACCGGATTCAACCGGACGATCTCGACACCATCCATGAGCTGCTCGGCGCGCTTTGAAAGCGCGACAACAGGAGGCCAAGTGAAGCGAATTCTGGACCCTCTAGATGAACTGATCATCGCGCAACTACAGCTCAATGCCAGGGCTGCACACGCCGAACTGGCGGCCAAGGTCAATCTGTCACGCAATGCGGTGCGCCAGCGCATAGAAAGACTTGAACGCGACGGTGTAATACAGGGATATACGGTACGCACGGGGGAGGGGCGACAAGCGACGTCGAACATCAACGCGGTGATTTTCGTTTACCGCTACGACCGGATGCGGGGGACGGAAGTGTTGCAAGCGCTGCGGGCCATTCCGGAGGTCATCCAGTGCGATGTCATGAGCGGCGAGTTCGACCTGATGCTGCGGGTGGGCGCTGCGAGCCCGCAGCGGGTGCACAAGGTCTGGACTGAAATTGCCGCGTTGCCTGGAGTAGAAAACACCGTGACCTCCTTCGTGCTGTCGTCTGTCGTATAGCCCATTTTTCGTACCGCTGAAAGCCAACCTGTGTTGGCTTTTTTTATTTGTGCGCCAGGCATGGCGCACGTAATGGAAAACGGGCCAGAAAGGCCCGTTTCATCCCAATGTTGCCAGGGCAAAAGCAACCATATCCCCACCGCTATCGCGAGCAGGCTCGCTCCTACAGTTTTGATCTTCAGTGACCGCCAATCCCACGGCCGGCCACAATCCCTGTGGGAGCGAGCTTGCTCGCGATGGCGGCGTGACAGTCAATAGAGATGTTGGATGACAGGGCCTCATCGTCGGAACGCCGCCCGGACCAAGCTCGCTCCCACAGGGGTATGTGGTATTGCGGGTTTATGCGATCGGTTCGATTTGATCGAGCACGCGGTTCGCGGTGATTTCGGCGAGCATCACGCTGTTGGAAATGCCCAGCAAGGCATTGCGGTCACCACCCTCCAGATGATCCACCAGTTGATGCACCATCACATCGACCGAAGCCAGGGTCTCGACCAGATAGACCATCAGGGTTTCAGTCGTGACTTCAGGGGCGACGGTAAACAGCGTGCTGATTGTTCTAGGGGTGGCTTTGATGTCGGCGGTTGAGGGGAAGTGGTAAGCGAGGGCACGCTCGGCGGCCTCGTTGAGTTTTTTTGAATCGGGGCTTTCGTAGGGCGAGGCGGGATCGGCGTCTGGCGGGTTTGGTGTGACCTTGAACATATTTCAGTCTCCAACAATTTGGAGCCGTCACCGAGTCGCTGCTAAACGAAGGGTGGCAGCTGTGCGCAGGTTAGCAGACCGGGGAGACCTGAAACCGGCGCGCCCGAAGGCGCCCTGCGCACAGCTACCATGAAGTGCAGGCATGAAATGACCTGACTGTCTGGAGTGCAAATGCGTTTCAAATCACCACGGGCTGCTAAACCCGATCACTGGGAATCAGTGACGCGAATCAAGTTACCGAGCGGCCCCAAGGCGCACAAGCCGGCGGATTCTGGCGTACCTGTAGGCAACGACGCAAGGCGTTGTAGCTTTCATCGAGTAACACTGACAGGCGTTAAACAGGCCCTATCTATAGGCCCAAAACCTGTAGGAGCGAGCTCGCTCGCGATGGTCGCCAACGATAACGCTGCAAGTCTGACACCCCGCGGCGCTCTTCGGTTTTTCGCGAGCAAGCTCGCTCCTACCCGATCCTGAAGCTTTGACCGGGCACTGGTCAAAACGCCCATAAAATAGAGCAAATTGACCTATTTCACTGCCCTGGGCCCAGCCCTAACCTAGTGCCCAACAACCCATCTCCCGGATCAAGGGCATAACAAAATGACTGAATACAAATTGGCGTTGGTTGGCTTTGGCGGTGTTAACCGGGCATTGGCTCAGCTGATTGCCGAACGTAACGAACAGTGGAAAACAGAACTGGGTTTCACCCTGAAAATCGTCGGTGTGACTGACTTGTTTCTCGGTTCGGTGATTGGCCGCGAAGGGCTGGACGCCAATGTGCTCGCCCAATTGCCGGCAGTCAAAGGTGCATTGGCGCAACTGTCGGGTGGCGACGTCACAGCCCTCAATGAAGCGGTGATCAAGGATTGCGGCGCGGACATTATTGTTGAAGCCACGTTTACCAACCCAGTGGACGGTGAACCGGCGACTTCGTTCTGCCGTTGGGCGCTGGAGGGCGGCCAACATGTCGTCACCACCAACAAGGGCCCGATCGCTTTGCACGGCGCCGAGCTCAAGGCACTGGCTCGACGCAAGCATGTCGCCTTTGAATACGAAGGCTCGGTCATGAGCGGCACGCCGGTGATTCGCCTGGCCAGGCAGGCGCTGGCCGGCAGCTCCATTGTCGGTTTTGAAGGAATTCTCAACGGCACGTCCAACTTCGTGCTGACCAGCATGGAAGGTGGCCTGGGGTTTGCCGAGGCCGTCAGCAAGGCTCAGGAGCTGGGTTACGCCGAAGCCGACCCGACGGCGGATGTCGAGGGTCATGATGTACGCCTCAAGGTGGTGATCCTGGCGAATGAACTGCTGGACGCGAAGCTGACGGTCAGCGACGTCACGTGCAGTGGCATTTCCTCCCTCAGCCTTGGCGACATCGAAAAAGCCCGGCAGGACGGCGCTCGCTGGAAGCTGATCGGGTCGGCGATGCGTCATGCCGATGGCTCGATAAGTGCCAGTGTCGAACCGCGGCTGTTGAACAACAACCATCCGCTGGCCAGTGTTGGCGGCGCAACGAACGCGGTGTCGTTTACCTCCGAACTGCTCGGTGCGGTGACGGTTTCGGGGCCGGGAGCCGGGCGCACGGAAACAGCGTTTGCGCTGCTCTCGGACATCATCAGCATCCATCAATCCATTGCACGCAACCAGGAGTAAGCCTGTGAAACTATCGCGTCTGGTTCTGGATATCGTGGAGCCGCCCATTGAAGTCTTTAACGCCTATGACGGTTCCGTCATTGGCAGCGTAACGAATGTCTGTGCGTCGCAAGTTCCGCAGTTGTTGGAGACGGGACGCAGTGGCGCACTGGCGTGCGCCGCGTTGGCGCGTCATCGTCGGGCTCGCATTCTTGAGCAAGCCGCAATCAACATCGAACATGATGCCGGTGTGTTTGCCAGGCTGATCGTCGACGAGGCCGGGAAGACCCTCAAACAGGCGGAAAAGGAGGTCAAGCGTTGCGTCAACACCCTCAAGCTGTCGGCCGAGGAGGCCAGGCGCAATGCCGGGGAAGTGGTGCCTTTCGACGCTTATGAAGGCTCCGAATCGCGTCAGGGCTGGTTTTCCCGTGAACCTCTGGGGCTGATCGTTGCGATCACGCCGTACAACGATCCGTTGAACCTGGTGGCGCACAAACTCGGTCCGGCCATTGCGGGCGGTAACGCGGTGATTCTCAAACCCTCTGAGCTCGCGCCATTGTCGGCCATTAAACTGGTGTCTTATCTGGTCGCGGCAGGCTTGCCTGAATCAGTGGTTACAGTTGCCACCGGCGGCGCGGAACTGGGCAAGGCGTTGGTCGCCGCCCGTGAGGTGCGGATGATTTCCTTCACCGGCGGTTTCGTCACCGCAGAGCAGATCGCCCGCACGGCCGGGTTGAAGAAACTGGCCATGGACCTGGGCGGCAATGCGCCGGTAATCGTCATGGGCGACTGCGACCTTGAGGCCGCTGTCGAGAGTTGCGTGTCCGGAGCCTTTTGGGCAGCGGGGCAGAACTGCGTAGGCACTCAGCGCTTGCTGATTCAGGCGTCTGTTTATGAAGCGTTCCGAGAGCAATTCGTCAGCCAGGCGCGTGCGCTTGTGGTCGGCGATCCATTGCTGGCCGATACCGATATCGGCCCCATGATTACTGCGCAAGCCGCGCAGAATGCCGAGCAAGTGGTCAACGAGGCCTTGCAAGAAGGCGCCACGTTGCTCTGCGGCCATCGGCGTGCAGGATCGTGCTACGCCGCCACCGTGCTGGAAAACGTCGATCACGCCAGTCGACTCTGGCGCAATGAAGTCTTCGCTCCGGTGGTGGTATTGCAGCTTTTCGAAACCTTCGATGAAGCCATCGCGTTGGCCAATGAGCCCGAATACAGCCTGCATGCCGGGATCTTCACCAATGATCTGGCAACCGCGATGAGCGCCGCACGGAGGATCGAAGCCGGGGGAGTGATGATCAACGACTCTTCCGACTACCGCTTCGATGCGATGCCGTTTGGCGGTTCCAAGTACGGTAGCCTGGGCCGGGAAGGGGTGCGTTTTGCCTACGAGGAAATGACCCAACCCAAGGTGGTGTGCCTTAACACGTTGGGTTAGTCGATTCGCGGTAAATGGATCAGCTCGTATGGCATTGGGTCGGTTTGGTCACCGGCCCAATGCGTTTTGCTGAATGGGGAGAAAGGAGAAGTTGGATATTTCCACTGCGCTGATAATCGCCAAGAAAGCGTCTGTTGCGATCTGAGGGGCGGTGAGATTTGAAGAATGACGACTTCTGGCCGTTTTGTGCATGTCGTGACTGACCCTTTGGGCTTAAGCGGTCGGTGACAGGCCAGTGGCAAATCGAAAGCAAGCGGGCGCGCTATCACCGAATTAACTGAATTTTATAGCGATGCCCTGACCACCAATGGACAATCAACTGGCTGGGCTCCCGATACGTCGAGGGTCTCGATCAGGTGCCGGGCAGCCTTGCGACCGATCTCGTAGTACGGCAGTTGCACCGTGGTCAGCGGCGGGATGAACAGCTCAGCAATGCCGATCATTTTGTCGTAGCCGAGCACGGCGACATCGTCGGGCATTTTCAGGCCACGGCCCAACAATAGCTGATAGGTACAAAAGGCAATGCGGTCGTTGCCACAGATCAGAATGTCGAATTGGGGACGACCCTCAATGATGTGCCGGTCGAGGATGGCTGCGGTTTCACCATAGGCGTCATGATCGGAAAGGTCGTATTGCAGGTGTGCGTCAGGCAACAGTCCGAATGCCTGACAGGCACGTTGCAGACCTTTTTGTCGCAGGTTCCAGGCCAGACTCTGTTTTGGCAGATTGATACACAGAGGGCGCCGATAGCCCTGGCTCAACGCGTGATGTACGGCTCGATACTGCCCCGCTTCGTCGTCTGGCACATAACTGACCAGGTGACTGTCATCGGCCAGGCAATTGGCGAGTACCAGGGGTTTGCTTTTCAAGCGCTCGGGAATGCATACCTGGCGAAACCCCATGGCGCTGAAGATCAACCCGTCGGGGCGGTGCGACAACATCAGGTCGATGTTCTGGTCGGTGGGCGGGTTGCTCAACAGGTTAAGGATGAACACATTCCAGCTGGCTTGCTGCGCAGTCTGTTCGATGGACAGCAGCAACTCGACGGCGAACGGTGTGGTCGCGGTGTCCAGCGCGAACACACCGATGGTTTCAAAGCTTTCAAGAAGTATGAAAAAGGAGATGGGGTGCTAGGGGTCGAGTGTTCGAATCACTCCGTCCCGACCATATAATTCAAGGGGTTGCGAGATTTTATCTAGCGACCCCTTTTTTATTTTTGGTCGTTTTTCCCCCTACAAAACGACTGGCTCTGGGTGGAATCTTCAGCTGATACCAAGGTTGGAGTTTTCCCCGTGGGCTTTAGTCCCGGCTTGATAAGTGAGTTGAGGACGGTTTTTGGGTTCATTTCTGTCACGCGTTACCGGCGCTATTGGCCGATTGCTGCCCTTCAGAAAGAATGGCTATCCAAACAGCTGTCGTCCTCCTATCAGCCCATTGCAGCCATATTAATCAACGACGCTGTTTACCAAGACATTGCCGACCAGAGCCATTCGATTGGCACCTTAGGGCATGGCTTCACTGGTAGCGGGCACCCGCTAGCTACTGCAGTCGCCCTGGAGAATCTTACAATTATCGAAGAGGAGGGCCTGGTTCAGCATGCTGCTGAAATGGGGATTATCCTTCGCAAGGGGCTTCAGCAGTTTGCTGATCATCCAATGGTTGGTGAGGTTCGTGGTGTGGGGTTGATTGCTGCCGTTGAGTTGGTAGCCGACCGGCACACAAAAGAGCCTTTTCAGGCTGTTGGCAGACTCGGGCGGTATCTGTCCTCTCAGACCCAGGAACGTGGAATGATCAACCGAGTCATGGGAGATGCATTGGCATTCTGTCCTCCGTTGATCTCAACGGAGAAGGATATCAATGAAATCCTTGGAGTTTTTGCGGCTTCTTTGGATGCGACACAGCACTGGTACCTCGAACACACTGCACAGTAGTTAACGCCACTCACTACAGGCAGAGCCGGAATGCGGAGTCCTCTGTCCAGCAGCTTCATACCCGCTGCTATCAGGCGTGGAGCGATTAGTGTCAAGGTGCAATAGACTGGCACGGTGGCGAGAAGGGAGCGTCGAGTGATCATGGTGATTTTGGCCATGAAATTGATTCACCCTACTTTTCTCCCCACAAAAACGTCAGCTCTTGGTGGACGTTACTGGACTCTCGTAGAGCAGAACATCGCTGGAACTCAAGTAAGTACTAGCTTGGAAAAATCCAGAGTAAAATTTTGGAGGCTTTCAAGATGTATGAAAAAGGAGGATCACCGCAAGGCAAATGGCCGCGTTCTGTACAGGCACTGGGTCGGCCTGAGCCACTCATTGCCGCGATGACAGCCGCTGATGCAACACACCCTGTGGACTGAACAATGTCAATTGATCGTCATCCACAGCCAGCAGCGCAGAAAGGTTCAAGCGGTCTTCACGTATCGCGGTACTGAAATGCTTTAGGTCAGCATCCGCGACGCTCACCAGCCCACCATTACCAACTACCACCACGCGGCCATCGGCCAACTGGATCACGGCGGTGATCGCCTCCTGGCTGCCGATGTCCAACTCGCGCCAAGAATCGCCGCGGTCTTCGCTGACCAGCACCCGCCCGCTCATGCCAGCCAGTAGCACGCGGCCGTCGCGCAATGTGATGCCGCTCCATAACGAGCCACTGACGCCGGTATGCAACGTCTCCCATGTCACACCGTTGTCGCGCGAGCGGTACGCGTTGCCGCCCTCCGCGGCGATGAACAGGCTGCCATCCGGTGCGCAGAAGATGTGATTGAGGTGATAGTCATCATCGTTCGCACCCAGGCTCAGGCGTTGCCAGCTCTGACCACCATCCTGGGTCTCGCTGGCGTAGCCATAGGCGCCGGTGACTATGCCATGGCGGGTGTTCTCGAACCAGACGGAAAGCAGTACGGGTTTGTCTTCCAGGCGCTGCTGCAGAGTCCAGTTCTCGCCCGCATCGCTGGTGTGCAACAGCACGCCGCCATGACCGACCGCCCATCCATTTTGCGCGTCGGCGAAACTAACCGCGGTCAGCAGCGTATCGACAGGAACCACCCTGGCTTGCCGCCAGTCCTGCCCCCCGTCGGAGAGCGCCACGACGCCATAATCGCCCACCGCGACCAGGCGCTCACCGGCCTGGCTCACCGCCACCAGCGGGGCGTGTTGTGCTTGGGTTTGGCGCATGGCGGGAGTCCGTTCAGCGGCACGGCTGTAGAGGACCATGTTGGCGCCTGCCAGCAAGGCGCAAACCAGCAGCAAACGCACGGGAGTGAAGTCTCTCTTGGGCATTTCGTGTCCTCCAATCAGTGCGCAACCAGAGGCGCGCAAACCGGCCCCCGACGCGGAATCAGCACATCCAGCATCACTGCGATGGCCGGTAACAGGGTGATCGCCATCAGCATGTTGACCATGAACATGAAGGTCAGCAGCAGCCCCATGTCAGCCTGGAACTTCAGCGCCGAGAACGACCAGGTGGCCACACCGATGGACAGGGTGATGGCCGTGAAGATGGTCGCCACGCCGACCTCGCGCAGCGCCAGCTTGAAGGCGCTGGCGATGTCCAGCCCCTCGGCCAGGTGCAACTGCAGACGGTTATAGATGTAGAAGGCGTAATCCACGCCGATGCCGACCGCGAGCACCATCACCGGCAAAGTGGCGACAGTCAGGCCAATATCCAGCGCCTTCATGAAGCAGTAACCGAGAAAGGTGGCCAAGGTCAGCGGCAGGCAGCAGGCGACCATCGCTCGCCAGTCGCGGTACACCACAAAGACCAGCAGCACGATGGTCAGGTAGACGTAGAGCATCATCGGTAGCTCGGAGCTTTCGACGATCTCGTTGGTGGCCGCCTGCACCCCGGCATTGCCACTGGCGAGGCGCACGTTTACCCCCACCATTGGGTGCTCGGCGCGGTATTGCTGAACGGCCTCCACCACGGTTTTCAGGGTGCTGGCCTTGTGGTCGGCCAGATACAGGTTGACCGGCAGCAAGCTGCAATCTGCGTTGTACAGCCGCAGCCCCTCGGGTACCTGGCGCACCGCTTCACCGAGTGACAGCTCATCCGCCGGTAGCGCCACCCATTTCGGATTGCCCTCGTTGACTCCGGAGGCCGAGAGCTTGGTCAGTACAGGCAACGACTGCGCCGATAGAACACCCGGCACATTGGCCAGGTACCAGGTCAGCCGGTCGATGTAGGCCATCACCTCGTGCTGATAGCAGCTGTTCTTCGGCGTTTCCACCGCGACTGTGAAGAGATCCAGGCCGAGACCGAAATGGCTGACCACGCTTTCCACGTCTTTGTTATAGCGCGAGTCGATATGCAACTCCGGCGCGCCCGGCAGGACATGGCCGACATGCCGACCCTGGCTCTGCCACACGGCGGCGACCAGCAGCACCAGACACAGCACCGCCCCGATTGCCGCATTACGCGTCTCGGCGATGCGCCCGAGCTTGAGCATGGCGCTGTCACGCCCGCGGCGAAGTCGATCGACGCGTGTCACATAGGCCTGATCGAAGCGGAAATAGCTGGCCAGCACCGGCAGCATGATCAGGTTGGTGACTATCTTGTAGGCCACCCCAACCGAGGCGGTGATCGCCAGTTCGCGAATCATAGGGATTGGCACCAGCACCAGCGTAGCGAAGCCGACGAACGCGGTGATCAGCGCCAACGTGCCGGGAATCAGTAAGCCGGAGAAGCTGCGGCGCGCGGCGGTCATGCCATCGGCGCCGGCGCAGACCTCCTTGGAGATGAAGTTGACCTGCTGCACGCCATGGGACACGCCGATGGCGAACACCAGGAAAGGCACCAGGATCGCCAGCGGGTCGAGGCCGAAGCCGAGCAGCGTGATGGTGCCGAACTGCCAGACCACCGACACCAGCGAACAGCACAGCGGCAGGAAGGTCAACGCCCAGGAGCGGGTGTACCAATAGACCGCCAGCACGGTGAGCAGGAACGCCAGGGCGAAGAAACCCATCACCGACGTGGCGCCAGCGCCGATGTCGCCCATCTGCTTGGCGAAACCGATGATTTGCACCTCGTATTGGTCGTCGCCGTACTTGGCCCGCACTTCGTCCTCCAGGCGCTGGCTGAACTCCAGGTAGTTCAGGCGTTGGCCGGTCTGCGGGTCAGGATCGGCCAGCTCGGCCAGCACCATGGCCCCGGAGTAGTCGTTGGCCACCAGGCTGCCGACGAAGCCGCCAACCAGGGTGCGCTCACGAATGCCGACTATGGCCTGGTCGTTCAGAGTGGCCACGGTGACGTCGCCTCCCACCACATCCTCGGCCTTCATGCCCTCTTCGGTAATCTGTACCGCGCGGGTGTTCGGGGTCCACAGCGAGGTCACCGTGCGGCGGTCGATGCCGGGCATGAAGAACAGGGTCTGGGTCAGGTCGTTGAGCTTGGTCAGCGCCTCCTTGTTCCAGATATCGCCGTCCTTGGCGTGCAGCACCACGATGATGCGATTGGCGCCGAACAGCACGTCGCGGTACTGGTTGAAGGTCTTGATGAACTCGTGCTGCTGCGGCAGCTGCTTGTCGAAGCCGGCAGACATGCGTAGCTGCGCGGCGAAGCCGCCCATCACCAGGGTAATCAAGGCCAGCACGCCGAGGGTGGCAAGACGATGACGGAAGAAGAAGCGCTCGAGGCCGAGCACCAGGGAAGTCAGCATGGTTATGCCTTCCTGAAATTACCAAGCGAACGGAGCAGGGCGGGACTGGCCCGCCTTACGCCGGCGGTCAGAACGAGTAGGAGATGTTGCCGCTGATGAAATCGCGGTCAGTCATCAGGTTGTTGTCGCCGCCGCCCCAGTACTGCACCCACTGCAGGCCACCCTTCCAACGGTCGCGGTAGTTGAACAGCAAGGCGCTGGTCAGCGACTTGCGGCCCTCGACGAACGGCGATGCGTTCGGCGTGGTGCCGTTGACGTCGTGGTAGAAGTCCAGCTGCGGCGTGAGGGTGATACCGCTACCGAACGCATTCGGGTAGTTGATGCCCATCTCGGCGACGTAGCCCCAGGAGGTTTTGTCCGGCAGTGAATAGTCCGGGAGCAGGTATGGCGTCTCGCCCGAGGTGTCCAGATCCGGATAGTGTGTGACGACCGCCTCGGCTAGCAGGAAGCCATCGGAGGCGCCCAGGCTCCTGGGAATGAAGCCCAGCGGGTCGCTGGCGGAGAAGCTGTAGACGGCATTCACATGTGCCTGCCATTTCTTCTCTTCGACATAGCCCTTGCTGACGCCGTTGTCGTACACGCTGAATTCATTGAACTGGCCGGTGAAGGCGGCGCCAAAGGGCACCAGGGGATCAATGCTCACGCTGTCGTTGGGCCGGTAGGACAGCTCCGCGCCGACAGCCACCGGTCCCACCATGGTGTTCATCGACAGGCCGAACAGATTCTTGTCTTCGCCGTAGTTGATGAAGTAGTTGTCGACCAGCAGGGTATCGGGGGAGCGGGTGGCCGTGTAGCCGACGAAGGGCAACTTGTCATGGTAGCGCTGGTAGAACACGCCGAACTCGGTCTCGATCTCCTCCGCCGTCCAGCGTAGGGCGATGCCGTACTGCCCACTGTTTTTCGCTTCACGCCTGCCGGCGTAGGGAATCGCCAGCCCCGTGGCGAACATCTGTTCGTCGCTCAGGCCGCTGATGCCTGGCGCGCCGCAGCGTCCCGTGGGCGTCAGGTCGGCGCAAGTCAGGCCGAGCAAGGGGCTGAAGACATTGTTGACGAAGCTGGTCGAGAGGTAGATCGGCAGATTGCCTTCACCCACCACATCGCTCCCCGAGTAGTAGGTGCCCACCGGGTCGATGCCATAGGCGTTCCACTTGAACTGGTAGTAGGCCTCAACGCTGAGGGTCTCGCTCAGCCCGAGGTTGAACGAAGCCATAGGTGCCGGGATGAACACCTCCTTCAATTGGGTGCCGGGGGTGTGGTAGTTCGCAAGGTTGATGGCGTTGATCTGGTTGATGCCACCGGTCACGAAGATTTCCTCGCCCCAGCTGATCACCTGGTTGCCGACCTTGACCTTGGCTGGCATCTCACCCAGGTCGAAACTCTTCGCCACCCAGAGGTCGAGCAACTCCAAGCGCTCGGTGGCTTCGCGCCTGGCGTCGTTGTCCAGGTCGGTGTTTCGGGTGTCATCCATCTTGAAGTCTTTCGCCCAGGCGACCCGGCCGAGTGCGCTCCAACCCTCACCGAGTTTCAAGCTCAACTCATGGTTGCCCTTGATCACCTGGGAGAAGACATCGTGCTTGTTGTAGTTGAGGTTGCCATCGTCAGCATTGCTGTAGCTGATATCGGCGTTGGCGTAGCCATTACCTTTGCTCAGATTGTAGAAGCGCCCGGTCTGAGTCTGGGTGCCGTTGTTACAGCCACCGCTGTCGCCGCCGAGGATATGGCAGTCCTGCGGCTCCAGGCGCTGAGCGAAGCCATAGGACAGACTCGAATCCAGGCTGCCGGATATCCCCGCGTCCGAGCCGAAGCGAAACGCGTGGCCCGGCGCGCTCCAGACCAGGCCGCAGGCCGCCATCATCACCAGGGGCAGGTTGTTTTTGACACGCGGGAAGCCCGGCGCGGCAAGGGCCGCGCCTTTATTTTTGTTATGCATGAGCTTTTCCTCAGGTCGGACTTAACGTTCGCCGCGGCGACGCAGTTCGTCGGAGTTGAACATCTTGTCGTTGACCCGGCCTTCGAGGCCTGCGGTCAGGTCGAGCACCTTGCCTTCCTGGGTAAAGCCGTCGGCGATGTAGCGACGGGCGATCAGGTCATAGCTGACGTACTCGATGGAGGTGCATGCCTGGATCTGTGGATTGGCCCAGACGCTGCCTTCCTGGGCACGCCAAAGATTGCCCTTGGCGTCGAACATATCGACGTGTAGCAATGCCCAGCTGTCCTCGTCGAAGTAGAACACCCGCTTGGCCAGGGAGTGGCGCTTGTCAGCTTTCACCGTTGCCTCCACCACCCAGACCCGGTGCTGCTCGTAACGCTGCACGTCACGATTGAGGTAGTCCTGACCGATCAACTGCTCATAGTTGTTCGACTTATCGACCAACTTGTAAGAGTTGTACGCAACAATCATTTCCTTTTTGCCGACCAGCTTGTAGTCGTAACGATCGAGCGCACCGGTGTACATATTGATCTGGTCAACGTAGTAGAGGCTGTCGGAGCCAGCAATCGGGTTGTCGTAGGCAAAGGAGGGTGCGCGCCGCACGCGGCGTTGGCCAGGGAAGTAGATCCAGGCATCCTGCGGCTTATCCAACTGCGCATGCACCAGGTACATCTCGCCTGCCCGGGACGAGGGTGAAAGCAGGTCATACATCAGCATGGCTTCGATATTGCCGGTATCTGCCGGGGCTTTTACGGCCGGGTCGTTATAGGGGTAGAACTCGTAGGATTTCTGCTCGACTTGCGTCAGCGTCCCCCCTTTGTCCCGCATCAGAAACGCGGCATCGAATTGCCGACCCTTGGCGATGTAGCGCAATTTGTAGTTCCACATCGCCTCCACACCGCTGACTGGTAGCGGAAACGGAATCGCCTCGCCGGCCGCGGCTTCCAACTGCCAACCGTCAGCGCCAACCTTGCTCTGTGCGGCGAATTGTTTGGTGCGCTGCGCCACGGCGTCCGGGAAGGTGCAACTGCGATGGGTCGGATAAACGTCCACGCGGTAGCCGGGATAGGCCTTGATCAGTTCAATCTGTCCGGCGGGCAACTTTGCCTGATGTTGAGCGAGATTCTGTGCATTGACGCTGAAAAGCACCTTGTCAGCCCCATAGGGGTCACCATGGCCGGGCTCCCAGCCAGCTGGGGCTCGGGTCAGGCCTCCCTCCCAGGCCGGGATGCTGCCATCCACGGTGCCAGCCCGCTCCGCACCGAAGGGGGTGAGTTGTTTGCCGAGTTGCTCCAGTTCAGCTGAAGTGGCCGCCTGTGCCGTGCTCAGGCCCCAGCATGCAAGCAGGGCGCTAAACAGCAAAGTCCGTTTGAACATGCTATTCACGAGGTGTCTCCTATTATTGTTAGAGGTCGGAGCGCAGGGCTGGGCGGCGTTCGCACAGCTTTCCAGCGGCGCCAGTGAATCAGATAAACAGGGTTCGATTGGCTATCAGATAGTCGCGCAAGGCCATGGGAGGTCGACCGGTCAACTGCGCAAAGCTGTCGGTGACAGGAATGTCGAGGTAATCGCGGGTTTCATGCCGGAAGTAGGTCATGAGCAAATCAAAGGCCTCTCCGGTGGCGGTGCGCAGGGGCTGGTCATCGTCCACCATCGTGACCGGCTCACCGATCACTTCGCCCAGTAGCTCGGCGAGCTGGGTAAAGTCGATGCGCTCAGTGCCGGTAAGCAGATACTCGTGACCCACATGGAGAGCGGCATCGCTTGCCAGGATCCTGGCGGCGGCTGCGGCAACGTCGCACTCAGACAACCACAGGCGTGATGCATGGGTGGCCTGCGGCATGGCCAGGCGCCGGTGTTGTTTAATCTCGGCAGCCAGGAACCAGGGCACATTGAACATCAGCCAACTGGCAACATTGAGGTAGGTCATGGGTAAGCCACTGGCATCAAATAGTGGCTTCGCGACAACCGAGAGGTTGGCCCCACAGCGGGTGGCCAGAATGTCCGGCTCCAATTGATCAGCCGTCAGCCCTGGCGGGAGGGAGATCAAACGCAGTACCTGGGCAACACAGCCGGCTTCCTGAATGGCGTTAATCAGGTTGGGGGTGACAATATTTTCGTCGGTGTAAAAATCCGGCGAGACAATAAACACCTTGTCTACGTCGGTAAAAGCGGCGGGCAGACTACCGGGGTCGTACCAGTCGGCCTTAAGTACTTCAGCCTGTGGATGCAGGGCACGCAGTAAATCGCACCCGGCGTCGCGGCTGCTGGTCAGACGTAAGTTTATAGCTGGGTATTTTACCGCCAGTGCTTGAGCGGTCAGTCCACCAATATTTCCCGTGGCACCCAGAATGAGCACTCTGCTTGTTTTGTTCACAGTCAATAAGTCCTGATGATTGATTAAATATTCAGCCTTGCCGGTAACGATGGAATGACCACTGACGCCCGCGCAAGTTGTAGTGGTGCATCAAGTCTCAATGCGCATTGCAACGTGTTGGTTCGATTATTTGTGTGGTTGTGGCGCAGGCGTTAGCCAAAAATCGCAGTGTTTACGATGTTTGAATTATTGCCGGGCGCACTTAACCGATGCTTCGGCGACATGTGTTGCGCGCGTGCAGAATTAGCGCCGGTCACTGAGTGCTCCAGCGCTATTATCCAATTGGTAAATAGCTTTATATTCAAAAGTATCGCACTGGGCGAAATGTTAGTGCACAGGAATAGCGGGCTGGTTAGTCAGGAGCAACATCACGTTAACTGGCATAACGTCGGCGCGTCTCGGATGGCAGATCGCCGAACAGGCGCTTGTAATCTGCGCTGAAATGCGACGGATGCCAAAATCCCCAGCGCGCAGCAATATCCAGCACGGAAGTCTGTGGCCCGCCAGACTTGATGTCCTGCCGCACATAGTTGAGTCGCAATGCGCGTAAGTAAGCCACTGCGGTCATGCCCAGGACGTCCTGGAATGCATATTCCAGGGTGCGTGAGCCAACTCCCAGGTAGTGACAAAGCCTGGCAATGGTGAAGCTCTCACCCTGGGGGTCGTGAAACAGGTATTCACGCGCCCGTGCAACCAGGGCATAGCGATGTTTGGGCATGGCGAATGCGCACAGTTTGTCGCCGTTGCCAAGCAACTTGAGCACTTGTGTGTAAATGGATTCAGTCAGTGAGTCCTGTGCATGCTGGTGCTGCAAGGCGCCTGGGTTGTTGAGCAGAACGGTCAGTACGGTTTGCAGAAATGTTTGCAGCTGCGCAGCCTGATCTGGCATGACTTTTAGAAAGGCCGTTTTATCAAGGCTGCGAGCGACATCGGCATCTTTGATTTGATCTGCATAGGCAGTGAAGACGTCAGTATCGAAGCTCAGGGTCAGCAAGTCGCTTGAATGTGCTGTGTAGTAGGTAAAGGTTTCATCCTCGGCAAAGCAGACGATTTCCCGGTGATTGACTTCGGTGCCACTGAACAGGGCAGGTTGGGACAACGACAGCGGCAGGGCAATGGAGCGCGAATTGGCTTTGGTGGCGAACTTAACGCACATGCGCTGGGAGGTGATTTCGCGAAACAGTTGCATGCCGGCAAAGCTCACCAGGCTGCAGCGTCCGGCAAAGAATCCGTTGCTCAACTGCTGGACCTCGCTGGACCAGCCAGGCAGGGTCGCGCCATAGTCATCAACGTCATGCAGTTCTGCAACGCTGACGACGACGGGATCAGTCGCGATCAATGGAGTAGGGGAGCAAAGGCCGCCGCTGGTGTTCACTGGCAATCTCCTTGGACAACATACGATTCCTGGCGGTTACTCCGCCGAGCACTAAGCGCCTTTATCCCATGCGGCGCGTATCACCACTACTCCTGTAATCGCCCATCGTGCTGAAAGTGCACTGACGATCGGTCTCGCGCAGCCTAAGCGATTGGCAGCGCCAGCGTTAGCCAATAAACGCAATTTACTCTATGCGGATATTGGGTAACACCTGGCTGGGCGTTGATCTGACACTACGGCCATCAGGTTATTCCCGTTTGCCGAGGAGGCCGATGACCTGCGCTGGCGCTGTTTAAGCCAGCCCATAGGCTGCAGTGCCGGTGGGTAATCAAATCCTCCCGGTCAAAACAAAAAGGACAGCGGCAATGTCTAGCAGAGATATGATGATTTACGCGGCTGTTTCGTCCCTGGTGTGGGTCGGGTTTTATTACGGATACCGCTTTCTCAAGTTGAAAAACGATATGTTGGGCTACGAGTGGTTCTTTCTGGCCGTGTCTGCAACCAACGTGATTTTAGATAAGGCCGGTGTCTTTGAATTTTCCGCCTATGTCTGGCATTACCTGGATACGTTCTCAAAATTATTTGGTGTCACCGTTATTGGTGCCATCGGATTAATGAAAGTGACGCATAACTTTGAATTGTCCAAAGGTAAGGAGATTCTGGTTTTTGTCGTCGCGCTTGTTCTCAGTTACGGCTTTGAAACGCTGGACTTCATGCGGGCGGCATTGCCGGTCGCTTCAATGTTGGCAGCCGTACTCTTTTTAATCTTCTGCGGTTGTATCGTGCAGCAAGCATTCAAATACAAGCTGATCTTGCACGGCTGGTTGATGATCGTGCTTATCGTCCTGAATCTGTTTGTCGCCGCTATCCAGGACTTCATGGTTCTGCCCAATGAAGACACTGCGGTGTTTTTCAATAAGTGGGTGATTGAAACCCTGGCCTGGTCGTTGATTTTTACAGAGATTTTCTATGTGTATCGCGCCCTGGCGCGCAAGAAGGGAATGGCATAGGCCCACCGTCATACACAGCGAGAAAACCCCGATCGCAGCCAACTTCAATAGCTTCTGGGTAGGTAGGTAATGTCGATATGTTCAAACGTTTAGCGTGCTATTTCATGCTGGGCACTTCACTGCAACTGCCCTTGGCACTGGCTGATATTGCGGTGGAGCAGGCCAGGGTCGAAACCCTGGCAGCCCATGACGGTCAGCATTGGTTCTGGGTATGGGGCAATCGAGCGCCGACGCAGCTCGATGGTCGAGCCTTTTTGTTCGATGACAGCGGCAAGATGCTGGGCCAGCTTGATACCGGCTTCTGGTTCAACAGCCTGTTGCCTGCGCAGTCGCGTAATGAGTTGTTTTCCGTCGAAACCTATTTCAGTCGCGGCACCCGTGGAACCCGCAGCGATATGGTGACGGTCTATGACCCGTTGACCCTCGCGCCCAAACGGGAGATCCCGATTCCGTCCAAGCGCATCAACGCCTTGGGCAATACGGGTTTGAGTGTGTTGTCGGACGACGAGCGTTTTCTCCTGGTGCTCAATTTTACCCCGGCGCAGTCCATCAGTATCGTCGATCTGGATGCCGATCGTTTTGTCAGCGAGGTGGAGACACCCGGCTGCGCCTCGATCTATCCGGCCGGCAAGCGTGACTTCTATGCCATCTGCGGCGACGGCGGATTTCTTCACCTGCGCCTGGGAGAACAAGGTCAGGTACTGATCCAGCAGCGCAGCAAACCGTTATTCGATCCGCTCAAGGATCTGCTGTCGACTTCGGCTTCGCGGATAGGTGACACCTGGTATTTCGTTTCTCGCGAAAGTCAGGTGTATGCCATTCAGATGGGCCCGGATCAGTTGCGCGTGTCCCGGCAGTGGTCGTTGCTTAGCGGGGATGAGCGCAAGGACGACTGGCGCATGAGCGGCATTCAGCACACCGCCGTACATGCAGCGAGCGGCCGATTGTTCGTGTTGATGCACCAAGGCGGGCCAGACACCTTCCAGGAACCGGGCACCGAAGTCTGGGTCTTCGATGCGAACCAGGGCAAAAAAATCCAGACCATCAAACTGGCGGAGCAGAGCATCTCTATCGGCGTCAGTCCCGGCGTCCAGCCACGACTTTACAGCGTGGACTGGGTGCTGCAGATGCCCTGGCTGGCCAGTGCCTGGATTTATTTAACCGAGGGCCAGGATGGTGTGCTGCGTCGTCTGCAGCAGGACATCAATCTTTACGATGTCGAGAGCGGTGCGCACCTGCGCACCATCACCGGGCTGCCTTATGGATATCTGAACATGGTGCTGCCATGGTGATCGGCCTGCTCGGCGAACCGGTCTGGTTGACCGCCATAAGTGTCGGCATGGCCCTGCTGCTGGGGGCTGCAGGCTGGCACAAATTACGCGACACGCTTGGGTTCAAGGCGGTGTTGCAGAGCTATGACGTGCTTGCGCAAGGGTTGGTTCGTCCAGTTGCCTTGCTGTTGCCATGGCTTGAGATAGGCACCGCCGGCGGGTTGCTGGCTTTCCGGCAGCCCTTCGTTGTGTGGCTCGCGGCGGCGTTGTTGCTGACCTATGCGCTTGCAATGGCGCAGAGCCTGTTGCAGGGCCGGCGCATTGCCGACTGCGGTTGCCAGGCAGGCGCCCGCCGCCAGGCAGTCAGTTGGCCATTGGTATGGCGCAACCTGATTCTCATGCTCCTCACCCTGAATCTGCTGCTGCCGCCGAGCGGCCGCATCCTGGTTTTCTACGATTGGCTGGTGATTGGCTGCGTGGTGCTTACCGGCAGCGCCTTCTACCTTCTGGCCAATACCCTGATTGCCAACCAAAACTCTGCCCGAGAACTCTCTCTATGATTGAAGCACTGGTTGTTGCCATTAGCCTTTCCTGGTTGGCCATCATCGGTTTGTTGGTGACGGTGCTGGCCCTGACCCGGCAAATTGGTCTGCTGCACGAACGCATCCGCCCGGTAGGGGCGCTGTCGCTGGGCAAGGTGATCAAGGTCGGGGATGAGGCGCCAGTCTTCAATCTGCCGAGCCTGACCGGCGGTGCATTGAGTCTGGCTGGCGTCGATGCTGGCGGACTCTCGACACTGCTGTTCTTCCTTTCGCCGACGTGCCCGGTGTGCAAGACCTTGCTGCCGGTGCTCAAGTCGGCCCAGGCAAAGGAACGTGCCTGGCTGCGCGTGATCCTGGCCAGTGATGGTGACGAAGCCGAACAGTTGTCCTTCATTCGGCGTGAAGGGCTGAATGAGTTTGCGTATTTGCTCTCTCCCGAGGTTGGCATGGCTTACCAGATCGCCAAGCTGCCCTATGGGGTGTTGATTGATGCCTCGGGCAAGGTGACCGCACACGGCCTGATCAATACCCGCGAACATCTGGACAGCCTGTTCGAGGCGAAAAGCCTCGGCTACGCCACGGTTCAACAATTTCATGCGGCACATGGCTGAGTTGCCAGGCACACGCATCGAGGACAATGACGATGGAAAACAATTGGCTTGATCAAGTGACCGAAAAACTCACCCGACAGACCGCTCGCAGCACGTCGCGTCGAGGTTTTCTCGGCGGCCTGGGCACCCTGTTGATCGGTGCGGGCGCCTTTACGCTGCTGCCGGTTTATCGCAACAGTGCCTTTGCCTCCACGGGCATTGCTGAAGAAGGCAATCCCAATAGCTGCGACTACTGGAGACATTGTGCGATCGACGGTTTTCTCTGTGGATGTTGCGGTGGCACGGCTAGCAGTTGTCCGCCTGGCACCGTGAAGTCGGACATCACCTGGATCGGCACCTGCCGAAACCCTACGGACGGCAAGGACTACGTCATTTCCTACAACGACTGTTGTGGCAAAAGTAATTGTGGGCGCTGCATCTGCCAGCGAGATCAGGGCGACACGCCGATCTATCGGCCGCAGAGCTCGAACGATCTCAATTGGTGTACCGGCAGCCAGGCGAATGTGCCTTATCACTGCTCGCTGTCGGTCGTGATAGGAGTGAAGGAACAATGATTCGCGCAGTTGCTCTGGGGCTTCTCCTGTCCAGCAGCTGCAGTTGGGCGACCGAGCCGGCTCAGGTCGATTACATGCTCAATTGTCAGGGTTGCCATTTACCAGATGGCAGCGGCTTTCCCGCACGACAGGTGCCAGATTTGCGTAATCGGATGGGCAGCTTTCTCAGTGTGCCGGGCGGTCGCGAGTATCTGGTGCAGGTGCCGGGGACCGCCCAGACGGCGCTGCCCGATTCTGATCTGGCACGCTTGCTGAACTGGATGCTCGGCAGCTTCAGTGCGGCACAGATACCGGCGGATTTTCAACCCTATACCGCTGCTGAAGTAGGCACCTTGCGTCAGCATCCCCTGGCCAGCCCATCAGTCATTCAAGCGCATCTGCTTGAACAGATCGTTCAGCGTGAGCAACAGCAGCACAGTGGAGCATTCGCAGATGAATAAGATGACCAGCCTGGCCTTACTGTTTCTGGCTCCGCTCGCCACCCAGGCGACGGAGGCGCCCACTGCAGCACTGAGTGCAACCTGTGCGGTGTGCCACGGCGCAGAAGGCCAGGGTAATCAGGCGTTGGGCGCACCGCGCCTGGCGGGGCAGAACGTACAATATCTGGCTCGTCAGCTGCTGAATTTCAAAGCCGGCCGGCGCGGTTACGCTCAACAGGATCAGGCGGGGCAGAGCATGCGTGCGATTACCCTGAGCCTCAGTGAAGAGCAGCTTGCCAGTCTGGCCGCGCACTACGCCGGTCTGCAACTGGCCAAGGCGCCACAGTCTGACAGTGCCACTGCCAAAGTTGGCGCAGCACGCTATCAGGATACCTGTGCGGCTTGCCACGGCCAATTTGCCCAAGGTTATGCACACCTGCAGGCACCTGATTTGCGAATCCTTGACGGCTGGTATATCGATCAGCAGCTGAACAATTACGCTCAGGGTTGGCGGGGGGCAGATGAGTATTCCGATATCCAGGGCAAGTGGATGCAAGCCATTGCTACCCAGATCAATAACAAAGAACGGCAAGCCGTGGTCGACTTCATAGGAACACTGGGTGTTGATCCAAAGTAAGGCAACCGGCCAAAGCTGACGCTGTTATCCGTGAGCCCTCCGCTGCCAGCGGAGGGGGCTTTCTATTGCGGCTTGTCACAGAGTCTCATGAGTATCGCTGAAATCTATTTGATCAACCGGCGGCTGCGACCAGACCACCGTCCAGCGCCAGCGTATGTCCGGTGATCCAGGAAGAGGCCCTGGATGCCAGGAAGATGGCAGCGCCAGCCATATCGTCCTGATTGCCAAGACGCCCCCTCGGGACCGTGGCCATGATTGAGCCTATATCTTGCTCAACCGCGTAAGCCGTCATTTTCGTGTGAAAAAAGCCGGGCGCGATGGCGTTGACATTGATATGAGCGGGAGCCAGATCAACCGCGAGATGCCGGGTCAGGTGAATCAGGCCTGCCTTGCTGGCAGAGTACGCATAATTATCGACTCCGGGATTTACCAGGCCGTTGACCGAGGCAATATTGATCACCCGGGACGGAGTCTCTGCTTTAGCCGCAGTTTTGAGCAGCCCGAGCAGACGCTGCGTCAAAAAGAACGGTGACTTCAGATTCAGATCCACAACCTTGTCCCAACCCGCCTCTGGATACACGGAAAACTCCGCGCCCCAGGTAGCGCCGGCATTGTTAACCAGGATGTCCAGGCCGGACTCACGCTTGCCAATCTCATCGACCAAAAACTCGATGCCCTCCAGGCTGGAGAGGTCAGCACGGATCGCAACGCACTCGCCAAGGCTTGCAACAGCGTTGGTAAAATTCGCCAGCTCATCCTGATTTCGCGATGAAATGTACACCTTGACCCCGCATTGCAGGTACGCCCGCGCGATCATCGCGCCAATCCCTCGCGCCCCACCGGTGACCAGCGCCACCCGACCTTGCAAACTGAATAGATCCTGCATACTGCCTCCGAGAAAAACGCGCCCGTCCGTCAACCGGACAAGCGCAGGAATTGAATTGGATGCGCCGCTCAGGCGTGCGATCTCATTGATTGCCGAAGCTGGCGGCAGCCTTGGACAGGAACTTCTCTGTCTGCTTGAAGCCCGCCTCCAGGGCGCATTGATCTGTGGTGTCACAGATAACGTCCCAGGTCGCCAGCACACTCTCAGGGGTCTGCAAGGCAGGTGGGAGGAACACGCCATTGGTCTCGAAAATCCGCGTAGTGGCATAGCCACCTGCACCGGCACAGAGGATCGTGCGCTGCGGTGCTCCCTCGTGGCACAGCATTAGCGCGCCTGCGGTAACCGACTCAGGGGTCAAGAGTTCAAGTACCGTCTTGTCCAATAGATCTTCGGTCATGCGAGTGGCGGCAGTGGGGGCCAGCGCATTGACCCGGATATCGTGTTTCTGTCCCTCCAGCGCCAAAGTATTCATGAGCCCTACAACCGCCATCTTGGCCGCACCGTAATTCGACTGACCGAAATTGCCGTAGAGACCGGAAGAGGAGGTGGTCATGACAATTCGCCCATAGTTCTGCGCCCGCATGATTTCCCAGACGGCCTTGGTGCAGTTGACCGAGCCCATCAGGTGCACGTCCATCACCAGCCTGAAGTCGGCCAGGTCCATCCTGGAGAAGCTTTTATCGCGAAGTATTCCGGCGTTGTTGAGCAGAATATCGACCCGCCCCCAACGCTCCATGACCTGCGCGACCATCGCCTCGACTTCAGAAAAGTTGGCAACATTGGCGCCGTTGGCAATGGCTTCGCCGCCCATGGCCTGGATTTGCGCAACCACCTCGTCTGCAGCCTGCAACGAGTTACCCGCGCCGTCACGGGCGCCTCCCAGATCATTCACCACCACCTTGGCACCGCGCCTGGCCAATGCCAGCGCATGGGAGCGTCCGAGTCCGTTTCCGGCTCCGGTGACGATGGCGACACGCCCAGTGAAATCGATACTTTGCTGACTCATATGAAACCTCTGCGATTGATACGGTTATTCAACGGACAAACCAGGTACGCCGCAGCCATCAAAACCACTCTTCTCGGGCCATGTAGAAGGCATCTTCGAAGTCGCACAGAATCTGTTTCCAGACCTGTATCTCTGGCAGTTCGTAGGCGTAGAAGTATTTGAGGGCTTGCAACTTGCCCAGGTAGAAGTTTCGGTCATCCTCATGCGGATCCCTGGCCAGGCCAGCGCTCGCGGCTATGCCTTGCTTGAGCCACATCCAGGCCACAACCACGTTGCCAAACAGCTCCAGGTACTTGACCGAATTGGCCAGCGCCAAGTCGATGTGCAGTTTCTGCATGCCGCCAAGAACAGCACCGGTGGTTTCCTCAAGCACTTGAATGGCGACCAGAAGCGCAGCCGCAGGCTCCTGCAATGCCGGGTGCTGGGTGGCCGTCTCAATGTCGTCACGCATCCTGCTGATACAGTTCGTGTATCCGGCCATATTGTCGGCGGGCACCTTGCGTGCGAGCAGGTCAAGCGACTGCACGCCATAGGTGCCCTCATGGATCGAGTTGAGGCGGTTGTCGCGGTAGAACATCTCGACCGGATGCTCATTGGTATAGCCATGTCCACCCAACACCTGAATCGCCAGGCTATTGGCCCGCGGACCATATTCGGATGGCCAGGACTTGATGATCGGCGTCAGGAAATCCAGCAGTACCTTTGCGCTTCTGCGCTCGGCCTCGTCAGGAGCAGTGCGCACGTCGTCAGCCAGTTGTGCACCAAACAGACACAGGCTATAGGCACCTTCGGCATAGGCCTTTTGTGCCAACAGCATGCGCCGCACATCCGCATGCTCAATGATTCGCACGGGCGCAGAGAGCGGATCCCTGGACGAAGGTAAACGCCCCTGTCGCCGCTCCTTCGCGTAGTCGAGGGAGTACTGATAACCGCTCAAAGCTGTGAGTGCGGCGCTGGTTCCGACCATGATGCGTGCCTCATTCATCATGTGGAACATGTAGCGAATACCCTGATTCTCCTCACCTACCAGGTAGCCGATCGAGCCGCCCTGTTCACCGAAGTTGATCGCACAGGAGGTTTGCCCGCGCCCACCCATCTTGTGGAACAAGCCAGCCAGGCTCACATCATTGCGGCTGCCGACCGCACCTGTTTCATCGACCAGATACTTGGGAACAATGAACAGGGATACGCCCTTGATGCCCTTGGGCGCGCCTTTGATCCTTGCCAGGACGAGGTGAACAATATTTTCGCTAAGGTTGTGATCACCGCCAGAAATGAAGATCTTGTTGCCAGAGATCAGGTAACGACCCTCTTCAGTCCTGGTCGCGCTGGTCGTCAGGTCTGCCAACCCCGAGCCCGCCGACGGCTCGGTCATGGCCATGGTTCCGGCGAACCGGCCCTGACGCATCGGCACGACCCACTTCTCGACCTGTTCGGGCGTGCCGTGGGCCTCGATAAGATTGCAGTTGGCATTGGTCAGACTGGTGTAACCCAGTGTGGTGCTGCCAGCAGCTGACAGGAAAGAAGTGGCCACACTTGCAACAATGGCCGGCAATTGCATGCCACCCAATTCATAATCGGCTTGCGGGCAAGCGAGCCCGGATTGGATAACAGCATCGATTGCAGGCTTGATCTCGGGAAGCATGTGCACCTGCTTGCCGTCGAACGTAGGCTGTTGCACATCCACCTTCTGCCGGATTGGCAGGAAGTAGCGTTGCGCGATCTTGCGCCCGGTTTCGATGGCCGCCAGATAAGTTTCCTTGCTGTGCTCGGCATAGCGCGGGCGGGCGGTCAGGGCTTGCGCATCGAACAACTCGAACAGATAGAAATGCAGATCTCTGACGTTTAGTATGGAGGCCGCCATGGTATTACTCCGCGAAGAATGGACGAGACCCGCCCATTTTGCCGAGGCCGGCCCCAGTCACCACGACATGGGATGTCTGATAGAAGGGATTTCTCGCAACAATGGACATGGCCGAGACACAACACTTACAGCGCTTTGCTGACTTTCTCAGGTTCTGGCGCGGAGTCTTCGGGCTGAGCCAGGAGCAACTGGCCGAAATGGTCGGCACCTCGACTCGACATGTCAGTCGCCTGGAAAACGGGATAAGCAAGCCAAGTGAGGTGCTGACCGACCACATCGCGGACGCGCTAAAGCTTGGCCGCAGGGATCGCAGCCATCTGCGCATTGCTGCGGGCTACGCGACCAATGAAATAGCGCAGGACTTTCACAGCCCGGATCTCAAGTGGTTAAGGTCTGCAATGCTCAGAACATTGCAGACACTGGATCCGTATCCATCCACCCTGACTGATGGCGCGGGCAATATCCTGATGGTCAACAAGGCCTGGGTAGGCTTCTATCAGGACAAAGTCGATACCGAGCGGCTCAGGCAAACTGTCAACTTGTATGACTTTCTGTTCAACGACGGCAGCGATGGCGCGCTGAGCGAGGAATGGCAAGACGCATTGTCGTTGGTGATCATGGCGTTCAAGCAGCATGTCATGCTCAACGGCAGCGATCAGGAAAATCAGACCCTGAAGCGCATTCTTGACTACCCCAACGTTCCAACTGACTGGAAAATACGCGCCTCCAGACTCGAGCCCAGAGCCAGCTTCAAAGTCAAAATTCAGCATCAGGGAATGGTCAGGGGCTTCTATAGTGTCAGCCAGATGGTTGGCGCACTTGGCCCGGCGGCCTACATGACCGAACCTAGGCTCAGCATCAACACCCTCTATCCCGAAGATGCCGCACTGAGCCTTGAAAAGCTGCTGCTTACCCCCCTAGAACATCCCCTGCTGTTCTACTGAGTGGCAGCCGCTCAACCGCATGGTTAACGCCATTGGCACAATCAATTCAGCGTCCTGATACTAGAGAACGGCTACGGTTTTGAACCATGTAGCCGATGGGCTATGTCGAGGTTGGTGCCACAAACTCCATAGCCCCCACTCATCAACATTGCCATCGCTGGATGACTGCTCTTGGTCGATTCTGTGGAAAAAGTTGGCTTCGGTTTCCACTGCAAAAAAGTGCGCGTCTGAGATTGAAATTCGTGTTTTGCGCAGAAGGTTCAGGGCTCAGATTTGATGTGGCAGCGCGCAAAAAAAGGTGTTTTCACCGCTCAATGCATGGCTACGTCCAATTTCAGAGCGTAACTTCCACCGAAACCGCAAGACATGCTTCGGCGCTTCGCGTCGATGAACTTGCGGCCGGTGTGCAGATGAGCACTCCGACCTTTCACCACCACTTCCGTCAACTCGCCGCAATGAGCCCTCTGCAGTACCAAAAATGGCTGCGACTGAAAGAAGCAAGACGGTTGATGCACAATGAACACCAGGACGTATCCATTGACGTCTTTACTTGTCCGGCCTCTACCTTAGCAGTGGCGTATGCCTGTGCCTTGGCTGTTTTCGTTTGCTCGTTGGGATTGATCTGCTCATCAATGAGCGCTCGAGCCTGATTGCGGGCCTTGCGGATGTCCGTCAGGGATTTGCGTGGCCAGGACGCCGCAGGCGTACTCTTTGTTCTGGTCACCCCACCGATACCGATAGAAAAAGCTGACTGTCACGCCGTCCTTGCGGACTGAGAGTCGACCGGCCAGATTGCCATCCTCCCTGAGGATTCGGCCGGCATCGTTGGCGGTCAGAGGAGATGGGGTGCTAGGGGTCGAGTGTTCGAATCACTCCGTCCCGACCATATAATTCAAGGGGTTGCGAGATTTTATCTCGCGACCCCTTTTTTATTTTTGGTCGTTTTTACCCCTACAAAACGACTGGCTTTCGGTGGAATCCTCACCTCTTCCGGAGGAGATGGAAGCAAGATCTACGCGCCGAGCAGTCGCATGGTGCTGTCAGGACAGTCGTGGAAACAGTGCCAATGCGTTATCGCGCAAAATTCTTTGCCGCAGGGCAGGCTGAGCAACGGTGTGCTGTCGATGTTCCCGGCGAGTTTCAGCACGGCCGCTTCCGGCGTGAAAGGCCAGTCGCTGCCATAGAGCTACTTATCCGGATCGGCGATCTGCAACAGCAGCTCCAACTGACACGGAATAGGAAAGCCTGCCAGATCGAAATGCAGTTTGCGCAGGAGCCCGAACACATGGTCGGAATCCAGCGGTTCCGGTAAACCGATCACCGTCGACGCCTCGATGATTCGGTCGATCAACAGCGGCATTGTGGCGCCGGTGATCAGTCGGATGTTGGGGAATTTATCCAGCGTGCCTTTGAGGATCATGTTGGTAACCGCGCGGCTAGTCTCGAACATGAACTCGATCATCGGCGCGGGATAACCCATGGTCAGTCTTTGGCAACAGGGACAGTTTGGCGAAGTCGGATGAATGAACAACTCCGCTTTGCGTCGATCGAGCTCCGCGAAGATCGGATCGAGGCGCTCGTCACCGGGATAAATCCCATGCTGGTTGCGCTCGATGACAATGCCGTCTGTTTTCAGAGCGTCCATCGTGTATTCGAGCTCACGTAGCGAGCCGTCGATATCCGGCAATGGCAGTGACTCCACTCAGGGAGTTCGGGCATGCCGTCAGGCTTCGAGTGGCCAGCCTCGATTGCCTCCTTGCGATAACGGTCAGGATGATAGTGAGCGTGTCCATCAATGCGCCGCATCGCTACGTTGGCGCCTGCGTCGCGTGATAACCATCAAGCAAAGTCATAGGCTGTCTCCTTGATCAGATGCGTTTCTAATGGGCTGCATGTTTCATTGATGGTCATATCATTATTGATATGTTTGCTGACGCTGGAGCCTGGCGACATCCTTATCACCGGCACGCCAAAGGGTGTCGGCATCGCCATGCAACCTCCAACCTATTCCTCCATTTGAAGGTTCATTCTGCAGCAGATTTCTGCTTACCTGATAACTGTCTCTAGCTGATGGAAGACCTTCGGTGAAAGGCAGCTTTTGGCTGATTCTGTTGAAAAAGTCGGCCATCGTTTGCACATCAGAAAAGTACGCGTTCGAGATTGAAATCTTTACTTTTGGCAGAGGCTTGCGGACGTAGCAGCGTGCAAAAAAGGCGTTTTCACCTGTCAATGATCAGGCAGTTTGGGCAGAGCGACTTTTTCAATAGAATCGGCCGTTAGCTCCCGCTCAAGGCCTATTGCCGTCGATTTCCCCACAACTCTGCCAATTCGCTTTTGAAGTAGGCGTTCGGTGTGGAGGAACTCGAAGACAGTCCAGTCACCATTACCTATTGATGTGCGCCAGTTGTACGAGCCTTGCTCCATTTGCGCATGGCTCGGCACATGGGGTCAGTGGCGTATTCCGTGACAGGTGGCTGGCCTGGAGTAATTCCCGTGTGTAATCAGCGCGCGGTGCACTGAACAGCGAGTGTGCTTCGCCTTGCTCAACGATACAGCCTCGCTGCATGACGATCAGTTGATCGGCGATGTCTTCCATCACGGCCAGATCATGGCCGATAAAGATCAGCGTCAGGTTGCGCTTGTTCTTGATGTCCATGATCAGATCCAGAATCTGATGCCGAACCGTGGCGTCCAGTGCCGACACGGGTTCATCGCACACCAGGACCTTGGGTTCCATGGCCAGCGCCCTGGCGATGACGATGCGTTGGCGTTGACCGCCTGACAATTGGTGGGGGTAACGCTGCAACAGTTCTGCGTCCAGACCGACGTCGCTGAGCAAGCTTGCGCAATGGGCCGTCAGGTCGGCAATTTTCAGGGTGGCACCGCCTTGTTGTATCTGCACGGCTTCGAGCAAGGCCTGGAGGATGCGGTGACGGGGGTTCAGGCTGCCTGCGGTGTCCTGGAAAATGTACTGGCAGGTCCGCGCGAACGCCTTGCGGTCGGTCGGTCGGGCCGGGTCGGTGCGACACACTTCAATGCGGCCTGTAACGGGTTTGACCAGCCCCATGATGGCCTTGGCCAGGGTGCTTTTTCCGGAGCCGGATTCGCCAGCGATACCCAGTGTGCTGCCGGCCGCGACCTGCAGGTTGATGTCATGGAGCACCCGTTTGCGGTTGCGCCCGCTGCCGTACTCGACACTGACCCCGTTCACACGTACCAGCGGAAGTGGCAGACCCTGCACGTTGTCTGTGTTTTTTTGCCTTGCACCGGACAACCGGCGTTTATGCGCGGTTGTCAGGGCGCGGGTATAGGCGTGCTGCGGGTCATTGAAAATGGCCTGGGCCGTGCCTTGTTCAAGCAGATCGCCGTGGCGCATCACGGCCACCCGGTCCGCCATCGCCAGCACGGCGTCGAGGTCGTGGGAGATGAACAGCATCGCCATGCCCCGGCGTTTCTGCACATCGCGCAGCACGGCCAGCACCTGGGCCTGGGTGGTGACGTCCAGCGCGGTGGTGGGCTCATCGGCAATCAGCAACTGCGGGTCGCAGGCCAGCGCCATGGCGATCATTGCCCGTTGCTGCTGGCCGCCGGACAGCTCGAACGGGTAGCGCGACAGCTGGCGCGAAGGCTCCGGCAAACCGACCTCGCGCAGCAGTTGCGTGGCGTGCAACGTGCGTTCCTCGCGATTGCGTGTCCGGTCCGGCGGCATGGCTTCGAGGATTTGCGCGCCGAGGGTCATCAAGGGATTGAGTGAGGTCATCGGGTCCTGGAAGACGATCGCGATCTGACGACCGCGAATCCTGCGCCAGCCCCCGGGTGCCATCTGCAGCAAGTCCTCACCGCGGTAACGCAGCTCGCCGGACAACTGTGGAGCGTCCGGCAACAGGCCCAGTGCCGCCAGGGCGGTGAGCGACTTGCCACTGCCCGATTCGCCAATCACGCCCAGCACTTCGCCAGGCTGGATATCGAAAGAAATGCCGTTGACCACCGTCTTGTCGCCGTAGCGAATACTCAGGTCACGGATGGAGAGCAGGGGACCGGACATGGCGAGTTCCTTATTCATGGTGGCGTGCCAGGCGTGGATCGATCGACGCCTGCAGCGCTGCGGTGGCAATGTTGATCAGGACGACAAACGCTGCCAACAGCATCACGGCGGCCTGAATGACGGTGTAGTCGCGGCCGTGAATGGCTTCGAGGGTGAGACTGCCAAGGCCTGGCAGGGAAAACAGGGCTTCCATGGTCAGAGTGCCGCCAATCAGGCCACCCAGGATGACGCCGGACATGGCCACCACCACCGACAGCGAATTGGGCAGGATGTGGCGCCAGGCGATGCGCCAGTTGGACAGGCCCTTGGCTCTCGCGGTGCGGATGAACGGCGCCCGGGTGGTCGCGCACAATTCTTCGTAGAGTGGCTTGACCACCTGGCCGGCGATATCGATGCCGAGAATGATCACCGGCAACAGCAGCTGCCCGCGGATGGGCAGCCAGCGCAACCAGACCGAAAACACCAGGATAACGATGACGCCGGTGCAGAAGGTCGGTACCGCAATCGACCAGACGTTCAGGCTTTCCAGCAGTTTGCCCAGGCGCCATGCGGGAAAGGCCAGCGCGAGCACGGCGACGCTCATGCCCGTGACCAGGCCGAACAACAAGGCCGCCCCGGACAGTAACAATGAGTTGGGCAAGGCGTCGCGCAGCATGCTGGCGACCGGTGTGCCAAAGCGCATCGATTCGCCGAGATCGCCGTGCAGCGCCGCCTTGAGCCAGGTCATGAACTGCATCGGCAGGCTGTCATCCAGCCCCAGTTGCTGGCGCAAGGCGAGCAGGGCATTGGCGTCATAATCGCCACGGGCGGAGTAGTAATCCGTGATATCACCCGGCACCGCTCGCACCAGCATGAAGATGATGAAGCTGATGGCCGCTATGTTTAGAAACTTGCGCAGCAGAAAAGGCGCCGTTTTCAAGAAGACTTGCATGTCAGGCTCCAGCAGCAAGTTGTTTGCTCAGGGGATCGAGGGTGTCGTGCAGGCGAGTGCCGACCAGCGACAGCGAGAGCGTGGTCAAAGCCAGGGCGAGCACTGGGAACAACAGCGAAAGGGGCGCCTGCTCGGCAAAGCCAGCCGCCGTGGCGATGATCCGGCCCCAGGTCGGCACGTCGGGGGCGACCCCCATGCCGAAGAAACTCAGGACGGATTCGGTGGTGATGGCGCGGGGCATGACAATGGCGATTTGCGTCAGCAGGGTGCCGATGGCATTTGGCAGGACGTGACGCCAGGCAATGGTCAATGGCGACACCCCGATCACTCGCGCGGCGGTGACATAACCGGCGGCCGACTCGCGCTCATGAATGGCCCGGGTGACATAGGCAAACAGCGGCATGAACGCGATGCCGACCGCCAGGATGACCGAACCTGTGCCAACCCCAAGCGCCACCATCAGGGCCAGTGACAACAGAATGGCCGGCATCGTGAGGATCATGTCGAAGCCGGCATAAATCACCGTTCGGGTCACGCCTCCGGCAAGGCAACCCAGCAGGCCCAACCCCACGCCGCCGAAGAAAGCGATGCCGGTGGCGGCGACGGCGACGAGCAACGTCAGGCGTGTGCCGGCCACCAGGCGCGCGAGAACGTCGCGCCCAAAGCTGTCCGTGCCCAGCCAATGCTGGGCCGACGGGGCAAGATTGCGCGCCAGCAGGTTTTGGTAGTACGGGTCCTGGGTCGGCAGCAGGGGGGCCAGGAGGGCAATCACGACGGCAAGTCCCAGTATCAGCCACGGCCATTGCTTGATAACCCGGCTCATGCGCTTAACCACGTACGGGCCAGGCCACCATCGACGCGGTTCTGGCTCCAGGTAAAACCCGTCTGGTAGCCGTGCACGTTGGCCGCGACCCCGATGGCATCGGCACTGTGGCCAATCCCCAGGGTGTAGAGCTTGTCCATCACGTGCTGCCAGGCGCCCAGATAACGCTCGCGAGCCACGCTGGCCGAAGGGGCGTCCACTGCCTGCGCAATCAGCCGATCCAGTTCCGGGTCCTGAATGCCGCCCCAGAGCATCGGACTCGGGCCTTGGGACTGCAGGCGTGCATAGCGCAGGTACACGTCGGCACGGGGCCCGGAATGGAAGGGTGCCAGGTCCCAGTCATACTGCGCGAGTGCGCGTTGCGCGCCAATGTCGTCCAGCGCCTGATGCTCGATCTTGAACCCCAGTTCCCGCACCATCTGCACGGCGACCTGGGCATAGTCCGCCTGCCAGGACACGACTTTCAGCGTGTGTTGCGCAGGGTCCACCCCCGCGCTTTGCAGCAGCGCGCGTGCCTGTGCAAGGTTCGGTCGGGCGAAGGTGTCGCGCTGTTCCAGAGCCTGGTCCCAGTAGAACGTCTGGGGCCGGGTCAGTTGATTGCTGATCAGCGCTTCCTGGCCGCCGATGAAGCTCATGTAGGCCGATTTATCGATGCTCAGGGCAATCGCCTGACGCACGCGCACGTCCTGCAGAAGCGAACGGGGCTTGCGGTTGTTGAACGACATGAAGTACCACGAGGTGTCGCCCAGGAACTGCACTTCGACGTTGTCGCTGCGCAAGGACGGCAGGCGCTCGTTGTTGACGTAGGCCACATGCAGGTCGCCGGAGCGCAGCGACAGGCTGTTGTCGCGATCGCCACGCAGGTCGAAGTCGACCGCGTCCAGGTAAGGCAGGCCCGCTTGCCAGTACTGCTTGAACGCCGGGGCGTAGAAGCGCTGGTTGGCCTGCCAGGTGCCGAACGTGAAAGGTCCGGTGCCTATCGGGTGGCGAATGGTCTCGTCCCAACCTTCCGACTCCGGGGCCACGATCCACAGCTCGGACAGCAGGTTGAGCAGCGGCGCGAAGCTCTCTTTCAACTCGATCCGGATGGTAAGAGGAGAAGTGACGCTGATGGTGTCCACCAGCTTCATCGCGGTGCTCAACCAGCCTGCGCTGACTTTGTCCCGCACCCGTTCCAGATTGGCCTTGATGTCCTGCGCGGTCATCGTGCGGCCGTTGTGGAATTGCACATTGTCGCGCAGGTAAAAGGTGTAGACCTTGCCGTCATCCGAGACGTCGAAGCGTTCGGCGAGGAAGGGTTTGACCGTGCCGTCGTTGGCCACACTGGTCAGGGTTTCGACATACACCTGCTGGACCGAAATGGAACCTGAGTGCCGGTGCGGGTCCGAGGTGTCCAGCCCCATCAGGGCAATTTTCAGCGTGCCGCCCACCTTGGGCGCAGCGCCTGTCTCGGCGCGCAACAAGGGTGGAAAGAGCCCTGCGCAAGACGCGGCGGCGAACAGTTGGATCAATGTGCGGCGATGCATGAGAGACGGCTCCTCGAAGCGCTGTGGTCGTCAGCGCCAATGCGAAGTTGAAGGGGGCTGCCATCCATGTCGGTGCAAGGCAAACCCAGGTGATGAAGGAAAGTCGGGGCGAAGTCCACCAGGCTGGCAGGGCCGTAATGGGTGCTTTGTGTTGGGAATCCGGACCCTTGCACGATCAGGAATGGCGCCTGCTCGTAATTGCCCAGACCGCCGTGCTGGCCAAATCCGTTGTAGTTTTTCGGGTCTTGAGCGTCGGCGACGATGCAGGTGCTGCCCGGTATGCCAAATTCATTGGCCTGCTCGTAACTCTGCATCACTACGGCGAGCGTATTGCCGGCGTCTTCGGGCGACAGGCCGAGTTGAGTCAACGTCTGTTTCTCGTAGACCGCAGCACACCAGGGCTGGCGGTTGAAAAAATCCACGATCGCGCTGTGCAGAAATCCGACGCGTGGGTCGATGGCGACCATGCAGGAGCTGCCATTGGGGGCGATCACCACGTCATCGCTGTCCGCCGCAGCCTTGAGCCCGGCATCCACCAACGCCTGGCCGACATCGATCTCGTTGATCACGGTTTCCATGCCGTGGTCGGACGCGACCATCAGCAGCACGTCCTCTCCACGGCCGCGCAATTGGTCGACGACGTCCAGCACCCGGGCCACGCACGCATTGGCATTGGCGATGGCAGCAAAGTGCGCCGGTGAGCCCAAAGGGTGTCCGTGCCCACTGTGATCGGGTTCCGAGAGCCATAATGTGGCGATGACCGGTGCATCGGGCTCGAGCAGTTTTTTGCAGAAACGCGCGGTCATTTCCGTGTCGCCGATGCAGCCGGACTTGATCGGCAATGCGCGCTCGTCGAGATAAGGCTCGCGGCCGGGACCATAGGAACCGGCGCTATGGAACACTTCGCCAAAACCGTCCGGATCGTTGAAGTAAGCGGCCCCCGCGGAAACATTGGACATGATGCATGCGCCGCCATGGGCGGCCACCCGCTGGGCGAGGGTAGGAACACGCAATGTGCGGCCGGTGACGCGTTGCAGATGGTCACGAAAGACCGGTTCCCCAACGTTGTGGCAACGCAGTCCCTGACGCTCTTCGGTGATCATCTTGTTGCCAAGCAAGCCATGCCGGCCCGGGTGGCATCCCGTTGCAATGGAGGCCGAACTGACGCGAGTAGTGGAAGGAAAAACTGCACGGGCATTGGCAAACCAGGACGCATTATTGGCCAGCGCAGTTAACGTAGGGCTGCTGTCGGGAAGTATCAAATCTCGACGCAGACTGTCACACATGATGAGGATGCAGCGTTTGATGTTTTTCATGTTTTAAATAATCGCAATTCAATATTTCAGATGCGTGACAATTTGTAATATTTTTTATTATGGAATTGCAGGCAGCAGAAAAAGCGAAGCTCTTTTAGTTAGAGCTTCGCTAATATTTTATTGTTGTCTGGTTATATTGCTGGAACTGCGTTGTTAATTGTTTGGTTGTACGCCGTTAAGGGCAAAGTCGAAGATGTCGAAGTTTCGCAAACGGGTGGAGGCCGCATACTGCAGGTACTTTTCGCTCATCGGGTGCGACAGCATGAACGGCACCGATTGTTCCGAGTATCCGCCGTGGGAGCGCAGGGGGCGGTCACCCACGGTGGACAAGTCATGCTCGCTGGCGCAGGAGCCCAATACGCAGGATTCGCTCGAAATGACCACGATGTCGGCCTCGCGATCTTCGGGCAGGCCAAGTTTTATGGCAGCTTGCTGGCGACTTAAAGTGTCTTCGATTCCGGGCAAGCCACTGATGTAATCAATCATTGCTTCTATATTGGCGGAGTCCTTGGCGTACACGCGAACAAAAGATCCAAGTGCGCCGTGATGCCGGACGAACGGATCTGTAATAGGGCAGATTACCCGCGCACTTTTTGCGCCGAAACGCTCTTCAAGTTTGTCCTGGAGAAAGATGACATTGGGTGTGCCGTTGCTGTTGTTCTTGTCGGACATGCCATGGTCTGCCACGCACCCAACAATAGCGCCTAGTTCAATAAAGGCTTGCAGGCGATCATCAATGGCCTTGAGGAATTCGTTGGACTCGGCCGTTCCAGGGGCAAACTTATGCTGAATGTAATCGGACAACGACAAATACAAGACTTGCGCGCGTTTTTCCTTCAACAAGGCAAGGCCGGCATCCAGCACGAACAGCGACAAGTCGCCCGAATACATGTCGGGCAAGGGGCGCCCGACCAGCTCCACGACATCATCGATGCCATGCTCTTCAAGGGTGCAGGTGCCGGCTTTTTCCGAGGAGAAACAGATGCCCTTTAGGTGATGGCCGAGCACTTTGCGCAACTTGTCCTTGGCGGTGACTGCTGCCACCGCAATGCCGGCCTCGGACAACAACGCCAGCAGCGTTTCGCCGCGCAGCAGACTGGCGTCGGTCATCATGATTTCTTTCCCGGTTTCCCGGTCCAGGGAATAGTTGCCGGCGATGCCGTGTACTTCAGGTGGTGCCCCGGTGACGATGGAGACGTTGTTGGGGTTGGTAAACGACGGCATCACGCAATCGGCAGTGCTGGCAAAACCCTGGGTGTGAAAGCGGGCTATGGTCGGGCAAACGCCATCGGCAATGCCCTGGGTGATGTATTGCGGGTCGCATCCATCAATGCAAACCACGACCACCGGCTGGGTCGGAAGAGCATATTGGCGTTGGTGCAGCGTTATTGAATTATTCATGAATGACTTCACTGGAGGGGCAATGCAGGTACATTAACGTGCGAATAATGTTCAAGTTGTGTTAGTTTTTCCCCTGTTTGTGAGTTTTATTCACAGTATGATCCGAGGCCTGCATGTCCCGTATTCCGCCGTTGCCTGCTCTGAAGGCCTTTCTTGCCGCCTGTCGCGCCGGGAGCTACAGCGCCGCTGCCGAGGAATTGAATGTTACCCATGGCGCCGTCAGCCGGCAGATCCAGACCCTCGAAGACTGGCTCGGGCAAAAACTGTTCGAGCGCGCCGGGCAGCGCATGGCACCGACTTCCCATGCCCTGGCGTTTGCGTTGGAGGTCAGCGAAGCGTTTGAGCGCATCAACGATGCCGCGCAACGCTACGGCAAAGGCAGTGCCAGCATGCTGCTGCGAGTCAGCGCGCCCGCGACCTTTGCGATGCGCTGGCTGATTCCCCGTTTGAATGACTTCCATGAAAAGCACCCGGGCATGTTGATTCAGGTGCAAACGGCGACCACTCAACAAATTTCATTGGCCGGCAGTTTCGACCTGGCGATCCGTCGCGGTTCGCCGCAGACCGATCACTTCAGTGCCCAGGCGTTTCTCGATGAATGGCTGACCGTGGTCGCGGCCCCGAGTCTGTTGGCCCGGTTGCCTTTGGATTCATTGAAGGATTTGTCCCGGCATGTGCTGCTTGAAACCGAGACGCGCCCAGGGGACTGGCAGCAGTGGCTGAACGCGGCGGGATCAACCGAACACGGCACCTCCGCGCGCCAGCGTTTCGACCACTTCTATGTGACCTACACGGCATTGATCGATGGCCTTGGGTTGGGCATTGGCCCAATGCCTACGCTTGAGCATGACGTCAATGTTGGCCGGCTTGTCCTGCCTTTTGCCGGCCTGCGGACACCAAGCCGCCGCTATTACAGCCTGACGCCGGCGGGCGTACCCAAGACGCTCGTCCATCGCAAGTTCGAGAGCTGGTTGCTTGAGCAGGGGAGCATTGAAGTCACTCAGTAACTATCACGGCCCCGTCAGGCGAATGCAGATTTCATGAAGGGCTGTGTTCGGCCAAACGGGGTGATCTTCCCGAGGGTGATGATGCTCGCTGAGGTTCTGCTTCGCCACGTCGGCTTCTGGGCACCATCGCTGATGGTGCCCAGGTTCTTGGCTTACTCTGCCGAAAGTTCCGGCGGGTACGGCTATCAGAAAAGGCTGATGTTATAGCTGAGGATCAGCCGGTTCTCATCAATATCGCTACGGTAGTTGGAGCGCGCAGTAACGTTGCGGATGCGGATACCCACTCCACGCAGCGCTCCACTCTGGACAGCGTAGCCAATATCCAGATCGCGCTCCCAGTCCTGACCTTCAAACCCCCGCCCAGTGGTGACGTTGTCTCCAGTCACGTAGCGCAGAGTGGTGGTCAGACCGGGAATTCCAAGGGCGACGAAGTCGTAGTCGTGCCGGACTTGCCAGGAGCGTTCATCCGGCGCAGCGAACTCGTAGGTAGGCAGGGTATTGCCAAGCGGGTTGGTGTTGGCGCCAACCTGGATGAAACCATCGTCACCACCGATCTGCTGGTAGCCCAGGTAGAAGGTATGGCCGCCGCGCTTCGCCGACAACAGGTTGAACAGTGCATGGTTATCGAGCTTGCCGGCGATGCTCCGGCCGTCGTCGCGGGCATCGAAGTAGCCGACACTTATGCCTAGCGTCCAGTCACCTACTGGCTCGGCGTGTTTGAAGCTGTAGTAACGCTGCTGGTAGATGTCTTCCAGTTGCGCCTGCCAGAGACCGACGCTGGTGCGATTGGAGTTGAAACTGTAGTCGGCACCCAGATAGTTGAAGCGGTCACTGGTGAAATTGGCGATACGCGCCGGATTGATCGGGTCATTGATCAGTGCATACATCTCCTGGGTGTTACTCGAGTCGCGCAGGCTAGTGGAGTGCAGTTGGCCAGCGTTTAAGGTTAGTCCGGACAATTCGTTGGAAACCAGCGAAACGCCCTGGTAGGTCGGCGGCAGCAGGCGCAGATCACTGTAGACCAGTACCGGCAGGTTGGGCCGCAGCTCACCAGCCTTCAGCTCAGTGCTGGAGACCTTGAGTTTCATCGCCGCACCCAGGCGGCCGTACTCATCGGCGGATCTGCCGTCGTCGTGTGTCGGCAGCAGTCCGGTCCTGGCCCGGCTCGGGCTGCTGTCGAGCTTGACACCGTAGAGACCGAGCACGTCCACGCCGACACCGATACTGCCCTGTGTGTAGCCTGAGCGGGCATCAAGAATAAAGCCCTGGGCCCACTCCTCGGCCCTGGATTGCTTGTTGGGGCCGACGATGTCGGAGAAGTCGCGGCTAAAGTAGTAGTTGCGCAGTTGCAGGTTGGCCGTCGCACCTTCGATGAAGCCGGCTTCTTCGGCCAGCAGTGGCGGGGCCAGGCCCAGCGTCAGGCAACCGCCGAGGGTGCCGCTGATTGCATGGGCTTTGCGCAGTGCAGGAGTGTGCATGCTGTTGATCTCTGGAATGAGGACAAAGCGCCTCCCGTCAGACGAGGTTGAGGCCTGTCCGCAGGAGGGGTTTGATCATGAGGTGGCTGATGGCTCGCGGGCCTGGCTTGAGCTGCTCCGCGTCGCTGGGATCAGCCGCAAGGGGGCCGGTATGAGATCCCCTTGCGACTCACACCAGGACACGCAGTCGCCTGGCTGACGTGTCTCAACGATTGACCAGCTTGGCCGGCAGGGCGATCACCAGGAAGCTGCTGAGAATCAGGCAGCCGGCGAAGAACCACAGTGCGCCGGCGCTGCTGCCGGTGACGTCGATGGCCACGCCCATCAGCGAGTTGCTGACTAGCCCGGCGATGTTCGCCACCGAGCAGGCGAGGGCGAAGCCGGTGGCCGCCGCGGTGCCTTTGAGAAAGGTTGCCGGCAGGCTGAAGAACACCGGCACCGCGCCGATGATCGCCGCCGACGCAATAGCGAACAGCGCCACGGTCGCCACCACGTTGTTGACAAAGAAGGGCGCACTGGCCATGGCTGCCGCGCCCACCAGAAAGGGCACGATGATGTGCCAGCGGCGTTCGCGGTGCTTGTCGGAGCTGGCGCCGATCAACAGCATGCCCAGCAACGCGGCGATGCTCGGCAGCGCGGTGAGCACGCCGATGTGAAAGGTGTCGACGACGCCTGCGTTGCGGATGAAGGTCGGCATCCAGAACCCCATGGCATAGGCGCTGAGCAGGATCGAGAAGTCGATGCCGCCGAGCATCCACACCTTCAGGTTGAAGAAACCGTCGCGAAAGCTGTGCTTGCTGCCGGTGGAGTCGGCGTCGTCGGCGCGCAGTTCCTGTTCCAGCAGGTTTCTCTCGTCATCATTGAGCCATTTGGCCTGGCGGTAGTTGTTCGGCAAGGCCCAGAAGGTCAGCACACCAAGCAACACACTGGGTATCGCTTCGAGGAGGAACAACCACTGCCAGCCGCGCAGGCCGCCAGCGTTATCGAAATGCCCCATGATCCAGCCGGACAGTGGGCCGCCGAGCACGCTGGACAACGGCAGGCCGATCATGAACAAAGCGATGATGCGGCCGCGGCGATAGGTCGGGAACCAGGTGGTCAGGTAGTACAGCACCCCCGGCAGAAAGCCCGCTTCGGCGGCGCCGAGCAGGAAGCGCAGAATGTAGAACTGCGTGGTGGAAGTGACGAGCATGGTGCAGGCCGAGAGCAGCCCCCAGGTGATCATGATGCGGGCGATCCAGATCTTCGCCCCGACTTTTTCCAGGACCAGATTGCTCGGAACCTCGAAAATGATATAGCCGACGAAAAACAGACCGGCGCCCAGGCCGAAAGCCGTTTCGCTGAACTGCAGATGCTCGAGCATTTGCAGTTTGGCGAAGCCGACGTTGATCCGGTCCAGATAGGAGGCCAGATAGCAGAAGCAGAGAAAGGGAATAAGCTTCCAGGTGATCTTGCGGTAAAGCGCCTGGACTGGGTCTGCGACGGTGGTCGCAGTGGGTGTACCTACATTTGCAGAGGGCATGGGTGTCTCCTGGCGGTGACTTTGTGATTGTTGTTTAGCCGCGGATCAATGCTTTGGTAGCACCGGTTGGCGGCTTCCAAAGGCAGTGTCAGAAGACTGGGCAGGGTTTGATGTCGACCCTTGCTCAGTATTTGGCGACCAGTGCTCTACGGCCTGGTTCGACGGCAGATATCCTTTTCTGCCGGTTATTCGGTAAAGTCGTGAATCTGTGGAGGTTGCAGGCTTGCCCGGGAGTGCACTGTGTCAGCCCGGGAAAACCAATGGCCCTCTCATTTTCTGAACTGCGTCATGGCCTCCTGTTTACTCACCACATCGCCATACTTGCTATCAATGTCGAACAGGTTGGCTTCGTGTGGTGCGGGGTGCCGATCGCCGACGCATTCGCGAACAACGATGGTCCGGAATCCATGCTGCACGGCATCTACCGCCGTCGCGCGAATACAGCCACTGGTTGAGCAGCCCGCCAGTACCACGGTGTCGATACCTTTGGCGCGCAGCATCGACGCCAGGCTGGTGCCAAAAAACGAGCTGGCGTATTGCTTGCTGATGACCACTTCGTCCGGGTTGGGCAGCACCGGCTCGCAGAAGGCTGCCAGTGGGTTGCCCTCGATCATGTCTTTCATCACGGGGGCTTTTTTGACCCATATACCGCCGTCGGCAAAATGCCCTGGGTGGTAGCGAATGTTTGTATGCACTACCAGGACTTCATGTTGGCGGGCGCAGGCCAATAGTTCGACGCTCTCGGCTACAGCGCTGACCACGCCTGGCGCGTACAGCGGTGCGCCTTCTTGGGTATAGCCCTGCATGAAATCGATCATCAACAGCGCAGGCTTATTGCCAAAGCCGATGCGCTGGCCCCACACGCCCTGATAATTGGCGTCGGCACTTTGTTCTTGGCTCATGACACGCTCCTATTTATATGCGCCAGACAGCAGCGCGCCCGCACCCGGAACGATGGGCTCCAGGTCCAGTGCCTTGAGCATGGCGTAGGTGGTGGCGATGGCTGCGGTGAGTACCGGTTTGCCGGTTTCGGCCTCGACTTGCGAGACCACTCCCAGCGATTGCATCTGCACGCAGGCCGACAGGACGATCACATCCACGCCTTCAAGGTTCATGTCGCGCACAATGGCGGGCAGGTTGGCCGGGTCGTGGCGGGCGACGGCCAGGTTGTCGGGAATTTCCAGGGCGCGCCAGTCCACCACCTCGAAACCTTCTTCGCGAATGTAATCCACTACCAGCTCGGTCAGCGGCTTCATGTACGGCGCGACAATGGCAATGCGTTTGGCGCCCATTACTTTCAAGCCTTCGATCAAGGCGCCGGCGCTGGTGATGACCGGCGCATTGGCGTCGTTGTCGGCGGTGGCCTTGCGCAGCCGCTGTTCGGACTGGCGATGATAACCCAGGCCCATGGCCATGATCGCCACCAGGCAGGCATAGCCCAGCACGTCGACCTTGGCGTCAGACAGCTCGACCGCGCAGCGATCGGATTCGCCATCCATTGCCGCCAGCTCTTCCTTGCGCACCTGCTTCATGCGCATGCGGCTGGAATGAAAGGTGAAACGTTCGGGGCGGATCAATTGGCGTGCTGCCAGCATCGCCGGAATCTCGGTTTCCATGGTGGTGTTGGAACTTGGCACAATCTGGCCGATACGATAAGGCTTGATCACAAGCTGTCTCCTTTGCAACGTGCGTTGAATTCAGGTCAGGGGCTGGCCGAGAAAACTGCCAAATGCCGCGAAAAATCCTTCGAGGTCATCCCACGGAATCATGTGTCCGGCGTTTTCGACGTGAGCAATCTGGATCGCGGGTTGCAGGTCGCGAATTTCCGCTTCGTCCCCGGCCTGGATTACGCCGCCGCGACCGGCAACGATCAGCAGGGCAGGGACAGGCAGGTGCGGCAGATCCTGATGAAAGTCCACCTCATGGAAATCGTTGAAGGCGCGGACGATGGCCGGTGCGTAGCAGGTGTGCAGCCACTCGGCGCGGACTTGCAGTTGCTCCTCGGTCCAGGTCGGGCAGAAGACGCGCATGGCGTCGGCGTCCATCCCGCTCAGTGATTGGCGGATCGAGTCCACGTACCACGACAGCTTGCTTGGGTACTCGCGCCGGCCGGGACCGGAGACGGGTGGATCGATCAGTACCAGGCTTTGCAGGCCCGCTGGATTGCGCACTGCGCTGCGCACGGCAAAGCGCGCGCCCATGGAGTGGCCCACCAGGTGATAGGCATTGATACCCATGGCTTTGGCGAATGCACCGATGTCATTGGCGCAGGCGTCGGTGCCGTAGTCCAGCTCCGGTCCGGTGGAGGACAGGCCGCGGCCACGAACGTCGAGTACGTAGGTATCGAAATGCTGGCCCAGGCGCTCGGCGACAAACCCCCAGGTGATCGCCGGGCTGGTGATGCCGGGAATCAGCAACACTATCGGTTTGCCGGTGCTGCCCTGGCCGCCGTAACGCAGGTAGTGCTGGCGGATACCATTGGCTTGGACGTTGCCGCCCTGAATGAAGGTGCTCATGCGGCCGCTTCCGATTTCAGTGGGTGGTCGTAGAGGTCATAACCGTAGACCCAGGCCGGATCTTCCTGTGTGCGCAGCCAGGTGTTGGCATTGGACACCGCCTGTACTCGCGAGGCGCGGTCCTTGCGGTTGGCTTCGTATAGCTTGAACGCGGTGCGGTAATCGGTGAGCCCGGTTTCCTGCAGGCAGCGGGTCAACATGGCGGCATCTTCGATGGCCATGCCTGCGCCTTGCGCCATGTGCGGTTTCATCGGGTGGCAGGCATCACCCAGCAACACCATCCGTCCACGGCTCCAGAGCGGCAGCGGGTTGCGATTGAGCAGCGGCCATTTGGTCACGCTTTCACTGGATTCGATCAACGCTTGAACGGTGGGGTGATAGCCCTGGAATGCGTCGTACATTTCGTCGCGGCTGCTATCGACAAAGCTGCCCTGGAAGTCCCAGGCCGGGTGCGGTACGCCGGTGACGTAGTAGTACTCATCGCGCTTGCTGGTGGTGTGGTAGACCATCATGTGACGATCTTCGCTCCACCACTTCACGCAGTTTTCAAAGTCCATGTTGTACTTGGCCAGTACCTCGCCGCGAATCAAGGCGCGGTGGGCAACCCAGCCGCTGTACAGCGGTCTTTCCGCTCCGAGCAACTCTTCGCGAATTCTGGAGTTGATGCCATCGGCGCCGATGACGATGTCGACCTCGGTGGTGGTGCCGTCGCTGAAGTGCAGGCGCACCAGATCATCGGTTTCCTCGATCCCGGTCAGGCGCTTGTTGAAGTGCACAGTGCCCGGCGCAATGGTCGACATTTGCAGTGCATGCAGGTCCCCGCGGTGCACGGTGATGTAAGCCGCGCCGTATTCCTTGCGAGCGAATTCACCCAAGGGGATGCGGGACAGATAGTCACCGCTGGCGCCGTCGCGGCTGAACCAGAAGTCGGGGTGCGAACCCATGTCGCTCAGCTTCTGTTCAATACCCATGCGGCGGAAGATTTTCATGATGTTGGGGCCCATGTGGATGCCCGCACCAATACGGGAAAACTCTGGCGCCTGTTCATAAACATCGACCTCGAACCCGGCTTTCTGTAACAGCGTGGCAGCAGCAGCGCCACCTAGACCGGCGCCGACGATTGCGATTTTTTGTTTGTTTCGCATGGGGGGCTTTTCCTTCGTTTTGAATATGTGGCTGGTGAGATCGGGTTGTCGTCTCGCCGCTATTTGAGTGTATACGCTATTGTTTTTGAATTGGAAGATCCCACTTGAAAAATAAAAAATCAGCGATAAATGGCGACCGTAACGCTAAGTAACCATTATTTAGCGGGGTTGTGTTGCTTTGTAACGTTTGAGACTTTCTCTTTAGGCGTCTGTCAATTTAATGTTTTATCGTTAATAAATAGCGTATACACTTCAAATTCGTGCGGGTGCCAAGCTCGCCGCCTTGCTTTGGTGCGCAGGGTGCGAGGCGTCGAACGAACTCAACAGGTTAAGAGGAAGACAAGACATGCCGGTAAGCGATTGCGAACTGACCCAGATGTTTGAACACGTGTTGAAACTGTCGAAAGTGGACTCGACTCAAAGCGTCGCGGTACTGAAAAGCCACTACTCCGACGCGCGTACCGTGCGGGCGGCCATGGACGCCGCGCAGCGTCTTGGGGCCAAGGTCTATGCGGTCGAGTTGCCGTCCTTCAATCACCCTATGGCCATGGGCAATGACATGACCGCTTACTGCGGCGACACCGCGCTGACCGGCAATATCGCCGCGCAACGGGCGCTGGAAGCGGCGGACCTTGTGGTCGACACCATGATGTTGCTGCACTCGCCGGAGCAGGAGCAGATCCTCAAGACCGGGACGCGCATACTGCTGGCGGTTGAACCACCGGAAGTGCTGGCGCGGATGCTGCCTACGCTGGCGGACAAAGAGCGGGTGATGGCGGCCGAGAAGCTGCTGAAGCAGGCGCGCTCGATCCACGTGAAGTCCAGGGCCGGCAGTGATTTCAAGGCGTTGCTCGGGCAATACCCTGCGGTCACCGAGTACGGTTTTGCCGATGAGCCTGGGCGTTGGGATCACTGGCCCAGCGGTTTTCTATTCTCCTGGCCAAACGAGGAAACCGCCGAAGGCGTACTGGTGATCGACGTCGGCGATATCCTGTTGCCGTTCAAGAATTACTCGCGAGAGAAGATCACCCTGGAAATCGAAAAGGGCTTCATTACCTCGATCCATGGTGGTTTCGAGGCCGAATACCTGCGCGACTACATGAAGTACTTCAACGACCCCGAGGTGTACGGCATCTCCCATATTGGCTGGGGTTTGCAACCGCGTGCGCAGTGGACCGCCATGGGCTTGCATGACAAAAACGACGGCATGTGCATGGATGCCCGGGCGTTCTACGGTAACTTCCTGTTCTCCACCGGGCCCAATACCGAGGTTGGCGGTACCCGAAAAACCCCGTGTCACCTGGACATCCCGCTACGCCATTGCGATATCTACCTCGATGATCAGGCGGTGGTCCTGGGTGGTGATGTGGTAGCGCCGCAGGCCTCTATCGCGCGGTGATATAAAAGAGGGGGGCACGGGACAGTGACCCACCACGATTGAGTTACCTTGATCCCCCTCGCAGGTTAATGTAAACGCCACTTACTTTTTTTTGATAGAGCTCGCCGTGCCGGATACGACAGACAACACCCCACAGACAACCGCTCCCTATGCCTTTTCCGAGCAGGTCGGTCATTTGCTGCGCAAGGCTTACCAGCGCAATATGGCGATCTTCCAGCAGAACGTCGACGATTCGCAGCTGACCGCCGTGCAGTTCATTACGCTGTGCGCCGTGCGTGATGGCGGGCCGAGCTCATTGACCGAGCTGGTCAAGGCCACTGCGGTGGATCAGGCAACCATTCGAGGCATCGTCGAGCGGCTCAAGGCGCGCGACCTGATCACCCTGGAGCCAGACCCTCAAGATCGGCGCAAAGTCATCGTTGGCCTGTCCGACAGTGGCCATCAATTAGTGCGTGACACCGTGCCTCATGCTGCCCGCGTCAGCGAACTGACCATGGGTAACCTCAACCCGGCCGAGCGCGTCGCGATCCTGTATCTGCTGCGCAAGATGATCGATGACGCCAACGATTGACGAGTAAGAAACCGTCCCTGGCATTTTTCTTGCGTCTGATTCATGAAGTGGATACTTCATTAAAAAAATGTAGTCAGGGGTAACGTGAGGAATCGGATAACCATCCCCCTCATCAAGCTCTAGAACCCGCATGGCACTGCGCAGGATCTGCGCAGCCTGCGCATGCGGTACCGATCACGCCTTTTTCATGTAGTGATTACTTAATAAAAAGCCGCACCTCATCAAGAGAGCGAGCGGTAACACCTGGAGAGTGCGACATGAGTGAGCAAGCACTGGCGCCGGAAAAGACCGTGACGCTTCACGTCAATGGCCAGACCACTACGGTCTGTGCCATGGCCGACACATCGCTGTTGCTGGTGCTGCGCAATGATTTACAGCTCAACGGCCCGAAATACGGTTGTGGCCTGGGCGAGTGCGGTGCCTGCACGGTGATCATCGATGGTGTTGCGGCGCGGGCTTGCGTGTTCCCGTTGTCCGGTGCCGAGGGACGGGAAATCACCACCCTCGAAGGCATTGGCAGCCGAGAGCATCCGCACCCGGTGCAGCAGGCTTTCATTGAGGAGCAGGCGGCGCAGTGTGGCTACTGCATGAACGGCATGATCATGACGGCCAAGGCCTTGCTCGACCGAAATCCGCACCCCAGCGAGGCGCAGATTCGCAATGAGTTGTCGGCCAATCTCTGCCGCTGCGGCACCCATATCGAAATTCTTCGTGCGGTACTGCGTGCCGCCCGTCAAAAGTCTTGAACGGATTGATGACCATGACCCATGCAACGCTCACCCGTGCTCAGCTGTTGACCAAGTCCGGCGTCTTGTTGATCGTCGATCAGATCCAGCCACCGTCCGGTCCTGTGGCCAAAGGTGGCGTACCCGTGATCAAACCCCAGGAGCTGGCGTTGTTCATTGCGGTCAACGACGACGGCAAGGTCTATGGGTTCAACGGCCACGTGGATCTGGGCACCGGTATCCGTACTTCGCTGGCACAAATCGTCGCTGAAGAGCTGGACCTGGCGCTGGATCAAGTCTGTATGGTCCTTGGCGATACCGACAGCGCACCGAACCAGGGCGCAACCATCGCCAGTGCGACCATCCAGATTTCGGCCATCCCCTTGCGTAACGCGGCGGCTGAAGCCCGGCGATTTTTGCTGGCACGGGCGGCCCGGCGTTTTGCCGTTGCAGCTGACACCTTACGGATAAACAGCGGGGTAGTTAGCAGCGAAGACGGTCGCCAGCTCACGTTTGCCGAACTGGTGGAGGGCGAGCGTGACCAGTTGACGATTTCCGGCGATGCGCCGCTCAAGCGTCTGGAAGATTATCGGCTGGTGGGCAAGGGCGCAGCGCGGGTGGACATTCCCGGTAAAGCCACCGGTGAGCTGACTTACGTGCATGACATGCGGCTGCCGGACATGCTGCATGGCCGGGTGATTCGCCCGCCTTATGCCGGGCTCGACAGCGGTGATTTCGTCGGCAACAGCCTGCTGGAAGTAGACGAGTCCTCCATCGCGCACATTCCCGGCATCGTGCGGGTGGTGGTGATTCGCGATTTTGTCGGCGTGGTAGCCATGCGTGAAGAGCAGGCCGCGAAAGCCGCCCAGGCACTGAAAGTCACCTGGAAAGCCTGGAACCACAAATTGCCGAACATGGATGACATCGCGCAGGCCATTCGCGACAACCCCAGGGTGCAGCGCGTCGTGCTGGACAAGGGCAATGTTGATCAAGCCTTGGAGCAGGCTAGCGAGCGCATGGCCCGCACCTACCTGTGGCCGTATCAGCTTCACGCCTCCATCGGTCCTTCCTGCGGGCTGGCGGACTATCAAGAGGACGGCATTCGCGTCTGGTCCGGCACGCAAAACCCGCATTTACTGCGCGCTGACCTGGCATGGCTGCTGGAGTATCCGGAAGAGCGGATCGAGATCATCCGCATGGAAGCGGCAGGTTGTTACGGGCGTAATTGCGCCGACGACGTGTGCGCCGATGCGGTGTTGCTGTCCCGGGCCGTCGGCGTGCCGGTACGGGTGCAACTGACCCGCGAGCAAGAGCACGTATGGGAGCCCAAGGGCACGGCGCAACTGATGGAGGTCGATGGAGGCATCAATGTCGATGGCGGGGTGGCCGGTTACGATTTTCAGACCAGCTACCCGTCCAATGGTGCACCGACCCTGGCACTGCTGCTGACGGGGCGCGTCGAACCGGTGGCGGCGATGTTCGAAATGGGCGACCGCACCTCGATCCCTCCGTATGATTTTGAACACATGCGCGTGAGCGTAAACGACATGACGCCCATTGTTCGGGCTTCGTGGATGCGGGGCGTGTCGGCGCTGCCCAATACCTTCGCCCATGAGTCGTATATCGATGAATTGGCCTTTGCCGCGGGTGTCGACCCCATCGAGTACCGTTTGCGTTATCTGAATGATGAGCGCGCCTCGGATCTGGTCAAAGCCACTGCTGCCCGCGCCGAATGGACACCGCGTACGCAGCCGATGCAAATCCCGGAGCAAGACAACATCCTGCGCGGCCGGGGTTTTGCCTATGCCCGTTACATTCACAGCAAATTTCCAGGCTTCGGCGCGGCGTGGGCGGCGTGGGTCGCGGACGTGGCGGTGGACAAGCGCAGCGGCGAAGTGTCAGTCACCCGCGTGGTGATCGGTCATGACGCCGGGATGATGATCAATCCGACCGGTGTTCAGCATCAGATTCACGGCAATGTGATTCAGTCCACCAGTCGCGTGCTCAAGGAGCGCGTGACCTTTGAAGAGTCCGCCGTTGCCAGCAAGGAATGGGGCGGTTACCCGATCCTGACATTCCCCCAGGTGCCGGAAATCGATGTGCTGATGATGCCGCGCCAGAACGAAGCACCCATGGGGGCGGGTGAGTCGGCGGCAGTGCCGAGCGCGGCAGCGATAGCCAATGCGATCTACGACGCCACCGGGATTCGCTTTCGTGAACTACCGATCACCGCTGAGCGTGTGCTGGCCGCGCTCAAAGGATCGGCGGACGAAGCGAATGCCAATCCCCCTGATTCGCCAAAGGCCAAGCGCTCGAAATGGTTGTTTGGCTCATTGTTCGCAGCGTTCGGCGCGATACTTGGCGTGGCTGCCACGGCTTTGCCCTGGCGCGCGGAAATCGCACCGATCACGCCACCCGGCGCGGGCACCTGGTCTGCGGCGACGCTGGAGCGAGGGCGTTTGCTGGCGGCAGTCGGTGATTGCGCGGTGTGCCACACAGCGCCAGGCGGCGCGACCAATGCTGGCGGGTTGGCAATGCAGACGCCTTTCGGAACGCTGTACAGCAGCAACATCACACCTGACCCGAAAACCGGAATTGGCAGTTGGTCCTATCCCGCGTTCGAGCGGGCCATGCGCGATGGCATCAGTCGCGATGGCAAGAATCTGTATCCGGCATTTCCTTACACGGCCTTCCGAAATATCAACGACGCCGATATGCAGGCGCTGTACGCGTACCTGATGTCACAGGCCCCGGTGAGCCAGCCAGCCAAGGTCAACGACATGCAGTTCCCATTCAACATGCGGCCACTGATGGCGGGTTGGAACGCGTTGTTCCTGCGCAAGGGTGAAATCCAGGTGCAGCCGCAACGCAGTGAGCAGTGGAATCGCGGCGCCTACCTGGTCAATGGACTGGGTCACTGCGCGGCCTGTCATTCACCGCGCAACCTGATGGGCGCGGAGAAGGGCGGTAAAAATTTCCTGGCGGGCGGCATGGTCGATGGCTGGGAAGCACCTGCGCTCAATGGCTTATCCAAATCGCCTACGCCGTGGACTGAAGATCAATTGTTCACCTACCTGAGCAGTGGTTATTCCGATGCCCACGGTGTCGCGGCGGGCCCCATGGGGCCAGTGGTTAGCGAATTGGCGAAGCTGCCCAAAGCAGACATACGGGCGATGGCGGTGTACCTGGCGTCGCTCGATGGCACGGCGCAAGCACAGACTCGCTCAAGCACACAAACCGTAGCGCAACCCAGTGTCACCGCAGTGTCGTTGAGCAATGGTCGGCGGGTGTTTGAAGGTTCCTGCCAAGGCTGTCACGCCGATGGTCTTGGGCCGAAACTGTTTGGTGTCAGTCCCTCGTTGGCGACTAATACCAACCTTCACAGTACGCTGCCAGACAACCTGCTGAAGGTCATTTTGCAAGGCATCTCCAATCCGGCGACGCCGGACCTTGGTTATATGCCAGGCTTCAAGGACAGCCTGTCCAACAGGCAAATCGCCGAACTGACGGCATACCTGCGCAATCGCTTCGCCTCAGCTGAACCTGCGTGGCAAGGGCTGGAGCAGAAGGTCGCGCACTTGCGGGCCAATCCCGGAACTCATTGATCAGAGAGTCACTGAGACGCAGGCAGTGTCAGCACGCCGCGCACCACCAGATCGCTGATGAACGCCAGCCAGTCCTGCTGCTGGCCTTGATCCGCCAGGTCTTGACCCAGAAATGAGGTGAGGGTGTGCCGGTTGGAGTTATAGAAGTAGCAGAGTGAAGCGATCATCAAGTAGACGTGATTGATGTCGATGTCCTGGCGAAACACCCCCTGCCGCTGACCCGCTTCGATGATCGGTGTGATCACGCCCAGCGTGGTGCCGGACAAGCGACGAAGCTCACTGGACTGCCTGGCGTGCGTGCCCTCGTGCAGGTTTTCGATATTGAGGATGGCGACGAATTCCGGATGCTTTACGTAGTAATGCCAGACGAATGCTACCCGATCACGCAGGGCCTGCACGGGGTTCGAAAGGTCCGGGCGTAGCATGCTTTCGGCTTGGTTGAATGCTTCATAAGTGTGCTCAAGCACCCGTACAAAGAGGTTTTCCTTGCTGCCGAAATAGTAATAGATCATCCGGTCATTGGACTCGGCTTCACTGGAAATCTGTTCGATCCGCCCGCCCGCATAACCATCACGGGTGAAGACCTTGACCGCGGCCTTGAGAATACGAGCCTTGGTCTGGTCGGCCTGCTGGGCTCTGATACCTGTTTTTTTGTTCACGCTGTTGCCCTTGACGATTATGCGTAGCGATATTTATGGCCAGGAAATGACATGCCATTGCGTGGTAGTGCGCCACCGATCTCTGAACTGGGCACTCCGGCCAAAGGGTTTCTTTGGGCGCCCCGGGTTTTCTCGTACACCGTTATGCATTAGCTCGATGGCACATTGTTCTTCGACGAATGCAAGGGAATGAATAGTACTCCCGTTCACTGCGTTCGGCGGGTTGTTGGCAACGCTGTTTTTCCCCGCAAACGAGGGGCCGATCACTTGAAGACGATGCGCAGCAATCAACTGAATTTGACCCGGGAGAGTGACCATGTCTGATGTGTACGCCTTGCTCGATGCATTGGATCAAGCCAACAGCACAAAGATCGATGCTGTGCTCGCCACGGTCGTCAAGGTCGAGGGCTCGGCCTATCGGCGTCCGGGTGCGAGGATGCTGATTCCGCATTTTGGCCAGACAGTCGGAACCATCAGTGGTGGTTGTCTGGAACAGGAGTTGGCCAAGAAGGCCTGGTGGTTAACTGAGTCCGGCGAGGCAGTGGTTCGTCGTTACAGCACTGCTGCCCAGGAAGATGAGGACGCCGATGATGAAGACGCGGCGCTGACGTTTGGTCTGGGCTGCAACGGTACCGTGCATGTACTCCTGGAACGCCATGATGCCGGCAAGCAGAGTCTGTTGCTCGATGTGCTGCAACAGGTGAAGGCCACCGGTCAACCGGCAGCACTGGCAACGGTCATCTCGGTGGGTCGAAAAAACCGTGTGCAGGTCGGTGCTCGAATGGGACTGAACGCCTTTATGAACGCGTGTGAGGGCATCCGCTGCCAAGCGCTTCAACACACCCTGCAGGGTGATTTGCGCAGTACCCTTGCGCGCAAGAAGTCTCAGTTGATGATTTACGGAAGCGGAGCCAATGAAGTCGAGGTCTTTCTTGAATACATCGCGCCACAGCGTCGACTGATGATCTTTGGCGCGGGTCATGACGCCCAGCCTTTGGTGCGGTTCGCCAGGGATTTGAACTGGCATGTCACGGTGGTGGACGGGCGTGCGCATTTTGCTCGCCCGGAACGGTTCCCTGGAGCAAGCCAGGTCATTGTTGCGCCTATCGACGAGCCTTTTAACTTATCCAGTGCTGTCGACGGTGCCGCAGTGGTGATCATGACCCACAGCTATCGACAGGATCGGTATTGGCTGGAAAACGTTTTGCAATGCTCTCCCGCCTATGTCGGGCAGTTGGGTCCTCGAGAGCGAACAGAACGACTGCTTGATGAGATGGGCGCATCGGACCGTTCGCCAGAAGTTGTGCCCGGGCTTCATTATCCGATTGGGTTGGATTTGGGGGGCGATACCCCGGCGAGCGTGGCCTTGGCCATTGTTGGCGAGATCACGGCCTACCTCAATGAACGCAGTGGCGGCATGCTGAAATACCGCAAGACCACCATTCACCAAGCTTGTGAGCCAACCCGCTCTCCAGCGGTGGGCGGCCTGCAGGCGAAAATGGAAGCGTAGCGGCTGCAGGGACTTGTGCAGCTTTGTGGTTCAGGCTTTCTAAACTGGCAGATCACCTGCTGTGTCCTCTGTACCGCCGTTTTTATTTGCTCCCTGAGGATTCGGCCGGCATCTTCAGCGGTCAGCGACTCGAGTTCTTTGATGTTGATTTTGGCCATGAAATGGACTCCCCCTACTTTCCCCCCCACAAAAACCACTGGCTCTCGGTGGATTCTTCACCTCTTTCGGAGGAGATGGACGCAAGATTTCTGTGTGCCAATGTCCCCGCAGAAAGTTTGGCGATGGAGGGCAGGGAGGAACACCCCTAGTAAGTGTCCTAGCTTCAGTCCTACAACATCTGTCTCCAATTGCACCGAGTGTGAGCTGGCAACTCCATCGGGTTGTTATCGGCTCAGCCGATTTAAGCCTTCGAATTATCGATTTGTGCTGCTATCGATGGGGCTTGAGTATGGGGCCACTTCCAACAATAAAAATCGAAGGCCCCGCCATGATTGCCCGATTCCATAATCCTGTTGATACACGTTTCGGCTGGGATAGCCTCCGGGAACTTGCCTCAATCACCGAAAATCAGACCGTGGCCCTTGTGATCTTTCCCGAAGCACGAGGACTGGGATTAGTGGATCGTATTCAGGATCTGTTGGGCGACCGGCTGGTGTACATCGTTGAAGATGTTCAACCCAATCCTGATGTTGCTCAATTGCGTAGCACCTATGAGCGGTTCTGGCGGGAAGCGGGTGATTGCCACGCAGTCCTCGCCGTGGGTGGCGGTAGCGCGATCGACACCGCCAAAGCGCTCATCGTCGGCACCGAATCAGGCAGCTTTGATGAGTTGCTCACTTTGTTGGCTGCGGGCAAACCCTTTGTTCCTGCGCGTTGCAAACAACTGATTGCTGCGCCCACCACGGCGGGGACAGGGAGCGAAGTCACTCCGTGGGCTACTATCTGGGATACAGAGAATCAAAAGAAATATTCCCTGCACCTGGACTGTACCTGGCCCAAGGTCGCCATTATCGACCCGAAGTTGATGTTGACAGTACCTGCCGGTGTCACCGTTTCTACCGGCCTGGACGCCCTGTCGCATGCGCTGGAGTCGATCTGGAACATCAATGCCAACCCGATTTCGGACACCTTTGCCATTTCTGCCATTGAAGACATCCTCGAGTGCCTGCCGTTGTTACGCCGTGACCTGACCAGCAAGGAGCTGCGTTCACGAATGGCACTGGCCGCACTTAAAGCCGGGATGGCCTTTTCCAACACCAAAACTGCGTTGGCCCACTCCATTTCTTACGAGATGACTCTGCGTCACGGGCTACCTCATGGTATCGCCTGCTCCTTCACCTTGCCGTTGGTCTTGGGCCTGGCTTGGGGACATGACGAAGCGCGCGACCGGATCCTGCAACGGGTATTCGGCAATGACCTCGCCGAAGCGCAGGCACAACTACGCGATTTCCTGCACAGCCTTGATGTGAAAACCGAGTTTGCCGACTACGGCATCACGGCAAAGGAAGCCGAGGAGATGATTAATTTCGCCATGCAAGGCGCGCGAGGCAAGAACTTCATCGGCGCGAAAGCGGCCTAGCGGTTTCTCCCTCGAAGCACTGTCGCGACGTGACGACCGCGGCAATTTCCTGATGCACCAAGAGTGCACGCTCCGACTCGCTCGGAGGGAACGAACAATAATAAGGAAAAGATCATGAATCGTGCCCAAACCATGCCAGGTCTCGCAATATCCACTTCATCGTTCCGAGTCGCACAGTGGCGCATGCTACTGGCGGCCATGTTCTGCTATCTGTTTTTCTACACCGGTCGGCAAACCTTTGGTTTTGCCATCCCGGGTATTCAGGCCGAGTTCGGCTTTACCAAGGAACATCTGGGCTGGGCCTCGGCGGCCATGCTCTGGGCCTACGCCATTGGCCAAGCCATCAATGGCAATCTCGCCGATAAGTTCGGTGGCCGGCGCATCATGACTGCCGGCGCGGTGTTGTCCTGTGCGGCTAACTGGATGACCAGCTTCGCCCATGGTTTTACCGCTCTGATCCTGCCCTGGGGGATCAACGGTTATTTCCAAGCCTTGGGTTGGGCGCCGGGTAGTCGACTCATTTCCAATTGGTGGAGTGCGGGCGAGCGCGGCAAGGTGTATGGGTTTTATGTGTTCGCTGCAGGTTGTGCCTCGGTCCTTTCTTATGTCACCTCGATCGTCGTGCTCGAGGTGCTGCAACTGGAATGGCGTTGGATCTTCCGTTTGCCAGTGCTGCTGATGCTGGCGGGCGGCATCATCTTCTACCTGGTAGCCCGTGAACGTCCGCAGGATTTGGGCTTTGAGCCTCTCGCCGACACCGGGGTGGCCAACGCCGATGACAAGAACCACGAAGTGGCACACGGTGAAGTTGAAACCTCGGCGCAACGCTATAAAGCGGTGCTGAAGAATGCCCGCTTGATCATCGCCGCCGTGTCGCTGGGATTCCAGAACGCGGCCCGCTATGGCCTGATCGTCTGGGTACCGGTGCACTTTCTGGGCGCCAACTGGAAAAGCGGCGACAGCCTGGTCGATCCAAAGTGGATTACCGTAGCGCTGCCGGTTGGCATGGCCATCGGTGCCCTCAGCAATGGCTGGGTGTCGGACAAACTGTTCGGTTCCAAACGCTACCTGGCAATCATGCTTTACATGTTCCTCGGCGCGGCAACCAGCCTGTGGATGTGGAGCCTGCCGCCGCATAGCGCCCTCGGTCTGGTGGCGTTGTTCCTCTGCGGTTTCTTCGTCTACGGTCCGGCGTCGAGCTTTTGGGCCTTGTGCCCGGACCTGGTCGGTGCCAAACGAGCAGGTACGGCCACCGGCGTGATGAACTTCGCGTCCTATCTGTTTGCAGGTCTGGCCGAGCCCCTGATCGGGGGCATGCTCGATGCTACCGGGAACACCTCTCTGATCTTCATCGTGGTCACTGCCGCCTGCCTGTGCAGTGCCTCGGTGGCACTGTTCATACGACGTTGATTGCTAGGCTATAGATGCTTGAATCAGAGACGGTCGCTCAGGAATAGGAACTTTTATGTACCAGTATCACAAATGGCTACGTTCCTTTCACGCGGTAGCGAAGACCGGCAGCTTCACGCTCGCTGCCGAGTTCCTGAGCGTTGGTCAGTCAACGGTCAGCGAGCAGGTTACTGCGCTGGAAAAAAAGTACTCCGTGGAACTATTCCACCGTCGTGGCCGCTTTATCGAAATGAGCTGGGCCGGACACCAGCTCTATGCGATCACCCAAGGTCTATTCGGTCAAGAGGATGAAGCTGTGCAACTTCTTCAAAGTTTCAAACAGCACAAAACCGGAATGCTGCGACTGGGGGCTGTATCTCCGCCCATTGCGATGAACCTGACTTACGAATTGATGCAGAGGCATCCGGACATAGAACTGGAAACTTCGTTCTCTCCTGAGAAAGAGACGCTGGATCGCCTCTTCAACTTTGATATCGATGTGGCGATTCTTGCTCTCTCAGAATTCGATCAGCGTTTTCACACTCAGCTTTACCGGCGCTATCCGATTATTGCTGTTGTCCGCGATGATCATCCTTGGGCCAGTCAGAAAGAGGTGCACGTCGAGCAGATCAGCGCAGAGAGGTTGGTTCTTCGTGAAAAAAGCTCGCGGACTCGTCAACTGGTGGAGGAAAGCTGCAAGAGCCTGGGCGTTGAGCTGAACTGCGTCATGCAATTGAATAGCCGTGAGGCGATCGTCCACGCCATCGCCAAGGGCATCGGAATCGGCTTTGTTTCTGCCGTCGAGTACGCCGAAACCCCAGGCACAAAACCGATCACTTTTGTTGATCACCCATTTTTTATTGATTACCACCTGTGCTGCCTCGGTATTCGCAAAAATCGGCCGATGCTCGCAGAGTTGTTCGACTCGAGCCCTACGCCGATAACCTGATCCCGTAACGCGTTTGAACAATCAATAGGCGTACTTCTTGATGATGAGAGGGACGGCCTTCACATACCCAAAAAATGGAGACTCACCATGCACTACAAACAACCTTCCCAACTGCAAGCCGTGGTTTTGGACTGGGCAGGCACCGTCGTTGACTTCGGCTCTTTCGCACCGACCCAAATCTTCGTCGAAGCCTTCGCCGAGTTTGGCGTTGCGGTCTCTCTGGAAGAAGCCCGCGGGCCGATGGGCATGGGCAAGTGGGATCACATTCGCACGCTGTGCAACGAGCCACAGATTGCCGCACGTTACCAGGCCGCCTTCGGCCGCCTGCCAACCGACGAGGATGTCACCGCTCTTTACGAGCGCTTCATGCCGTTGCAGATCGAAAAGATCGCCCTGCACTCTGCGTTGATTCCCGGTGCTCTCGATACTATCAATGGCTTACGCGACAAGGGTCTGAAAATCGGCTCCTGCTCGGGTTATCCGGCCGTGGTCATGGAAAAAGTCGTAGAGCTGGCCCGTAAGAACGGCTACGTCACCGATCACGTCGTGGCCACTGACGAAGTGCCTAACGGCCGTCCGTACCCAGCCCAGGCCTTGGCGAACGTGATTGCCCTGGGGATCAGCGACGTGGCTGCCTGTGTGAAAGTCGATGACACTTGGCCGGGCATCCTCGAAGGCCGCAGCGCGGGCATGTGGACGGTCGCACTGACCTGTTCCGGCAACGCACTGGGTCTGACCTATGAGGAATTCAAAGACTTGTCCCTGGAGGAGTTGGCCGAAGAACGCACACGCATCATCAAGATGTTCGAAGGCTCTCGCCCGCACTACCTGATCGACACCATCGTCGATTTGCCGACTGTCATTGAAGACATCAATGCGCGCCTGGCACGCGGAGAAACCCCACAGGGTTCCTGATTCTGCACGGTTTGTGTCACTGACAGTGGCCGTCCCCCGGACGGTCACAACCCAAAACAACAAGAGAATCCGACCATGAACTACGCCCACCCAGGCACTCCCGGTGCCATCGTTTCCTTCAAGTCCCGTTATGGCAACTACATCGGCGGTGAGTTCGTTGCGCCGGTCAATGGTCAGTACTTCACCACCACCTCGCCTGTGAATGGCCAACCGATTGCCGAATTCCCCCGCTCTAGCGCCGAAGACATCGAAAAGGCGCTGGACGCTGCCCATGCAGCCGCTGATGCCTGGGGCAAGACCTCGGTGCAGGACCGCGCCTTGGCGCTGCTGAAAATTGCCGACCGCATCGAACAGAACCTCGAACTGCTGGCCGTCACCGAAACCTGGGACAACGGCAAAGCCGTGCGTGAAACGCTGAATGCCGACATCCCGCTGGCCGTGGACCATTTCCGCTACTACGCCGGTTGCATCCGTGCCCAGGAAGGCAGCTCAGCGGAAATCAACGAACACACCGCCGCCTATCACTTCCACGAACCACTGGGCGTAGTCGGGCAGATCATCCCGTGGAACTTCCCGATCCTGATGGCCGCCTGGAAACTCGCCCCGGCCCTGGCCGCCGGTAACTGCGTGGTGCTCAAGCCTGCCGAGCAAACCCCGCTGGGCATCACCGTGCTGGTCGAACTGATCGGCGACCTGCTGCCACCCGGCGTGCTGAACATCGTCCAGGGTTTCGGTCGCGAAGCCGGCGAAGCCCTGGCCACCAGCAAGCGCATCGCCAAGATTGCCTTCACCGGCTCGACCCCGGTCGGCTCGCACATCATGAAATGCGCCGCCGAAAACATCATCCCGTCCACCGTGGAGCTGGGTGGCAAATCGCCGAACATCTTCTTCGAAGACATCATGAAGGCCGAACCGTCCTTCATCGAAAAAGCCGCTGAAGGCCTGGTGCTGGCGTTCTTCAACCAGGGCGAAGTCTGCACCTGCCCATCTCGCGCGCTGGTGCAGGAGTCGATCTACGACGAATTCATGCAAGTGGTGATGAAGAAGGTCCTGCAAATCAAACGTGGCGACCCGCTGGACACCGACACCATGGTCGGCGCCCAGGCGTCCGAGCAGCAATTCGACAAGATTCTTTCGTACCTGGAAATCGCCAAGGGCGAAGGCGCCGAGCTGCTGACCGGCGGCAAGATAGAAAAACTCGAGGGCAGCCTGGCGACCGGGTATTACATCCAGCCAACCCTGCTCAAGGGCACCAACAAGATGCGCGTGTTCCAGGAAGAAATCTTCGGCCCGGTGGTGAGCATCACCACCTTCAAGGACGAAGCCGAAGCCCTGGCCATCGCCAACGACACCGAGTTCGGCCTCGGAGCCGGCCTCTGGACCCGCGACATCAACCGCGCCTACCGCATGGGCCGCGCCATCAAGGCCGGTCGTGTGTGGACCAACTGCTACCACCTGTACCCGGCGCACGCCGCGTTCGGCGGGTACAAGAAGTCCGGCGTCGGCCGTGAAACCCACAAGATGATGCTCGACCACTATCAGCAGACCAAAAACCTGCTGGTGAGCTACGACATCAATCCGCTGGGCTTCTTCTAATCGCGTAACGGCTATTCGCCAGCAAGCCGGCTCCTACAGGATCACGCAAACCCTGTAGGAGCGAGCTTGCTCGCGATGGCGGTCTCAAACACAAAAAATAACCTTCCCGCCGCGCGGAGCTGTCGATGAAAATCCGTTACAAGGTAAGCCTTGTGGCTGCTTGTGTGCTGTTCGTGACGACCAGTCTGCTGTCGCTGGTCCAGGTCAGTCAGGTCCGTTCTATTTTGCGCACGCAAGTCGAGGAGGGTATCTCCGAATCGAGCAATGCAGTGGCACGGCAGATCGAAAACTGGCTGAACGCCAAACTTCGGCTGATGGACTTGGCGGCTCAGGCGATCGACAGCCAGTACAGCCCGCAAGCCACCCAACGCATCATCGATTCACCGATACTGAAAAACGAATTCGAACTGGTATTCGGTGCCCTTCAATCAGATGGAAAACCGATCAAGAACTCCGCACCCTGGAGTCCCGGTCCTGACTACGATGGACGCTTGCGCCCTTGGTATGCGAGCGGCAAGGCGGGTAGTCAGTCGGTTTTAACCGAGCCCTATAAGGCTTCAACTTCCGACGAAATCCTGATCTCGGCCGTCACCAAAATCAGCGATGGTGGCCAGTTTCTCGGTGTGTTTGGGGGACAAATTCGTCTGAACACGATTGCCGACGCCATTAATACGTTGGACTTTGGCGGGGCCGGTTATGCATTTCTGATGAGTCGAAACGGCAACATTATTTCCCATCCGGACGCCAATCTGAATGGTAAGCCCTACGGCGAAATTTTCGGCGGTGCCCAGCCACCACTCCACAGTCAGTTGCAGGAGGTACAGATAAAGGGAAAGACACTCCTGATTTCCTTCATCCCTCTTTCTCAGCTCAAGGGCATGGATTGGTACATTGGTGTGGTGCTCGATCAGGACATTGTCATGGCCGCAGCCCACACCCTGAGTTGGCGTGCCGTCATTGGTACGGGCCTGGGTGTATTGCTTAGCCTGTTGGTGTTGGGGCTGCTGGTCAGACGGCTACTCCGACCCCTGGATCAACTCAAGGAATCGTTGGCAGACATCAATCGCGGAGAAGGCGACCTGACCCGTCAGCTACCCGTGGTCGGCAATGATGAAATTGCACTGGTCGCCGGTGAGTTCAACCAGTTCCTGCAGAACCTGAAAGCACTCATTGGCGATGTGAAAAACAGCTCGCACCAGGTTCGCGAGAGCACCACCGCGACGTCATTTGAAGCGGATCAGGCAGCCAACCGCGTACAGATTCAATTACAGGAACTGGATCAACTGGCCACGGCCATGACCGAGATGGCCTCGACCGCCGAGGACGTCGCACGCAACGCTCAAGTCGCGGCTGAAGCAGCGATCGTTGCCACCGGGCAAGCAACGGACGGAGTCGCCCTGGTCTCCAGGTCAACGGGGGCCATCAAGCGTCTGGCTGACGAGATGGACGACACCGGTCATGCGATCAATGAATTGTCCACGCTCAGTCAAAGCATCGAATCGATCGTGGCGGTCATCACCAGCATCGCCGACCAGACCAATCTTCTCGCGCTCAATGCGGCCATCGAGGCGGCGCGCGCTGGTGAATCGGGGCGCGGGTTTGCTGTGGTGGCTGATGAGGTGCGCTCGCTGGCCTCGCGGACCCAGCAATCCACTCAGGAAATACGCCTGATGATTGAGCAACTGCAGACGGGGGTCAAACACGCTCAAGTGCGAATGCAGCAAAGCCGCGACACTGCCAGCAAGACGGCAGGCGATGCCGATGCGGCCAATGCAACGCTCGAACGCATACGTGAAGCCATTTACCGCATCAATGACATGAACCTGCAGATTGCCGCCGCCGCTGAAGAACAGAGCGCCACGACCGAGGAAATCAATCGCAATACGAGCAATATCCGCGATATCAGTCTTGAAGTATCCGGCAGTGCGGACAAGCAGGTTCGTCAATGCTCGGCGATGGTGGACCATGTCGGCCAGCAGGACAAACTTCTCAGTCGCTTCAGGGTTTGAGTTTCGCAATTGCCCGAATGCTCAGGCTGCAGACAGTGACAGATCACAAAAACAACTATTCCACCGAGGTAAGAAAGATGAGTGCGGCTTCCCTGTATCCCGTTCGTCCCGAGGTTCTGGCCAATACGCTGACCGACGAGGCGACCTACAAGGCCATGTACCAGCAGTCGGTCGTCAACCCGGACGGCTTCTGGCGCGAGCAAGCCAAGCGCCTCGACTGGATCAAGCCTTTCACCACGGTGAAACAGACCTCCTTCGACGATCACCATGTCGACATCAAATGGTTCGCCGACGGCACCTTGAACGTTTCCTACAACTGCCTCGACCGTCATCTGGCCGAGCGCGGCGATCAAGTGGCGATCATCTGGGAGGGCGATGACCCTGCCGAAAGCCGCAACATCACCTACCGCGAACTGCACGAGCAAGTCTGCAAGTTCGCCAACGCCCTGCGTGGCCAGGATGTGCACCGCGGCGACGTGGTGACTATCTATATGCCGATGATCCCCGAAGCCGTGGTCGCCATGCTGGCCTGTACCCGGATCGGCGCGATTCACTCCGTGGTGTTCGGCGGCTTCTCGCCAGAAGCCCTGGCCGGTCGCATCATCGACTGCAAATCCAAAGTGGTGATCACCGCCGACGAAGGCATTCGTGCCGGCAAGAAAATCCCGCTCAAGGCCAACGTCGACGACGCACTGACCAACCCGGAAACCAGCAGCATCCAGAAAGTCATCGTGTGCCAGCGCACCGGTGGCGACATCAAGTGGAACCAGCATCGCGACATCTGGTTCGAGGACCTGATGAAAGTGGCCGGCACCGTTTGCGCGCCGAAAGAGATGGGCGCCGAAGAAGCGCTGTTCATCCTTTACACCTCCGGCTCCACCGGCAAGCCGAAGGGCGTGCAGCACACCACTGGCGGCTACCTGCTGTATGCAGCCATGACCCACGAGCGCGTGTTCGACTACCGCCCGGGTGAGATCTACTGGTGCACCGCCGACGTCGGCTGGGTCACCGGTCACAGTTACATCGTCTACGGCCCGCTGGCCAACGGCGCGACCACGCTGCTGTTCGAAGGCGTGCCGAACTACCCGGACATCACCCGGGTGGCGAAGATCGTCGACAAGCACAAGGTCAACATCCTCTACACCGCACCGACCGCGATCCGCGCCATGATGGCCTCGGGTACTGCTGCGGTTGAAGGTGCCGATGGCAGCAGCCTGCGCCTGCTCGGTTCGGTCGGCGAGCCGATCAACCCGGAAGCCTGGGACTGGTACTACAAGAATGTCGGCAAGTCGCGCTGCCCGATCGTCGACACCTGGTGGCAGACCGAAACTGGCGGCAACATGATGAGCCCGCTACCGGGCGCGCATGCGCTCAAGCCAGGCTCTGCGGCGCGTCCGTTCTTCGGCGTGGTACCGGCACTGGTGGACAACCTGGGTAACATCGTCGAAGGCGAGGCCGAGGGCAACCTGGTGATTCTCGATTCGTGGCCAGGCCAGGCGCGTACGCTGTTTGGCGACCATGACCGCTTCGTCGATACTTACTTCAAGACCTTCCGTGGCATGTACTTCACCGGTGACGGCGCCCGTCGCGACGCCGATGGTTACTACTGGATCACCGGTCGCGTGGACGACGTCCTCAACGTGTCCGGCCACCGCATGGGCACCGCCGAGATCGAAAGCGCGATGGTCGCGCACCCGAAAGTCGCCGAAGCCGCTGTGGTCGGTGTGCCGCACGACATCAAGGGGCAGGGCATTTATGTCTACGTCACCCTGAAAAATGGTGAAGAGCCGAACGAGCAACTGCGCCTGGAACTGAAAAACTGGGTGCGCAAAGAGATCGGTCCGATTGCTTCGCCGGATGTCATCCAGTGGGCACCGGGGCTGCCGAAGACCCGTTCAGGCAAGATCATGCGGCGGATTCTGCGCAAGATTGCGACGGCTGAATATGATGGGTTGGGTGATATCTCCACCCTGGCCGATCCGAGTGTGGTGCAGCATTTGATTGATACGCACAGGATGATGAAGGCAACCTGATTCATCAGGCATCATCGAGTCTTTCGCCCGGTAATTTACCGGGCGTTTTGTTGTTTGGTCCTGGTCTCAAAGACCAATGACTTCAACTATCGATCTTGCTTACTGGAATTCTTTAATACTTTCCCGTGGGTGAGGCTGTCCGTTGATCGAGTTGTGGCTAAAACTTGTCAATCTATTGCCAATAACTCTTTCTCAACTTTAACGAATTATTTTCGGTTTTTATAAAACGTGCTGTTTATGGAGTGAAAAGGAAAAGCTACATGTATCGGGGTCGCCAGCCAAACTTGCAAACTGGTATCGGCTGGGTCGATTGTGACCTGCAATCAAACGATTTGAGATATGAGTACGTGGCGTTGAGTATGACGTTACTTTTAACAACAAAAATAAAGGAGTCGTCATGACTGCTCGTTTCCACAATCCAGTTGATACACGTTTCGGCTGGAACAGCGTTTTGGAACTCGTCGCTCTCACCGAAGACCAAAACGTCGCTCTTGTGATTTTTCCCGAAGCGCGTGGACTGGGATTGGTGGAGCGTATTCAGTTTCTACTTGGCGATCGGTTGACGTACATCGTTGAAGACGTGCAGCCCAACCCCGACGTGTCCCAACTGCGCAACACTTATGAGCGTTTCTGGCAGGAAGCAAGCGATTGCCAAACGGTCATCGCCGTCGGCGGAGGCAGTGCGATTGACACCGCGAAGGCGCTGATTGTCGGCACTGAGTCGGGCAGCTTTGATGAATTGCTTGCCTTGCTGGCAACGGGCAAGCCCTTTGTCCCAGCCCGCAGCAAAGCACTGATCGCGGTCCCCACCACGGCAGGCACCGGTAGCGAAGTGACCCCTTGGGCCACCATCTGGGACACCGAGGGCCAAAAAAAGTACTCCCTGCACCTGGATTGCACCTGGCCCAAAGTCGCCATTGTCGATCCCAACCTGATGCTCACCGTACCGGCTGGCGTCACCGTTTCCACCGGTCTGGATGCCCTGTCGCATGCGCTGGAATCCATCTGGAACATCAACGCCAACCCGATTTCAGACACCTTCGCGGTTTCCGCGATTGAGGACATTCTGGAATGCCTGCCGCTGCTGCGTCATGACCTGAGTAACAAGGAGCTGCGTTCGCGGATGGCCTTGGCCGCTCTCAAAGCCGGGATGGCTTTTTCCAACACCAAGACGGCCCTGGCCCATTCCATTTCCTACGAAATGACTCTGCGCCACGGCCTGCCCCATGGCATCGCTTGCTCCTTTACCTTGCCGCTGGTCCTGGGTTTGGCGTGGGGCCATGACGAAGCGCGCGACCGCACGCTGCAACGCATTTTCGGCAACGATCTGCCCAAGGCACAGGCGCAGCTGCGCGAGTTTCTGCACAGCCTGGGGGTGAAAACGGAGTTTGCCGACTACGGCGTCACGGCGGGCGAAGCGCAAGAGATGATTAATTTTGCCATGCAAGGTGCACGCGGCAAGAACTTCATCGGCTCTCAAGCAGCGTAACCCCTACAGCCAAGCACTGCTGCGGCGTGTCGGGCCGCGGCGATTTCCGACTGCACCTACATAAAGTGCACCCTCCGACTCGCTCGGAGGGAACGAACAATAATAAGGAAAAGATCATGAATCGTGCCCAAACCATGCCAGGTTTAGCAACCTCTACCCCCTCGTTCCGGGTCGCCCAATGGCGCATGCTGCTGGCGGCCATGTTCTGTTATCTATTTTTCTACACCGGTCGGCAGACATTTGGTTTTGCCATTCCGGGCATTCAGGCGGAGTTTGGCTTTACCAAGGAACACCTTGGTTGGGCATCGGCGGCCATGCTCTGGGCCTACGCCATTGGCCAGGCCATCAACGGCAACCTCGCGGACAAGTACGGTGGTCGGCGCATCATGACCGCCGGTGCCGTGTTGTCCTGCGTCGCCAACTGGGTGACCAGCTTCGCCAGCGGCTTTGCCGCGCTGATCCTGCCTTGGGGTATCAACGGCTACTTCCAGGCCTTGGGTTGGGCACCGGGTAGTCGACTCCTCTCCAATTGGTGGAGTGCGGGCGAGCGCGGCAAGGTGTATGGCTTGTATGTGTTTGCCGCGGGTTGCGCCTCGGTCCTGTCCTATGTGACCTCAATCGTCGTGCTCGAAGTCTTCCAGTTGGAATGGCGTTGGATCTTCCGTTTGCCAGTGCTGCTGATGCTGGCGGGCGGCATCATCTTCTACCTGGTAGCCCGTGAACGTCCGCAGGATTTGGGCTTTGAGCCTCTCGCCGATACCGGTGTGGCCAATGCCGACGACAAAAACCACGAAGTGGCACACGGTGAAGTTGAAACCTCGGCGCAACGCTATAAAGCGGTGCTGAAGAATGCCCGCTTGATCATCGCCGCTGTGTCTCTGGGTTTCCAGAACGCGGCTCGCTATGGCCTGATCGTCTGGGTACCGGTGCACTTTCTGGGCGCCAACTGGAAAAGCGGCGACAGCCTGGTCGATCCAAAGTGGATTACCGTAGCGCTGCCGGTGGGCATGGCCATCGGTGCGCTCAGTAATGGCTGGATTTCGGACAAACTGTTCGGTTCCAAACGCTACCTGGCGATCATGCTCTACATGTTCCTTGGTGCGGGCACCAGTCTGTGGATGTGGACCCTTGCGCCTCACAGCGCCCTCGGCCTGGTGGCATTGTTCCTCTGTGGCTTTTTCGTCTACGGCCCGGCGTCGAGCTTTTGGGCACTGTGCCCAGACCTGGTTGGCGCCAAGCGGGCGGGTACGGCCACCGGCGTCATGAACTTCGCGTCCTATCTGTTCGCTGGCCTGGCGGAGCCCCTGATCGGCGGCATGCTCGACGCCACCGGCAATACCTCGTTGATCTTCATCGTGGTCACCGCTGCCTGTCTGTGCAGTGCCACGGTCGCGCTGTTTATCAGGCGTTAATGCTCTGTCTGAGTTGCACGGTTTAAATGCCAGAAAATAAGAATCAGGACTTTTCTATGTACCAGTACTACGAATGGTTCCGTTCTTTTCATACGGTTGCAAGAACAGGCAGTTATGCGCTTGCGGCTGAATATCTGAGCGTTCGCCGACCGATTGTGTTTGAACAGGTGAGCGCTTTAGAGAAGAGTTTTTCAGTGGAGCTATTTCATCGTCACGGGCGCTCCTTCGAATTGAGTTCCATAGGACGTCAGCTGTTTGCAATAACTCGAGGTCTTTTCGATCAAGAGGATGAAACCGTGCAACCGAGGGTTAGCCCTGGCAATCTCAGGAAGGGCTCACTGCGAGTGGGTGCTGTATCTCCCCCAATCGCAATGAACATAATTTATGCATTGATGCATCACTATCCCGACATCGAACTGAAAACATTCTTCAATACCGAAAGTACGACGTTGGAGCGGCTATACAACTTTGACATTGATGTTGCAATCCTGGCTCACTCGGAGTTCGATCAGCGTCTATACACTCACTTGTATCGACGCTACCCTATTATTGCCGTTGTCCCCGAAGATCATCCCTGGGTGCAGCAATGTGAAGTTGCCGTTAATCAGATCGGCGGCGAAAAACTTGTTCTGCGTGAAGGGAGCTCTCGAACGCGCCAACTCGTTGAAGAAGGATGCAGGAAACTTGATGTCGAACTCAATTGCGTAATGCAACTGAACAGCCGTGAAGCTATCGTGCACGCCATCTCGCAGAATATGGGTATTGGATTTGTCTCGGAGGTCGAATACGTTGGGACGCCTGGCACCCGTCCAATAATCTTTGCCGATCATCCCTTCCACATTGAATACTACCTTTGCTGTTTGGATATACACCGTGCACGGCCGCTGATTGCCGAATTACTTAACTTCAGCATGATGCCCTACTTGGCGCCGCATTAGTTTATTTAAAGAAGAAGCCACGAAATCACCCTCCCGCAGTGGGAGGGACGCTCCCACTCATTCCTCGAACGGAGATTCACCATGCAATACAAACAACCTTCCCAAGTACAAGCTGTGGTCCTGGACTGGGCGGGCACTGTCGTTGACTTCGGCTCTTTCGCGCCCACTCAAATCTTCGTCGAAGCCTTTGGCGAATTCGGCGTTGCAGTCTCCCTCGAGGAAGCGCGTGGCCCGATGGGCATGGGCAAGTGGGACCACATCCGCACATTGTGCGATCAACCGCAGATTGCTGAACGCTACCGCGCCGCCTTTGATCGCCTGCCGACCGATGACGATGTCACCGCGCTCTACGAACGTTTCATGCCTCTGCAGATTGAAAAAATCGCCTTGCATTCGGCGCTGATTCCGGGCGCTTTAGAAGCCATTGCGACCCTGCGCGATAAAGGCTTGAAAATTGGTTCCTGCTCCGGTTATCCGGCGGTGGTGATGGAGAAAGTGGTCGAGTTGGCCCGGCAGAACGGCTACGTCACCGATCACGTCGTGGCCACTGACGAAGTGCCTAATGGCCGTCCGTACCCAGCCCAGGCGTTGGCGAACGTGATTGCCCTGGGGATCAGCGACGTGGCTGCCTGTGTGAAAGTCGATGACACCTGGCCAGGCATCCTCGAGGGTCGCAGCGCTGGCATGTGGACCGTCGCACTGACCTGCTCTGGCAACGCTCTGGGTCTGACCTATGACGAATACAAAAACTTGTCGGCGGCAGTACTGGCGGAAGAGCGTGCGCGGATCTTCAAGATGTTCGAAGACTCGCGTCCCCACTACGTGATCGACACTATCGTCGAACTCCCCGCCGTGATCGAAGACATCAACCAACGCCTGGCACGCGGTGAGCTGCCTCAAGCCTGCTGAGTGTCTTGAGCTTTTTGCTACTTGTCTGGCTTGCGCATCAAGCCGGGCAAGTAGCTACCCGAGCAATCTAAACCATGGGAAATCCCATGAGCGGAAGAGTCGGCAGACTGGCAATTTGTTTAAAAGCTATTGGGGATTTCAGTCCAGCCGTTTGAACTTGAAAGACGAAGGAGAGATCCAGAAAGAGGCGTCTCGAATGACTATCCTGACAATTAATATGTTCAAGTCATTCACCTGTTTCGTCGTCAGATTTTGAATTTATCTGTTTAAGTTTGCGTCAAAAATACGAACTAGTACTTGCAATAGTAGTTGCCGATCCAGCAACCAAAATGCGCTGTTGATCGAAAACGATACGGTTCTTCATTGCGTAGCGTTTTCGTGAAACCGAGCTTTCATAATAAAAAAACCTGGAGCACAAAATGTACAAGCAAACCCTGTCGGCTGCCGTGGCGCTGGCCAGTATTTCCTCATTTGGTGTCTATGCTGGCGAAGCCGCACCCGAAGGCTTCATCTCTGGTAGCAAGGCAAGCGTCAGCTCGCGCACCATGTATTTCAACAACGACAACCGCGTTGGTGGTGCAGATCAGAAAGAAGCTGCCGAAGGTCTGCTATTTAACTACGCTTCCGGCTACACCCAAGGCACCGTTGGCCTTGGCGTCGATGCTCAAGCGCTCGTGGGTATCCATCTGGACGGAGGTAAGGGCCACCACCCTGACAACAACACCTTTTCTCCAAGCGACTCTGATGGTTCCGCTGAAAAAACGTGGAGCCGTGGAGGTGCCAACGTCAAGGCCAGACTATCCAAAACCGAGCTGAAGTTGGGCAGCGCGCTACAACCTAACTTGCCGATCCTCGTTGCCAATGACGGTCGAGTGCTGCCTCAAACTTTTCAAGGCGGCATGCTGACCTCAAAAGAGTTCAACAACGTGACGCTAAATGTCGGCAAGATCACTCAGGCAGCTGGCCGTGCATCCAGCAACTGGGCTGGGCTCTCAGTAGCCGGGGCAACACAAGATTCCAACAGTTTCCAGTTCGGTGGCGCGGACTGGAAAGTCACCAAGGATTTGACCGTTCAGGCATATCATTCGCAACTTGAAGACTTTTACAAGCAAACGTTCCTTGGCCTCATACACGTCTTGCCGATAGGCGATGGCCAAAGTTTCAAAACTGACCTGCGCTACTTCGATAGCAGTTCCGATGGCAAGAATGGAGATGCGGGCTACCGTTTCAACAACAACAGCGGATACGCGAAAAATGCGGGCGAGGTCGACAACAAGACCTGGAGCGCCATGTTCACCTATACCCTTGGCGGTCACTCGTTGATGCTCGGCCACCAGCGCGTGAGCGACGATGGCGGGTTCGTGTGGGTAAACAACGGGAGCATCGCTGATAGCCGTGGACGCAATGAAGGCGAAGGGGGTTCCAGTTTTTATCTGTTCACCGATAGCATGATCAATCAGTTTGCCCGTGCAGGAGAAAACACCACTTTCGGCCAATACACCTATGATTTCGCTCCTGTTGGCGTGCCAGGCTTGAAAGCCAGCGTCGCGTATTTGCATGGCGATGATATTAAGGATGTGGGTAATGGTAGCGATCACTCGGAGTGGGAGCGCGACATGCGCTTCGACTACGTTGTACAGAGTGGTCCGCTGAAAAACTTTGGTGCGTCCCTGCGTCACGGCGTCTACCGCGGTGACGATTCAGGCTCGGTTCGTAACACCGACCAAACCCGTCTGATCTTTAACTACACCTACACGTTCATGTAAATCACGTGTCGTAAAAGCCCCGTAAACTCTCGCAATGCTGTTCACTTAAGCATGGGGTTGTTAAAAACTGGCTTGGGGGGATATCCATTGCTGCGGTAACGGCCACTTATGGTTTCGCCCTTACGGCGAGTCCCTTTTTCAAACGCCAAAAAGGAACCAAAAGGCTCTTGCCCCACCACTCGGTGCCTCGCCTAGGCTCGGCATGCCCTCTCTCCGGCATTGCTCCGTGGGTCGCCGCGCTGGGCCATCCATGGCCCAGCGCGGCTAAACCGGCGTCCTGCCGGTTTACCCACTACGCAATGCCCGCGTTCGGCCATCGTGGTTTAACGGGGCGCCACGATCAAAAGCAAAGCGAGGCGGCCTGACAGCCGACCTGTTTCTAGTGAACAGGTTTCCCTGTAGGAGCGAGCTTGCTCGCGATGGTCGCCAACGATAAAGCGCCCTGTCTGGATGACTGCGTTGTCTGGAAGTCCATCGTAGGAACGCCGCCCGGAGCAGGCGCGCTCCTACAATTGGATCGCGCACAGACCTACAATCAGGTCGGCTGTCAGGCCGCCTCGCTTTGGCTTTGGCTTTTTGATTTTCTTGCCCTATATCGAGAGGCCGAGTGGAGGTTCTGCGCAGGCTTTTCCAAGTGACTCGCTGTAAGAGCAAAACCATAGGTGGCCGATACCGCAGGAATGGATATACACCTAATCCAAATATCCACCTGGAGCCCCCCAACGTAAAGTGAACAGCATTACGTAAACTCTCGGGGCTTTTATAAACAGGCATGCGGTGGATTTTCATTTTCCGAGATCATGGTCGCAATTGAATGCACCGCGTTACGATCCGTGCACTAACATGGTCAGCGCTTAATCAGTAACGACAATACTGCGCTCGCCGCACAGAGTCCCGCTACCGTCGGAAAAATGATCGACGTACTACCGGTCGAGTCGGGCAGTGCGACCGTGACCCACTTCGGGTCAATCAGCGTTGACGACGTCTTCCAGTCCAGCCCGAGAAAACGGTGAGCAGCCTTTGGCTGCGCTAACCAGTATTTGGATTAAGCGAAAGGGCGCGCGCAGTCTTCGCTGCGCTACTGAGTTTTTGCATCAGGCGAGTTGGTTGAGCGCGATATCGATAATGTCGAAGTTACGCAGGCGACCAGGGTTATCGAGGCTGGCTAATTTGCGATTGAAAATGAGGGGCACTTTTTGCTCGGATACACCGCCGTGTGAACGCAAGGGCACCGTCAATCCGGACAAGTCGTGTTTGTCGGCCGAAGTCCCCATCACCGTCAAGCGTTCTGCAATAACCACGAGATCGCCAATCCGGTCTTCCGGGAGTTCGAAACGCTGGCTGGCTTGGGTACGCGTCAGAACCGCCTCGACACCCGCCATGCCGGTGAGAAAATCGATGGCATCGCGCTGTGGTACCGCATCGCGCAAGTACACGGTGGCGTAGGATCCCAGAGCACCGTGGTGCACTACATCGGGGTCGGTGATCGGCAGTAATACCCGGGTGTGCTGCGCGCCGTAGCGGGCGTCGAGCAGGTCTTGCAAAAACAGGATATTGGGGCGGCCTATCGCATCGGTCTTGGCGTTCATACCGTGATCCGCGGTAATCGCCACGATCGCGCCTGCCTCGTGGTAACGCTTGAAGTAGCTGTCCATCATGGCGTAGAACGCATTGGCCTCCGGGGTGCCCGGCGCATGCTTGTGCTGTACATAATCGGTGGTGGACAGGTACATGAAGTCGGGGCGCTCTTCGTCAGCAATGAGAGCCCGGCGGCGAACACGAACTCTGAAAGCTCAGCGCTGTACACCGAAGGCACCGGCATGCCGACCCGTGCGAGGATGTTCTCGACGTCGTGTTCCTCCAGGTTCGCCTGATCGGCTTTTTCCGCCGAAAAGCAGATACCGTTGAGCTGATGCCCCAGCAGGTTGCGCAGTTTGTCCTTCGCGGTCACCACGGCGACCAACTGCCGGCCCTGGCCATCTCGGCAAGGATGGTTGGCGCGCGAAGGTACTTCGCGTCGTTCATCAACACTTCTTCCTGCGTGTCCTGGTCAAAAAAGCAGTTGCCGCAGATGCCGTGAACGGAGGGTGGGGCGCCGGTCACGATCGACAGATTGTTCGGATTGGTGAAGGAGGGCACCACGCCGTCGCTGGGCTCGACCTTCTACGCGTTAGTGCCGCTCGATGCCGACAAGCCAGTCCACTTGAGGGCGTTTGTCGATTGGCTGCAATCTGTGAGCGTTACAAGTGAGTAACCGCAGTGATGGTAGCTATGTATCTCGATTCAGCATCCTGACACTAGAGAATGGCTACGGTTTTGAACCATGTAGCCGATGGGTTATGTCGAGGTTGCTGCCACAAACTCCATAGTTCTCATTCTCGACCTGGAAAAAGCGGGTTCGATCAATCCAAAAGGCTGTAAAACAGCACTGACGTGTTCCAGGTCGCGACTGATGCAATTCGTGGCTTCGACCGGGCGATCGCTCAACCAACGAACGTCGATGTTCCAATTCAATGAGCCCGTGAGCGTTTTTACACGCGCTGGGCCGATTGCTGCCAGTCAGCAAAATCTGCAATTGACCCATTGTCGGCTGTCACCAGAGAGACTCGGGTGCATCGCATCGGACATTCAGCGTCGAGATTGGAGTTCAACGACCGCAACGGCGCTCTAGGCTGTCTCGGAGTTCATGGAAGCGGTTTTGTCTTGGCCTTGCCACTATCCTGGGAGATTGTGAATTGCCCTGGGTTTGATGAAACCCCAAACCCATAAGGGTGTTGCTCCTCTTTGAGGGCCGTACCTATGAGGGCTAGCAAACGAAGGCGAGCCTTATTCGGCTTATGATCATGCATTGACACACACCGTATAAGGGGCACCTGATGACCACTGCACATGTTTTCATCGCCATCAGTCTGGATGGCTTTATCGCCCGACTCGATGGCGACATCGACTGGCTTTTGCAGCGCGATGATCAGACCGAGGATCATGGCTACTCAGATTTCATCGCCGACAAGGATGTAATCGTGATGGGGCGGGGAACCTATGAGAAGGTGCTGACCTTCGACACATGGTTCTACGACCGGCCCGTGGTGGTGCTGTCTGAGCAACTGGCCGACTCGCCGGTGCCCGAAGCGCTGAAGGGCAAGCTGCGTTTTTCCAACCAAGCACCTAGGGACTTGATGGAGGAACTGGCGAGGCAAGGCATGCGTCGGGTCTATGTCGATGGCGGGCAGTTGGTGCAATCATTCCTGCGCGATGGATTGGTCGCCGATATGGTGATCACCACCGTTCCCGTGCTGATCGGATCGGGTAGGCCATTGTTCGGGGGCCTTCAGCAGGATGTTGACTTGAAACTGTTATCCAGCCGCTGCTTTCCTTCGGGTTTGGTGCAGTCCACCTATCGGCTGGCCCCATGACCCACCCGCATGGACGTTCTATCCAAGGCAAGGGCAAGAGCGCGCATCGTACCCCCGCCCTGGATCATCTACTGGGCCCTTTGGTAGAGGTAGAGTGTTCGAATCACTCCGTCCTTACCATATTTTTCAATGACTTAGCCCAACTCTAACCAGTTGGGCTTTTTCATTGGTGGCGAGTTTTTCGGGACTTCATCCAGTTTTCCTCTTCGAGCACGCTGGTGCCAAGCTCCTGTACCGGGAATTCCCAGTCCCACCTCAATTTGGTAAAAAGTCTGAATGCTTGATTGGATCCAATCTGCTAGAATCTGACCACCTGCCTGACTCTGGCTCTTTACCAGGCACGGATTGCTAGGCCAGAGTTGGGCGGGTTCCTGGGTGCATTCAGGTGGCGCGGCGCGGGGAGGTGAGCGTTTTGGGCTGGCTTTCCTTGGTTGGAGTGGTTTTGTGTTACGCGACTTCCGGACCACGGAGGCAGCGCTAATGAACAATCTCGGTTCAAAAGTTATCGAGAAAATTGAGTTTTGCAGTGGCACCTTCGGGGTTTTGCCCTCGATTCAGATCTGGTTTATGCAACAAGGCCACATGAAAAATGAGAGTAGAAATATTATTCATCGCTTTGCTGGGGATTTTATCGCTAGTTCAAACATCACTGTCCTTCGCGGATAATGTGAATGGAAAAAATCTCTATTTACAGCGATGTGCCATGTGCCACGGAATAGATATCAAGGGAACAGGACCACTGGCTAATAAAAGCAATCCTCCTACACCTGATCTAACAACCTCTGCTTTCAAAAAACGATTAAATGATTATCCTGGCGTTATTGTGTCTTCGATCATACTCCGTCCGAATGGAGATTTGATTCCAAGAACTTTGCGAGAGAATGGTGTAAAGCTATTGCCACACTCTTGGAGCGTTAAGGATTTTCGCGATTTAAATCAATACATGAGTGGTGTGATTTCAAAAAATCGATGATTTTGAGATGCCGGGCGGCGAGTAGACGCCTGCCTCTCCGGCTGGCGTGATTCGTTCAAGTGGGGTGATAGGGTCCGCGACATACCAGACAGGGAGTGCGGTCATGGCGTGGCTTAAAAAACTACAAATGCTCCGTGACCGAGTGTGGTGGGGTATTTGTGTTCGTCCCGGCATGGGGCCGATCCGCGACACATCTTCGGGCATCGTTGCACAGAGCGCCAAGCGCGAGCCTTGTATTTTGCGGGTTTCCGAGGTGTTGTCTTGCACGGGGTGCTAGGGGGGCGAGTGTTCGAATCACTCCGTCCCGACCACATTTACTGAGTAAAATCAGGCACGAAACTAGCGACGGCAAACCAACTGTCAACCAAGGCGCTGCATCTGCTGCCTGCTCAACGGAGAGCGCGTCGTTGTTTTGCGATCGTTGACTGAGGGAAAGGATCTGCATATACAGTCCGTTCTTTCAATTTTGTTTCGGTAAGTCATGAGCGAAGAACGAGATATCCCCGAGCCCGAGCACGATCACCTGCTCGATCATGAGTTCTATGATGACGAGTCATGGGTCGAAGATGATGCTCAAGCAATTTTTGACGAAGAAGACGCAGAGGATGATGACGTTGATTTTCTGGATCAGATAGATCAAGAGGACTGACACGACAAAATCCAACGGTTTCACGGCACGCAAGTTACCGGCATGGCTGTTCAGGTCGAATCACACGCAGCGGGCATGCACTTCAGGCGTAAACTGAACAAGGTGCAGCAGGCATAGAAACGCGCTGCACCCGGAGGTGATGTCATGCGTTCAACAACCGTCTGCACCTCGATCGCACTGCTCGCGCTGTTTATGGTGCCACTTGCCACCGCAGCGTCTTCGGTCGAAGTCGTCTTCAAGAACCCCGAAAAATTCACCGACGCCAGCCTGGACAGTCCGGGCTATGAACGTGGTGCCGATCCTTATGTCATGAAAGAGCTGCGCAGCTACATCCAGAAGCTTGGCGAGCGGTACCTGCCAGCCGACCAGCAGCTGCAAATTGAAATTCACAACATCGACCTGGCCGGTCGCTACGAACCCTGGAGGCTGAATGCCTATGAAGTGCGCTTCATGCGTGAAATTACCTGGCCGAGCATCGATCTGCATTACGTGCTCAAACAAAACGGCCAGACCGTGAGCCAGGCCGACGCGAGGGTCATGGACCAGTCCTACCTCCAGCGTCCGGGGCGTGCCGGCAGAAGTGACAGGCTCTATTCCGAGAAGGCCATGCTCTCGGACTGGTTCCACAGGCAGTTCGCCGGGCAACATCAGAGCGGGTTGAATTGAACCTCTGAATCAATTGTCCGATTTGGGAAACTTGGGCCAGAAAGTAAAAAGCCCGGCGCTGGGCCGGGCTTTCTGTAGATGGGCCAAATCCCTTTGGCTGATCGCATTGTGCTTGATAGGTGTGACGAAGGTGTGACAGAAAACCGGTGGTATGGGCAACCGCAGAAACTGTTCGTTCCAGGCTCTATTGTTGCGTGCGACCTCGCTTGTGCAGGAAAGCGTCGCAGGCAACAAAAAGCCCGCTCGGTGGCGGGCTTTTCATACGGGGTCAAATCCTTTTGTCCCTTCAATCTGCGCTTCATTATGTGAGCGTTTCGTGAAAAACAGGTCACTGATACGAAAAATCCCGGTGATCTACGCAGCCCTTACCGCCGATCCAGCCAAACGGTCTGTGCATTACAGAATTCGCGCACTCCGAAGTGCGAGAGCTCACGGCCAAAGCCGCTCTTCTTCACGCCACCGAAGCTGACTCGCGGATCGCTGGCGCTATAACCGTTGATGAATACGCCGCCGGTTTCAAGTTCGTTGGCCATTTGTTGGGCGAGTTCGCTATTGCGCGTGTAGATCGTGGCGGTTAGACCGAACTCGCTGTCATTGGCCAGTTCCAGCGCATGGGCTGCGTCGCGGGCCGTGATGATTGAGGCCACTGGACCAAACAATTCCTGTTTGAATGATGTCATCTGATCCGTCACATCGCCGAGCACGGTGGGTTCATAGTAGTTGCCGGGGCCTTCAGCCTTCTTTCCACCCATCAGCAACGTCGCGCCTTCTTCCAGAGTGTCGCGCACCTGTTGATCCAGTGCATCAGCAGTGAGTCGCCTGGCCTACCGCAATGAGCGATAGGCAATGGGTTCGCTGTAAGCCGACTGCAGGGCGCGCTCCGGGATCTCCCAGATGATTTGCTTTGGCGGCGTTTCTTTGAAGGCCGGGTTGTTGAGGTAGCTGTTGGCGGCGCCAGAGAACCCTCCGCCGTCTTTGGCGAAGTTACCTACGGGGGCGCCCAGTGCCTGCTGCAGAAACCCTGCGAAGTTGGAATTGCGTGAAAATGAAGTGCCAATGAGCGCGGTGTTGGGGAGGTCGGCATCGCCAAAGAGGTCTGCCTCAGTGTCAGGGCTGGCGGCTGACTCAACGGGAAGCTCGTGGGTGCTGGTTTGGGCGACCATTTCGGGTGTGGGTTGCCATTTGAGCGGCAGCCAGTCGATGCCCGCCAGATGGACCAGATCGCCAGGTCGCACCGCGAGCGGGGCATGACTTTCGTTGAACAACCTGCGTGGCGTTGCGCTGATGCCCAGGGTCTTCAGGCGCTGTGTGATGGCATCGGCCGCCGCCTTCGCGCCGGATTCGCTCCAGTGTGTATCGGTGCGCAACCAGGCACTGGCCCCCAGTGGCGCCAGCGCACCGGTAAGGTCCAGATTCGACACGCCACCCACATCCAGCTTCGAGGTCCAGGCCTGGATGCGCCCTTCGAGAGCGGCTGGGCGTTGCAGTGCGCAACGCTGCCCGGAAGCAATGCGGCTCTTGTCTGGAACGATGACCACCAACAGGCTGATGTCACGTTGGGAGAGCCGCTGTTTTAGATCAATCACTGCCTGGACTTTGGCATCGGCATTGCGCTGTGCTTGATGATTGACCTTGAGCTCATCGGCCAAAAACAACCAGTCAGGACAACCCGAGCGAACCCTCGGCCCGGTGTCACTGAGCAGAAGCCAGCTGACACCACGCTCCAGCTTGGCGAAGGTCGTGGGGAGTTGAGCGTTCGCCAGTTCCCTGGCGATCCGATGAGTGATATCGCCGTCAAAAAGCTGCGGGGTCAGCACTTTATCGGGTAACAGCGAGAACTGTCCTGTGATGATCAGACGGCCGGAGGACAGTAGTCCGACGAGCAGGAATATCAGCAGCGCCACGCCTGCCAGCTGACTGCTGCGTGTCGCCAGCTCATCTGGCTGAGTGGGGGGCTGGGTGTGCTTTGGGGTCGTCATCAGAATTGGAAGTACAGGAAGGGTACGGTTTCGCGACTGGCGATCAGTGCGAACGACAACATGAAACCGGCGATGGGCCAAAGGGCAGCGGCGTAAAACGCAATGCCGCCCAGTCGTTTCTCACAGTAAGGACGCAGCAGCGGTGCGATGACACCCAACACTCCCAGCAAGCCCGCAAGGCCGTGTACCGGGCGCAGGGTCGCGGACAGTTCGTCACCGAGGGCAATGCCCTGCAGGCCGAACTGTCCGGCATACAGGCTCAGCGCGCTATGAAAGTCGGGGGCGCGGAACAGTGTCCAGGCCAGGCACACAAACAGCAGAGTCAGGACATGGGACAGCACCGGCGGTACAGAGGGCAGGGTGGAACGGCTCCAGGCACGATCAACGCATAACGCGAGGCCATGGGCGCAACCCCACAGCAGATAATTCCAGCTGTCGCCACCGTGCCAGAGGCCGGCGATAGCCATGATCAGGAACAGGTTGCGGTAGGTTTTCCAGGTGCCATTGCGATTGCCGCCCAGCGGAATATACAGATAGTCGCGTAACCAGCTGGACAGCGACAGGTGCCAGCGACGCCAGAAGTCCTGGATGCTGTTGGCCAGATACGGACGGTCGAAGTTCTCGGGAAAGTGGAAGCCCAGCATCAGTCCCAGCCCAATGGCCATGGCACTGTAGCCGGCGAAGTCGAAGAACAGTTGCAGGGAGTAGGCAAGGCAGCCGATCCAGGCGTCAGAGAAACTTGGGTTCTGCACATTGAACGCCACGTCGACCACAGGCGACAGTGTGTCGGCCACCAGGACCTTCATGCACATCCCGACCATGAACCGGCGTGCGCCCAGCGAGAAATTCTGCAGGTTGAAGTAACGTTGATTCAGCTCGCGTCGAACCCAGTCATAGCGAATGATGGGGCCGGCGACCGAATGGCCGAACATCGAAATATAGGTGGCGTAGTTAATGAAGCTGCGTTCAACCGGCACGGTATGGCGATGCACATCCACCACATAGGAAATCGCCTGCAGTACGATAAACGACAGCCCGGCCGGCATGATGACCCGCTGCCAGTCCAGGGGCATGGCGCCGTACCAGGTGGCGGCTTCGATCAAGGTGCCGGCGACGATGTTGGCGTACTTGTACCAGCACAGCACCGCCGTGTTGAGCACGATCAGCGTCGCGAGTAGCCGCACGCGGCCCTTGCCGTCTTCCCGTAAGGCGTCAATCAGCAGGCCGCCGACCCACGCCGTGATTGTCAGCGCTACATGCACCGCCAGGAACCGTGGGCTCAACCAGCCATAGAATAGCCAGCTACCGATCAGTAGCGTGACGTTGCGCCAGGCGGCTGGGCACAGTGCATAGGCACACAGGAACAGCGGCAGGAACAACGTCAGAAACTCGAGAGAAGCAAAAACCATGGTGGTGGCGCGATCCGATCAGTGGGCCAGGACGTCAGTCGCGGGCAACAGGTAAGGGCCATTTGCGCCAGGCAGTAGCACAACGCTGTAGCGCTCGCCGGCCTTGAGCTGGCCCAGGTCAAGCGGGGCACCGACGTTGGTTTGGGCGCAGACCAGTTGAACCGACAAGCTGACCGGGTTGATCGCTCGGCGTTGTACGCTGCCGTCGGCGACCTCCTTGAACAGGTCGGCATTCTTCCCCGCAGCGCGCAAACCGGCCTGGGTGCACGCTGGATCGGCGCTGATAAACGCCAGCGAGGCTCTCAGGCTATTGAAGTCGTCGGGTTGCTCACGGATGACGACCTGGCGGATACCTTGAGCGCTGTCTGGCAAAGCGATCACGCTGGCGAACTCGCCGGCTGCCACCTGGATGTCCAGCGGCTGGCTTTTACCGTTGCGTTCCAGGGTGCCCTTGATCGGCTGGTTGGCGGGCACGGGCAGGTAGTCGGACACGGCATTCGAACCCTCGAGCCTGAGGCTTGCCTGCGAGCCTTCGGCCAGCAGCTGCAAGGGGCGGTCGGCGGCGTTGATAAAGCGCAGGAAGGCCGAGTCCTGATCCGGGCCCGTCGGGTACAGGGCAAAGTCGGCGGACTGGGCGTGCAGGCTCAGCACCAAGGGCGCGAACAGCGCCCAGCCACATGCGGATTGGCTCATTTGCCGGCTCCTGTGCCGCTGGCGCGGTCGGCGGGCAGTTTGGCCACGGCATCACCGATCGCATTGCCCCAGGATTGATAACCGGCGACGGTGAAGTGCTGGCCGTCGGTGGTGATCCACTGTCCGGGTTTGGAAAACGTCAGCGAATCGATGTAGGTGCAAGGCGCCACGTTCGCGGCCAGAAACTGCGACATCAATTGGGTGCGGGCATCATTCTTCTGGTACATGCCACCGGCTTTGCCCCAGGCCGGGCCCACCCAGGCGCAACGGGTTCCGGTGGCGGCGATGGCCTTGGCCAGGCTGGTGACGCTTTGCCATGCCCAGGCCTTTGGAAACACCGGCTTGTCGTAGGACGCCATGGTGTCGCCGATGACCAGTACCACCAGGTCGGGCTTGTCGGCGGCGATCAGGTCCTGGATCGGTGTGGTGGTGGCGTCACGGCCCTTGATCACGATCTTGTCGTTGCCTTTGCGCTCGGCACCGCAGTCAACCTTCTTGCTGATCAGCCAGTCACCGGCGCTGGCGCCGCAGGCACCGATGGAGTGGACCTGAGCGCCTTGGCGCGTCAGGTTGTCGTGCAGCGGTTCCAGCAAATGGTCCGCAAGGCTCATGTGGCTCTCCCCAAGGACAAGGAGAGTCAGACCGGCAAGGGCAGAAGTGGGCATCGAAAGCTCCAGAATGATCAGTTGGAATAAGGCGAGGTGTACGGGCTGACCGGCAGGCTCATGGGGCCGCTGATCTCCTCGAACTGGTAGCGCAAGGACAGGGCACCGCTGATTTGTTGGTAGTCGCGGGCGTTGTCCAGGCCCAGATTGGCGCCCAGCAGGAAGTTCGAAGCGACCTTGTATTCAGCCGCCGCGGCGACGCTGTAGCCGACCCCGGTTTTGTTTTGCCCGGCGTAGCGCAGGCCCGAGGCCGCCTGCATGGCTTTGTCGGTCGGGAAATAGTCGACGCTGTCCTGCTCGAAATGCTGCACGCCGACCGAACCCTTGACTTGATACGTCAAGCGCCCGGTGCGTTGTGCCCAGGTCACCGGCACACCCAGGGCGAAGAACGTCTGCGGGCTGAAATAGCCACCGTGGCCGTAGGTGAAATAGTCCTGATTGTTGGCGTAGCTGATGCCGGTCATGCTCAGGCCGACGGTCAGCTTGCTGTCCGTTGCATTTTGCAGGTACCAGTACACACCGCTGCCCAGTTCACTGCGGCTGTTGGACTCGACATGGTTGCCCAATAGCTGGTGCCAGGAGGCGTAGCCATAGGCGCCGACTTCGTTGTCGTCAAAGCTCAACTGGCCGCGCCCGCCGTTGGCGGTTACACCGCCCCAGGACTGCCCGCTGCGTTCGTCCGTGGTGCCGGCAAACGAGGTGACGCTGTCAGTCACCGGACGCCGGGAAACGCTCACGCCGTAGCGGACATTAGAGGTGTCGCTTATGGGGCGATCAACGCTGATGCCGCCGGTGGCGGTGCTGTATTTGAAGCCGAGGGGGGTGGTGCCGAGATCGGCTTTGAGCCCATTCGCGGGCCGTTGAATGGCGACGGAAAGGCCGACCCCCTCGGCTTTTTGCGAACCGACGCTGCCGCTCTGCGCGCCATTGCCAAAACGCGACAGCGCCTCGCTGTTGGCACTGCCGGCGTTCAGCGAGACCGGCGTCACGCGCAGGGCGACGCGGCTTTCATCCAGCGGAATACTGATTTCCAGCGGTGTTTCAATATCGGTCAGTTTGCTCAGCCCCGACTCACTGTCGTTGCTACGAATGCTCACGCCCTGAGTGACGTAGGCACTGCGCTCCTGAAGGATTTTATTCAGCGCCAGTTGCGCTGGGCTGATGTCCTCGCTCACCAGTGCTGCGCGCGGCAGCTGCGACTCGAATGGATTACTCGCCTGCTGCGGCCTTGGCGGGGCGTCAATGGCAAAAGGGCTGTGAGACCTCACTCTGCCCGGCATCTCCTGAGCCGGTGGCGGTATCGATGCCAGCAAGGTGTCGTGATTGACCTCGCTACGTGAACCCGACACCCCGGCGAAAGGGTTGGGCGCCACCGTCGAACCGGCCAGTTGGCCGCCCTGGGTTCTGCGTTTCTCGCTCTGTTCGATGGCCACGGCTTTGCGCAGCAGATCGGCCGCCGTGCCGGTCTTGCCCATGTTCTGGTAGAGGCGTGCGGCCTCGGTCAGCGTTTGAGGGTTACCGGATTCGGTCTTGAGCAGCTGTTGCAGCGCTTGTTCGGCAAAGGCCGTGTCACGTGCCAGCACCGCCGCGTCGGCAGCGCCCAGAAGCAGTTGCGGGTCGTTTGGCTGGCGCTGTAACAGCGGTTTGTAGAGTTCGAGGGCTTTTGCCGTGTCGCCGTTGGCCGAGTACATCCGCGCCAAGGCCGCGATGGCCGCGCTGTCACCGGGACGTTGCGCCAGTGCGGGCGCTAGCGTGTCATAGGCGTTGGCCAGATCGCCGCGTTCACGCAGCTGGTCAGCCTGGCGGATGCGATAGAGATAGAGCAGGTCGTCGAAACGCTTGCGAGCTGGCGCGTTCAAGGGCTTGTTCTGAAGGTCGCGCAGAATCTCGTTGACCTGTGCGTCTTCTCCGGATTTAAGCAGGACAGCGGCGTATTGCAGGATGAAATCCGCCGAGGGCTTAGCGGTGTGTTGCAACTGGTCGCGCATGAGGGCCAGTGCACGGGTCGGTTCGCCGATATCGACATAGGCCGAAGCCAGGCTCGCTGTGCGATCCGGACTGTTGTTGGCCATCGGCTGAATACGATCGAGCAAGGCCAGGGCTTCCTGGCGCTGTCCGCGCTTGCCCAACTCTATCGCCTGGCCGAGTTGCAGGTTGAGGCTGACGTCAGCGGCCAGCGCTTCCATGTCCGGGGTGCGCTGGTCGGGGCGCAAGCGGGCCAACGTTGTCTGTGCGACTTTCCACTCACCCATCTGGACCGACAGCAAGGCGCTGACGTAAAGCGCATCGGCATTGTCGGGGTGGGCCTGGAGCATGGCGTTGATCAGGTCCCGGGCCTTTTGCGGTTCGCCCATCGCCAGGTTCAGGCGGGCCAGGGCAAAACGCGTCCAGATGTTGTCCGGCTCAACGCGCAACGCGTCTTGCAAGGCGTTGCGCGCAGCGGGCAGGTCGTTGCGTTGTTCGGCGAGGGCAGCCAGTTGCGTCGCGCGCAAGGCTTGCAGGCGTGCGGACTGGCCGATCTTTGCCTGTCCAGTGGCTGGCAGGCTGTTGATCAGTTGCTGGGCTTCATCGTTCTTGCCGCTCTTGAGCAGCACATTGACCAGCCCTTCCTGTGCTTGAGGGTCGTCGCGGCGCAGGCTCAGCACCTGGCGATAGTTGCGCTGAGCGTCATCGAACTGGCCCGCGCTGGCCTGAATATCCGCCAGGGCGAGGCGAGCGTCGACCCCGTTCGGGGTCAGACGCAGCGCCTGGTTTGCCAAGGCCACTGCCTGGGCTGTCTGGCCTTTGGCCTGGGCGTCCCGGGCCTGCTGCAACGCAGCCCAGTAGCGCACTTCGTTCAGCGCGACTTGCCACTGGCTGCCGTCAGGTAGTCGCGTGGCTTGCCCCAGGAGCTTTTCCGCTTCGGCCAGTCGGTGTTGCTGCTGGCGAACAACCCCAAGGCCGCCCAGCGCGTCGGCATCATCGGGGTGGGTTTTCAAGCGCGCTTGAAAAGCCTGTTCGGCGGTGGCCTGATCGCCTGCTTTGAGCGCCTTCAGGCCGCGCGCAACGTCGGCGGGCGGTTGCCATTCCTTGCTGGCAGTCGTTGCTACCTGTTGCTTGCCCTTGTCCATCTGCGCCCGGATTTCCACGTCATCCGGATGCGTCTTGAGGTACGCCTCGAACAACGGCACTTGTGCCGGATTGGGAGGACCGATCCAGGTCAGCGCCAAGCGCCAGCTTTCGTCGGCATCACCGGCAATGTCGGTACGCTGGGTCAGCGCGGCCAGGGCGCGGATGCCCTCGGCACGACTGTCTTCATGGCGCACCAGATGCTTGGCGTAAAACAGCGCGACGATTGAGTCGTTGGGCATCTCACGTTGCAAGCGCTGAAATCCGCTGCGCGCTTCAGCCCAGTCAGCCTGATTGAAAGCAAGGTTGTTGTAATATTCGCGGCCGATCGTACCTTGAGGTGGACGGCCATCGAACAGCGAGCGAAACACGACGGTCGCCTTGTCACGCTCACCGGCATCGACGAGACGCCGAGCCTCTTCCAGGCGCTGCTGGCTCTGCGGTTGTGCCAGGGCGATGTCCTGCGCCAATTGCAGTGCCTGCCGGGGCGCTGGCTGGATGGCCTGCAAGCGGGCGAGGTATTGCTGCGCCTGTTGTGCCTTGCCCTGTTGCACGCCGATCAAGCCCAGGCCATACAGTGCGTCAACCTGGACCGGGTCCAGCAGCAGGACCTTCAGCCAGACTTCCGCAGCGCGTTGAGGGTTGTTGTGCAACTGCCAATACTGCCCTTGCTCGACGAGTAATGTCTGTGGCGTCGGACTTTGAGCGTGGGCAGCTGCGGCCGTCCATGCGCTCATGACGGCGATGGCTAGCGTGCGGTGGTGCGCGTGCATGCGGTCTCCCAGGAGAGTTTCAGCGTTCCGTCTTCCCGGAATCGATAATGTTTATCTGCCCAGCCGAGCGCGAACAGGCTGAGCATCAAGTCGTAGTAACGCGGCGGACCGGCGTCGGCATCAGGCCTGGCCAGCACCTCGAGCAAGGCGAGTTCCACGTGGCGTCGTTGCTGACCGGCCAACTTGGGTTGCCCCTTGGCCTCAAGGTAGGGAATCAGTGCAGCCCGAAATCCGAACGGACTCTGCCCCTGAACACTGCCGTGGATAACCTGGACTGTTTCCGGGGGGGTGCCCGTTGCGACAGTGCTGCGGGCCATGCCGTCCAGCCGTTTGAGCAGCAGCGCTGCCAGCGGTTCGGAGGTATCACTCATGCCCAGCCAGAGGTACACGCGAATGGCGTCGTAGCTGCCCGTGTCACCGTTGATCGGGTCGCTCACGAAAACACCCGATTGTGCTGAAGTGCCTTGATAACCGACCCAGTCAGCGATGAAACCGTGGCGACTGGAATGGGCAATCATCGTCGCAGTGTTGTTGGCAATCGCTTGCCAGGGCCCGGTGGGGGCTTCCATGGCCAGCCGCCGTAACAGTGGCAGTGGCAGGTAGCTGGGATTCAGGCGCCAGAAAGCGTCCGGCCGGACGAAACCCTGTGGTCCAGGCAATACCATCGGGCCCAGCCCGGGCAGCTTGACGACCAATTGCGCTTCGATCGTCGCCATCAGGCGCAGGGCGTCCTGGCGATAGTCCGGCCGATGCCACAGGCGTGCGGCTTCGAGCAGGGCGTAGGCGATCCACAGGTCGGCGTCGGCGGCCGAATTGGCGTCTTGCAGACGCCATTGGCCGTCCGTGCCTTGCCCCCATAACCAGCCCGGCAGGCGTGTGGCGATGTCTGTGCCGGCGAGGTTGGCTGAGGTCCAGCGCCAGAGTTTGTCAAAGCGCGGCTGATCGTTGCCGATCAGTGCGAAGAGCATGCCGTAGGACTGCCCTTCAGAGGTGCTGTGATTGTTCTCAAGGCTCGATTCCAGAACCCGTCCGTCGGCCTGGACGAAGCGTGTTGCATAGGTTTGCCACAGTGGCCAGGCCGGTGGCTCGCAGGATTGTGCGGCCGCTATCGCCGGCGCCGTCAGGGCGAGCGCAAGTACAGCGCTCAACCTGCGCGCGTTACCGCGCAGGCCCTGGCGAAGTGAAGTACCCCGGCTGCTCATGGACGACACAGGCCCGCGCGGCTCATTGGCCAAGACGACGTTTGGCCCGTAAGCGCAGGGCCAGGTAGGCCATGCAAGCAAGCAGCAGGACCCCGATGAGGGTGAACAGCATGAGCGCCATTACGTTCTGCGAGAGGTACCACTGCAGATAGCGCAATGGACCCAAGCGCCCGACGTAGTAATCCTGCTCGGCGACCAACGATTCGACATGCGTGCCCCTGACCACCACCAGACTGCCTTGCAATTCGTTGGCGTTTTCTTCGCTGCTGAGCAGGGCGCTGGTCACGTCGGCCAGGCCGTTGGGCCTTGCGCTGGCGATAAACACTACGCTGCGCCCACTCTTGAGCGGCGATTCGAATCCGGTCAGATAAGCACTGCCGTCCTCAGCACTAAACCTGAAGCTGCTGCGCGCTTCACGCAGATTGGTTTTCGTGTCCGGGCTGATCCAGTTGCGCAGACGCAAGGGCAGGTCAGACAGTTCAAAGTACTGCGCAGTGTCTTCGCCCTTGGCCGGCAGAAGGCTTTGCCATTGCTGCAGTAGCGGCTGATTGTTGCCCGAGGCGAGCACCAGCAAATCCCGGTCGCTTTGCTCGGCCACCTGATCGGCAGGGACCACCTTCACGCCGGTGGCCGGATAACCGGTGGAGTCGCCGAAGCGGCCCAGCAGGGTCAGATAGGCGCTCAGATCGGCCGGGCCTGGCTCGTTGGGCAGGATCACCGATGTTTCAGACAGGTCGGCCATGCGGGTGAACGGGAAGCCACTGTCCTTGAACACCCCGAGGTTGGGCATGGCCATGAAGTGTTCGTATTGGCTGAGGTCCAGGGTCGAGTCCGGGTCGATCACACCGCGCATGTTGTCGATGATGATGTCGCGGCATTCACCCTGTTTGATGTAGTCATACATAAAGCGAAATTGCAGGCGCGATTGCAGCGCGACGGAATTGAGCGGCAATAGCATGCGCGAAGTGCGGGCCAGGCTGTCGTCGGTTTTGAGCATCGACAGCAGACTGTCGCTGTTGCCGAGTTTCTCGATCGAAGGCAGGTCGATCGACTTGATAAAGGTGTCATTGAAACTGATCAGTAACGAAGAATTGGTGGAGACCGGTTGCGGTGTATAGCGGTACTTCAGGTCAAGTTGCGCACCAGGCTCGCGCCAGTTGAACAGATCGGGTGGCAAGCGCAGGGCAACGGTCATTTGTCCTGGGTTATAACCCGATACATTGAGTTCTGCGGGCTTCGCCAGTTCACCCAGACGAACCGGGCGATCGGAGGGCAGCCAGTTGGGCGCGTCGTACGGTTGACGTGGCTTGAGCGAGTCGATCCGGTCGATCACCACGCTCTGCCCGGAAAAGGCCGAGCCGCCGAGTGCCAGCGCTGTCGCGGCGACTTTGAGATCGGCGCCATCACGCCCGGAGACGATCAACAGTTTGCCCTGAGCATCATTCGGGTTGCTCACGAGGGTCAATGTCGGCCCCGTGGCCTCTTTGATCGGTAAGCCACTCAAGGTCGTTGATTCACTGCCGCTGATAAACACCACTGCGTTGCCTTTGGCCGGCAGGCTGGTGAGGCTGGCGGGAAAGGTTGCGCCGCGGTAGCTGGCCAGTGCGCCGAACCAGGAAGACAGGATGCCGGCGGCTTCAAGCTCCGAAGCGCTAGGGCGCGCGGCAAACACGAAGGGCAGTTTCAGGAGCGAGGCATCTCGACGATCGAACAGGGGCAGCGGCAGAGCGGACAGATCATTGGGCTGTTTAATCGACGACACCTGAAGGCTCAGCTGGCTCTCGTTGCCGATCCTGGCCCAAAGGCTGGAGTGCAAAGGGTCTTCACATTGCATCGTGTAGTGACCGATGAACTGCAGGCTGAGCCGGTTGAATTCGGTGATGGTCTGCGGCGGAATCTGCACGGTCCGGGTCTGCAACTTACCGGCCTCTTCCTTCGGGAGGGGCAGGCTGGCGGCCACTTGATCGTTGATCAGCACGTTGATTTGCGACAGGTCGGCCAGCAGCGCCGGTGAGTAGCTGTACTGCAGTGTGACCTGTGCTGCCGTGACGACTTCGTCGGCGCGCACATCGAAATTCACGCTATCGGTCGCCTCCACGCCTTTAAGGGTCATCGAATAGCTTTTGCCCAGCTCCTTGAGGGTGCGGGTATAGCTGTTGCTCGGGGCATCGGTCCCGGGCAACGATGCGATGGGCATTACCGCCGGCTCTGTGGCGCTGATTTGGGCGGCGGCATTCAAGGCACAGCCGCTCCAGCCCACTAGCGAGCAGGCAATCAGCATGAGTGAGCGACGAGGATGAAAGGTCTGGCGAGTGGAAGGCTTCAAGATCGTTGCGTGTCCGCAGTGGAGTCGATAGGTGATGGTGCGTTCGGGCGCTTGCGCAGCAGCGCCTGACCGTCCTTTAGGGTTGCAACGAACAAGCGCAGGATGGCGCGTAAGCCAATGCTGCTGACCTCGCGCAACGCAGACATGGGCGCGTCGAGGCGGCCGTTACCCCAGGCATTGGCCCAGGTGTCGGCCCGTGAAAAGGTCAGTCGTACCAGCTCGCTTTGCTGGCGCAGGGTCAAAGCCTCGAATTTCACGCCCGCCACGTTGTCGTTGCTGAAGATCGTTGTTGCGGGAAAGAGGCTTGAGGGAGGCGTGCGCAGAATGCAGAGTCGCAGCTTCTCCTTGACGCTGAGCTGAACCTGCGGTGGCAGTGCAAGACCCACGCCGTTTTGTGAGAAGTCCTGGGTTTTGCAATCGAACGAGGTGCCGTCTTCGCGATAGACGCGCACAGGCAGATCTGCAGGTACCCTGGGTTCGTTGCGCACCTGAGAGGACTCAGTGGCCACCGCCACGGCGGTGCTGACGATAATGATGTTGTACACAGTCCAGGCCAGATTGATCAGCAGGGTCGTGACCTCGGCCGAATCACTCCCGATCAGTTTCACCACGCCAAACACCAGACCGATCATGTTCAAGGTCAGCAGGACGATGTAAGGCCGCGCGAGCTTCCAGTCGAAATAGTCCTCCTCGATGGTGCCGCCCTTGTCAGTCACGTTGAACTTGCCCAGCGAAGGACTGACCAAGGCCAACAGCACTGGTCGCATGATGTACCAGGCCAACACCGACTCATACACTTCGTTCCAGAAGGAATGGCGGAAGCGCCCCTGGATGGCTGAGTTGGTCAGGCTGGAATGGAAAATATGCGGCAGCACATAGACCGTGACCATCAGCGCCGATGCATGGAAAATCTGCGCGTCGAACATCAGGTAGGCCAAGGGGGCGGTCAAGAACACCAGGCGAGGCAAACTATAGAAAAAGTGCATCATGGCGTTGAGGTAGCAGATGCGCTGCCCCAGGTTCAGTCCTTTGCCAAACAGCGGATTGTCGGTCCGAAAAATCTGCGCCATGCCCCGCGCCCAACGTATGCGCTGGCTGATGTGTCGGGAAAGGCTTTCGGTGGCCAGGCCCGCCGCTTGTGGAATGGCGAGGTAGGCCGTATTGAAGCCACGGCGATTGAGCTTGAGTGCCGTGTGCGCATCCTCCGTCACGGTTTCGGTGGCGATGCCGCCGACTTCCAGCAAGTGAGTCCGCCGGATGACCGCGCAGGAGCCACAGAAGAATGCCGCGTTCCACAGGTCGTTGCCGTCCTGCACCAGGCCGTAGAACAGCTCACCTTCATTGGGCACCGAGCGAAAGGTATCGAGATTTTTTTCGAACGGATCGGGTGAATAGAAGAAGTGTGGCGTTTGCAGTAACGCCAGGTTCGGGTCCTTTAAAAACCAGCCCATGGTGATCTGCAGGAAGGACCGGGTGGGCACGTGGTCGGCGTCGAATATGGCGATGAACTCGCCATCGGTGACCTTGAGTGCCTCGTTGAGGTTGCCGGCCTTGGCATGTTGATTGTTGTCGCGGGTGATGTAGTTGACACCAATCTGCTGACAGAAAGCCTTGAATTCTTCCCGGCGTCCGTCATCGAGCATGTGCACCCGCATTTTGCCCTCGGGCCAGTCGATGGCCTGAGCGGCAAGCACCACCAGTTTGACGATGCCCAACGCTTCGTTATAGGTGGGAATGAAGACATCTACCGTCGGCCATTCAGCGGGCGGCTGTTGCAGAAACTGTGGTGTGCGGTGCAGCGGCCAGGCGGTCTGTACGTAGCCGAAGACGAGGACGAGCAAGGCATACAGCTCGGCCAGCACCAGTCCGTAGCCAAATACGGCATCCTGCCAGTTGTCGAAGCCCAGGGTGTCGGTCAGGCGCCAGTACATGTAGCGCAGCGAAGCAATCAGCGAGAGGGTGATCAGGGTCAGGATCGCCAGGCGCCCGGCTTGCTTGCGGATGATCAGGCTGGCGGCAAAACAGACGGCGGCAAACGCGGCCTGGGAATACAGGTTCAGCGGCGCACTGAGGATACCCAGCACTAACAATGCGGCGAACAGCCCGACTGAGAGCTTCAGGCCTTGGCGCCAACGCAGGGGCCATCGATTGACGCGAGCCTGGAAAGTATCCAATAGCTCCTCCAGCCACCACGCCTTTGCAGGTAGCTGATTCAGCTGGACGGTCATGGTGTGTCCTGCTGTCTGGACGCATCCGCGAAAAGCAGGGCATGGACCGCGCCTGACAGCGAGAGAATGTCCTGACAGCCAATGCTCTCAGGTGCGTACTGCAGCAGGTCCCGACCATAGGCCAGCGACTCGTTGAACTGGTGATCGAGGCGAATCGTCCCGATCAGATTAGCGCCGAGCCGCCGCAGAAACAGCACGCCCATGTCCCTGCTGAACGAACGCGAATCATCCCGTTGGTTGAGTACATACCGGTGCCGCTGCGCGCGTCGTCGGCTGGTTTCCAGCCACTGGGTCATGGTGTCCAGTGCCAGATAGGAGGCCGCGTCGGCCACCGTCATCACCAGCACCAGATCGGCGGCATCGAGTGCCTGTTGCGAATAGACAGTCGCACCTGAAGGCGTGTCCAGGACCACGGTATCGTTTTCGTTGAGGTTCATTGACGCAAGGTGCTGATTCAACCAGTCAGAATCTTCAAGCATCAACTGCTTGAGCAATCGGCGATCGTTCACCTCGCCAGTGCCGAAGGGCAGGCACTCGCTGTCGTTAAAGCCCGGCAGGCGATGAGCGCCCCAGTCTGCGTCCTGCTCTTTGAGCTGGATCAGCCCGCAAACCTGCCGGGTGATACCCAAGTGGCTGGACAGAGCGTTCTGAGGGTCCAGATCAATCGCGATGGTACGCCCGCCAGGGCGCCGAAGGGTTTTTGCAAGGCCAGCGGCGACGGTGCTTTTACCCACCCCACCATTCGCCGAAACGATAGCAATGACCTTCGCCTTAGTCCGCTTGTGCGTCGTTTCTGGCAGACCGTCTCGACGAACCTGGTTGAGTTCACGCAACAGGTCGCTCAATCGCTGACGGTCACCCGCAGCAGAACTCGCAGGTGGCTTGGCCAGGTGAGGGGATAGGGGTGAAGGCCGCGAGAGGACAACATTCTTCACAGGCTCGACCAACGCGCCAATCAATAAAGAAGGCTGTGGCTCGTCCAGGAGAAACACAGGGGGCGTTGGCGTTGGTGTTGGGGGAGGCAAGGCCAGCGACGATTCTGGCTCAGCGAGTGCAGGTGTAACCGGGTCGTCTTTGAAATCTTTGTAGTTCGGTTGTATTTCCTGGTAGCTCTCCGCATTGGCGCCAAAACGTGTAAAGAGTTTCGCAATATCATCTACATATTTCATGCGTTGTACCAGGAATGAAATAATTCAGAAACTCAGCATTCCATTAACTTTTAAAAGTTGATGCGTCGTTTGGGTGTTGGCAGAGTGCGATTAATCTAGGGTGTCTTTGTCTTAGTGTCAACGAATGTTATAAGAAGTCAGTGAGGTCTATTGGCGTTGATCAGGCTGTTATTGGGAGGTCGTGTTATTCGTTGAAAGTGTGAGTGCTAGAGTGCACCAAATAATTATTGCTCAATAAGGTGTAATATGATGATAGGTAATGGGTGTATTTGTCGGGTGAAATAACTTTCGGCTCGATGGAGTGGAGGTGTTGATCGCCTTCGATGGGAAGAGTGATGCGCAGAATGGCCCAGTTTTACTGGGCTTGAAGATTCTATGGATGGGTAAATTGATCCAGGGATGTCTAATGATTAACTATATGGGGTACTAGGGGGCGAGTGTTCGAATTACTCCGTCCCGAGCCTGTTTTTCAACGAATTAGCCCAACCTGAGAAGGTTGGGCTAATGCATGTCTGAAAAATCCCCTATTTATACCCCGGGAGCACTACGCAGCCCTTACCGCCGATCCAGCCAAACGGTCTGTGCATTGCAGAATTCGCGCACTCCGAAGTGCGAAAGTTCACGGCCAAAGCCGCTCTTCTTCACGCCACCGAAGCTGACTCGCGGATCGCTGGCGCTATAACCGTTGATGAATACGCCGCCGGTTTCAAGTTCGTTGGCCATTTGTTGGGCGAGTTCGCTATTGCGCGTGTAGATCGTGGCGGTTAGACCGAACTCGCTGTCATTGGCCAGTTCCAGCGCATGGGCTGCGTCGCGGGCCGTGATGATTGTGGCCACTGGACCAAACAATTCCTGTTTGAATGATGTCATCTGATCCGTCACATCGCCGAGCACGGTGGGTTCATAGTAGTTGCCGGGGCCTTCAGCCTTCTTTCCACCCATCAGCAACGTCGCGCCTTCTTCCAGAGTGTCGCGCACCTGTTGATCCAGTTCGTCACGCAGGTCGAAGCGAGCCATCGGGCCGATGTAAGTGGTGGTGGCGAGTGGATCACCGACAACCAGTCGTTGGGTAGCCTCGACGAACTTGCGGGTGAATTCCTCGACAACGCCTTGCTCGACAATCAGGCGTTTGGCGGCGGCGCAGACTTGTCCGGTGTTTTGATAGCGCCCGATCACGGCGGCTTTTACCGCCTCATCGAGGTCTGCGTCGTCGAGCACGATGAATGGGTCGGAGCCACCCAGTTCCAATATGCATTTCTTCAGTGCTGCTCCGGCCTGGGCACCAATGGCCATGCCCGCACGAACGCTACCGGTGAGGGTGACAGCCGCGATGCGTGGATCGGCGATCGCCTTGGATACACCTTCCGGGGTGACGTTGATGACTTCGAAAACGCCTTCAGGAAAGTCCGCCTGCTTGATGGCATCCAGCAGCAGGTAGGCGCTGCCCATGACGTTTGGCGCGTGCTTGAGCACGAAGGTATTGCCGGCGAGCAAGGTGGGGACCGCGCCGCGCAGGACTTGCCAGATGGGGAAGTTCCATGGCATGACGGCGAGAATCGGGCCGAGCGGGCGATACTCAATGCGTGCCTTGTCGCCTTCAACCTGGGTCGGTTCCGGGCTCAGCATGGCGGGACCGTGTTCGGCGTACCACTCGCAGAGCTGGGCACATTTTTCAATTTCGCCACGGGCCTGGGTAATCGGCTTGCCCATTTCCAGGGTGATCATGTTGGCCATGGCCTCGGCATTGTTGCGCAAGGCTTGGCCGAGGTTGATCAAAAGCTGCGCGCGTTGTTTAACCGGTTTGCTGCGCCAGGCTCGAAACCCGCTTGCGGCCCGCGTCAGTGCGGCCTGCAATGCCGAATCGGAGTCGAAAGGGTACTGGCCGATCTGTTCGCCAGTGGTCGGGTTGATCGAAATGGCATGGGTAAGGCTGGAAACGTTGGTCATGGCACCGTCCTGCTAGGTGGGAATGTGCTCAGGTTAGGGGGGTATATGTTTTATGGAAACTGAATAATACTGAGCATAACGTTCACGTTTGGAGAATGACTTGGATCTGGTTCAGCTCGAAATTTTCAAGGCTGTCGCCGAGCACGGCAGCATCAGCGTAGCCGCCCAGCATATCCACCGGGTGCCTTCGAATCTGACGACCCGAATCAAGCAGCTTGAGCTGGACTTGGGGGTGGACCTGTTTATTCGCGAGAAGAGTCGCCTGCGCTTGTCGCCGGCCGGCTGGAGTTTTCTGGATTACGCTCGACGTATTCTCGACCTGGTTCAGGAGGCGCGCGCGACAGTGGCGGGTGAAGAGCCGCAGGGCGCCTTCGCCCTGGGTTCCCTGGAAAGTACTGCCGCGGTTCGTATTCCAGAGCTATTGGCCGCCTACAACCAGAAGCACGCCAAGGTCGAGCTGGACCTGTCCACCGGTCCCTCCGGAACCATGATCGACGGGGTGCTGTCGGGGCGGCTGGCCGCGGCATTCGTCGATGGTCCGGTGCTGCATCCGGCACTGGAAGGCGTGCCTGCTTTCGAAGAGGAAATGGTCCTGATCGCACCGCTCAACCATGAGCCGATTCATCGGGCCAAGGATGTGAATGGCGAAAACATCTATGCCTTCCGCTCCAACTGCTCCTATCGCCATCATTTCGAGAGCTGGTTCGCCAATGGCGCGGCGGTGCCGGGCAAGATTTTCGAAATGGAGTCCTATCACGGCATGCTGGCCTGCGTCAGCGCCGGTGCCGGCCTGGCGCTGATGCCCCGCAGCATGCTCGAAAGCATGCCGGGATGCACGACGGTCAGCGTTTGGCCGTTGTCGGAGTCGTTCCGCTATCTGCGCACCTGGCTGGTGTGGCGTAGGGGAACGGTGTCGCAGAGCCTGACGATGTTTGTGCGCTTGCTTGAGGAGCGCGGTGTCGCGTTGATCGATAAATAGTGGAAAGTTAACGGTCAGTGCTGAAAAACCGGATAATGGCGGCCAAATCGTATAGCTCGTTATTCTGGTAATCGCACATGGAAATCAAGGTCAACTTTCTCGACAACCTTCGACTTGAAGCCAAGTTCGACGACTTCACGGTGATTGCCGATCAACCCATTCGCTACAAAGGCGATGGCTCGGCGCCTGGACCGTTCGATTACTTCCTGGCTTCGTCGGCGTTGTGCGCGGCGTACTTCGTGAAGCTGTATTGCGAGACTCGCAATATCCCCACCGAAAATATCCGTCTGTCGCAGAACAACATTGTTGACCCGGAAAACCGCTACAACCAGATTTTCAAGATTCAGGTCGAATTGCCGGCGGACATCTCCGCCAAGGACCGCCAGGGGATCTTGCGCTCCATCGACCGTTGCACGGTAAAGAAGGTGGTGCAAACCGGGCCTGAGTTTGTGATTGAAGAGGTCGAAAACCTCGACGTCGATGCCCAGGCGTTACTGATGCCGCATTCGACAAGTGAAGCGGGCACCTACATTGTGGGCAAGGACCTGCCGCTGGAGCAAACCATCGCCAACATGTCGGGCATCCTCGCCGACCTGGGCATGAAGATTGAAATCGCCTCGTGGCGCAATATCGTTCCCAATGTGTGGTCGCTGCATATTCGCGATGCGCACTCGCCGATGTGTTTTACCAACGGTAAAGGCGCGACCAAGGAAGGCGCGCTGGCATCGGCACTGGGCGAGTTCATCGAGCGGCTCAACTGCAACTTCTTCTATAACGATCAGTTCTGG